>JAFGJG010000025.1 GCA_016929195.1 Thermoleophilaceae bacterium
CCTCGGCGGCCAGCTCGTCGAAGTCGAACGGCGTGTCGAGCTTCCAGCCGGGCAGGATGCCGCCGAGCGGGCCGCCGATCTGCACGGCCTTGATCTCGTGGCCGTCCACGAGGCCGCCGCCCAGCTCCTCGCAGATCTCGGCGACCGGCGTTCCGAAGCGCACCTCGTACATCCCCGGGCGCGCGAAGCGGTCGTTCAGGCAGACGAGCTTCGTGCCCTGCGTGGCGCCGGGGCTGAGGGCCGCGTAGGCCTCGCTCCCGTTCAGGGCGATGAAGGGCATGTTGCAGAGCGTCTCGACGTTGTGGACGACGGTCGGCTTGCCGTGCCAGCCGCGCTCGGCCGGGAACGGCGGGCGCGCCGAGACCGTGCCGCGGAACCCCTGGAGCGAGGCGAGCAGGGCCGTCTCCTCGCCGACCACGTACGACCCCGCGCCCTCCTCGACCTCGACGTCGAACGAGAACCCGCTGCCGTGGATGTCCTCGCCGAGGTCGCCCGCGGCGCGGGCGCGCTCGACGGCCTCGCGCAGCGCCGGGGTGGAGCGCGGGTACTCGGAGCGCACGAACACGAAGCCCCGGCGCGCTCCGACCGCGTAGGCGGCCAGCGCCATGCCCTCGAGCAGGAGCTCGGGGTTGCGCTCCATCAGGAGCTTGTCGATGTACGAGCCGGGGTCGCCCTCGTCGCCGTTCACGACGATCACGCGGTCCGGGTCCTTCGCCCGCGCGGCGAACTCCCACTTCGTGCCCGCGGGGAAGCCCGCCCCGCCGCGGCCGCGCACGTTCGCCGCCTTGACCTCCTCGAGCAGCTGCTCCGGCGTGAGCTCGGCCAGCGCCCGCCGGAGGCCGTCGAAGCGGCCGGGCGCGAGGAGCACGGGCTCGTCGAGGACGCTCGCGCTCTCGGGCTCGGGCGCCTGCGCCGTCTCGCCGGCCAGGACGCGCTCGACCGAGCCCGGCCCGGCGTCGACCAGCCCGCCGTCGCGCACGGCGGCGGCCGTGTGGCAGAAGCCGAGGCAGACGGTGGCGGCCAGCGAGCGCTCGCCGTCGCCGGAGCGCTCGCCCGGCGCGAGGCCGAGGGCATCGCCCGCCGCCTTCACGTGCGCGCCGAAGTCGGACGCCCAGCAGGCGGTGCCGGTGCAGACCGCCACGTGCCGGCGCCCACGCGGCTGCACCAGGTCGTCGTAGAAGGTCGAGACGCCGTAGACGGCGGCCTCCGGCAGCCCCGACAGCGCGGCCGCGCGGCGGCGGTCCTCGTCCGTGACCTCGCCGCGCTCGTCCATCGCCTCCCTCAGGACCGCGAGCGCGGTCGGGCGCGACTCACTCTCGTGCGCGCGCAGGATGTCGGTCAGGTTGCGCGACATCAGAAGAGGCCCACGGTCCTCCCCTCCTCGTCGATGTCGACGTTGAGCGCGGCCGGGGCCTTGCCCAGGCCTGGCATCTGCTGGATGTCGCCGCAGAGCGGCACGAGCCAGCCGGCGCCCGTGTACGCGCGGATGTCGCGCACCGGCAGGACGAAGTCCTCCGGGGCGTTCAGCAGCGCCGGGTCCGCCGACAGGGACAGGTGCGTCTTCGCCATGCAGATCGGCAGCTTGTCCAGGCCGTCCTCCGTGTACTGGCGAATCTTGCGCTCGGCGTCAAGGTAGAACACGACGTCCTTCGCGCCGTAGACCTGGCTCGCGACCTTCCTGATCTTCACGTCGATCGGATCGTCGTCCTCGTAGGTGAGCTTGAACTCCGAGGGCTGATCGGCCGCGGCCGCCACCGCCTCGGCCAGCTCGGCGGCACCCTCGCCGCCGCGCGCGAACCCGTCGTTCACCTCGGCCGCCACCGCGCCGCCCTCCATCGCGAGCGACCGCACGAGCTCCACCTCGTCGTCCGTGTCGCCCGGCCGGCGGTTCACGGCCACGACGCACGGGAGGCCGAAGCTCCGCACGATCCCGAGGTGGCGGTGCAGGTTCTTCGCGCCCTCCGCGATGGCGGCGAGGCCGCGCACGCGCTCCACGCGCGGGTCGTCCTCGATGCCGCCGTGGTGCTTGAGCGCGCGCACCGTGGCCACGAGCACCACGGCGCTCGGCCGGATCCCGCCGCCGCGGCAGACGATGTTGAAGAGCTTCTCCATCCCCATGTCCGACCCGAACCCGGACTCGGTGATGACGTGATCGCCGAGCTTCAGGCCGATCAGGTCTGCCACGAGCGACGAGTTGCCGTGCGCGATGTTCGCGAACGGGCCCGCGTGCATGAGGCAGGGCTGGCCCTCGAGCGTCTGGATCAGATTGGGCTTGAGCGCCTCCTTCAGGAGAACGGCCATAGCGCCGGCCGCGCCGAGGTCCTCGGCGGACACCGGCTTGCCGCCGTCGTAGGAGCGGGCCACTGTGATCGAGCCGAGCCGCCTGCGCAGGTCCTGGAGGTCGCGCGACACGGCGAGGATGGCCATCACCTCGGAGGCGGCCGTGATGTCGAAACCGGTCTCGCGCGGATAGCCGTTCGCCCGTCCGCCCAGGCCGAGCGTGATCCGCCGCAGCGCCCGGTCGTTCATGTCGAGCGCCCGCTTCCACTCCACGCGCAGCGCGTCGATCTTGTGCGGGTTGCCGTGGAGGATGGAGGCGTCGAGCAGGGCCGCCAGCAGGTTGTTGGCGGCGCCCACGGCATGGATGTCGCCCGTGAAGTGGAGGTTCAGGTCCTCCATCGGCACGACCTGGGTGAGGCCGCCCCCGGCCGCCCCGCCCTTGATGCCGAACACCGGGCCGAGCGAGGGCTCGCGCAGGCAGAGGAGCGGCTCGCGGCCGATCTTCCCGAGCCCCTGGGTGAGCGAGACGGCGGTGGTGGTCTTGCCCTCGCCCGCCTTCGTCGGCGTCACGCCGGCGACGCACACGAGCTTGCCGTCGGGGGCGTCGCGCAGGCGGTCCACCACCCCGAGCGACACCTTCGCCTTGAAGCGGCCGTACGGCTCGAACTCGTCCGGTGCGAGCCCGGCCCGCTCCGCGATCGCATCGATCGGCTGGAGCTCGGCCTCCTGGGCGATCTCGAGACTGCTCTTCATCCTCTTCTCTCCCCCTTCAGTGGCTCACGGCGGCGGCGGCCAGCTCGGAGACCAGCCGGTCCTCGTAGAAGCGCTCGAGCGCGAACGGCTCGATCAGGTCGGGCGTGCGCCCGGTCGCCACGAGCTCGGCCAGCGTCTTGCCGACGATCGGCGCGGCCTTGAACCCGTAGGTCCCCCAGCCCGAGCTCACGTGGAAGCCCTCGACCTCGGTCCGGCCGAGGATCGGGCTGTAGTCCGGGCTGAGGTCGCAGAGCCCCGCCCAGCTGCGCAGGATGCGCGCCCGCTCGAGCTGCGGGAAGAGCTCGAGCGCGTGGCGCGACACCTCCTGCAGGAAGTTGAGCGTGCCCTGCATCCGGTAGGTGGTCCAGGGCTCGATCTCCGCGCCCATCAGCACCTCCCCGCGGTCGGTCTGCGAGATGTAGACGTGCATCTGCGACGAGACGATCACGACGTCGAGGAACGGCTTGAGCGGCTCGGTCACGCACGCCTGCAGGATGTGCGTGGTGATCGGCAGCTCGACCCCTGCCATCTCCGACACGATCGAGCTCCAGCCCGCGGTGCAGTTGAGCACGGTCTTGGTCTTGATCGTGCCGCGGTTGGTCCGCACGCCCTCGACGCTCCCGTTCCGGCGCTCGATCCCCGTCACCTCGGTGTACGGGTGGAGCTCCGCCCCGCCGCGGTCGGCGCCGCGCGCCAGCCCCCACACGACGGCGTCGTGGCGGATGACCCCGCCGGGCGGGTGGTAGAGAGCCCCCTGGATCGGATAGACGGCGTGCGGGTCGTCCACCTGCATGGCGGGCGCCAGGCGCTTGATCTCGTCGGGTTGGATCAGGCGCGAGTCGATGCCGTTGATGCGGTTGACCTCCGCGCGGTTCGCCATCACGAACATCGCGCGGTCCGAGTGCGCGAGCGTGAGGTGCCCGTTCTGCGAGAACAGCAGGTTGAAGTTGAGGTCGGCCCCGAGCCCCTCGTAGAGCTTCAGCGAGGCGTCGTAGAAGCGGGCGCCCTCGGGCGTCTTGTAGTTGGCGCGCAGGATCGTCGTGTTCCGCCCCGCCGCGCCCGAGCCGATGTAGCTCTTCTCGAGCACCGCCACGTTCCCGATGCCGTGCTCCTTGGCGAGGTAGTAGGCGGCAGCGAGCCCGTGGGACCCGCCGCCGACGATCACGACGTCGTAGGAGTCCTTGAGCTCGCCGCGGCGGCGCCACATGCGGCGGGTGCGGAACAGATCACGCATTCGCAACCGCCAGCGCGTCGACGCCGACCGGGCCGCCGCCGAGGCTCTCCGCCGCGTCCGCCACGACCGTCCACATGTAGCTCCCGAGCGCCGCGCCGAAGAGCATCAGCCAGCTCTCGCCGGCCTCGCGCAGGATCGCACCGGGGGTGCGCCCGACCGAGCCGGGCCGGAAGCCCTCGACCGGGGTGGCGGAGTCGCGCAGATCGATGGCCGTGAAGCGGGCGAAGACCTCCCGCGCCAGCGGCCCGGAGATCGTGAGTGCGGCCAGCGCGGAGGTGAGGTCCACGACGGTCGGAAAGGTCCCTTCGAGCCGCTCGAGCAACGTCGCCGTGTCGGCCGGCTCGCATAGGACGAGCGCCTTCTCGGGGGTGAACGGGCACCACCAGGCGTCGTCGCGTCGCGTCGCCTGGCCGAGGGGCAGGCCGTGCGAGCCCTGGAGCTCGACCTTGCCGAGGTGCGAGCGGTCGGCGAACCCGGCGGTCGCGGCGCAGCGCCCGCGCTCGGGGGGCTCGCCGTCGTAGGCCACGGCCACGTTCCAGCCGTCGCGCTGCTCGAGCCGCGCCCCGGCGGCGAGCGCCTGGCGCTCCATGGGGCTGCGCGCGAGCGCCGTGGGAGCCGGGGTGAGGAACTCGTAGCTCACGAGCGCAGCACCTCGCCGTCGGGGTCGTAGAACGGCTTCGTGACGACCTCTGCCTGGAGGCGCCTGCCCTCGTCCGAGATCGTTACCGACGCCCCGTCCTTCGCCAGCGACACAGGCACCCAGGCCATGCCGATCACGCCGCCGAGCTGTGGCGAGAAGCGCGCGCTCGTGACCTGGCCGACCGGGCCGTCGCCGTCCGGCAGCACGACCGCGCCCTCGGTGGGCACGTGCCCGTCGGCGAGCCTGAAGCCCACGAGCGTGGTCTCGAGCTCGCCGGAGGCCGCCTTCTCGAGCGCCCACTTGCCGATGAAGGGCTGCTCCTTGTCCAGCTTCACGATCCACGGCATCGCGGCGCCGAAGGGAGTGGACTCCGAGTCCGTGTCCTGCCCCACGAGGATGTGCATCTTCTGGAGCCGCAGGAGGCGCTGCGGCTCGAGGCCGAACGGGCGCAGGCCGAGCGGCCCGCCCGCCTCCATCAGCGCGTCCCAGAGGTGCTCGCCGTGCGCGGACGGGAAGTGCAGCTCGTACCCGACCTCCCCCACGAAGCCGATCCGGAGGAGCAGGCAGGGGACGCCCGCCACGTCGGCGCGCTTGCCGTCGAGGTACGCGAAGCCCTCGGCGGAGCAGTCGAGGTCGGTGAGGCTCGCGAGGATCTCCCGCGCGCGGGGCCCGGCGAGGTTGACGGCCGAGAGGCCCTGCGTCACGTCGGTGAGGTGCACGTTCAGGCGCCAGTCGGCGAGCCACCACGAGAACCACTGGTAGACCGCCCCCGCGCCGCTCGACGTGGTGGTCACGTAGAAGCTGTCGTCGTCGAGCCGGCAGATAGTGCCGTCGTCCATGATCCGGCCCGCGTCGCTCGCCATCACGCCGTATCGGATGCGGCCCGGGGCGAGGTTGGAGAACCGGTTCGGGTAGAGCCGGTCGAGCAGCTCGCCGGCGTCGGGGCCGCGCACGATCAGCTTGCCGAGCGTGGACACGTCGATCAGCCCGGCCGTCTCGTGGACCGCCAGCGCCTCGGCGCGCGGGTCGCCGTAGTCGTACGCGCGCCGCCAGTCGCCCGCCCACAGCACGTTGGCCCCGAGCTCGCGGTGGCGGGCGTGCATCGACGAGCGCTTGGCGGGCTCGAACGGCCGCCCGGCGAGAGCGCCCATCGGCACCGCGTGCCACGGCGGGCGCGCCGTGGTCGTGCCGACGTCGGCGAGGCTCGTGCCGGTCTCCTCAGCCATCAGGCGGACCGCGGGGAGCTGGCACATGCGGCCCTGGCAGGGGCCCATCGTGGTGGTCGTGTAGCGCTTCGAGAGCTCGATCGAGTCGTAGCCCTCCTCGACGCTCAGGTGGATGTCCTTGGCGGTCACGTCCTCGCACAGGCACGCGAAGCACTTGCCGCGGCGCGAGCTGGTGACCGCCGGGGGCACGGCGACCTCCGGCATGCCGTCGCGCGAGTTCAGGACGGTCTTCCGCTCCGTTTCCACGCGTGCGCGTGACTCGTCGTCCCCGAACCCGAGCTCGTGCGCCGCGCCCGCACCGGCGACCGCACCGGAGCGCTCTGCCTCGAACAGGCTTCCCGACCCCGCGACCTCGCCGGCGGCGTGCGCGCCCTCGGGCATCTCGCTCAGGACGAAGTGGCCGAGCCGCTCGTCGTAGCGGGTCCGCGCGCCCGACTGCGCGAGCAGCGACGTGGCCGGCGCGCTCCCGCCGGACACCGCCAGCAGGTCGCACGTGAGCTCGTGCTCGCCGGCGCCGCCCTCGCCCGCGCCGGGCGGGCCGAGCGTGACGCGCTGGAGCGACGAGCGACCCTCGGCCTGGAGCACGGTGGCGCCGCGCAGGACGTGCACGCCTTGGCGCATGAGCTGCTTCATGGCGTCGCTGTTCCCGTGCTCGCGCAGGTCCGCGACCGTCGCCACCTCGACCCCGCGCGCCAGCAGCGCGACCGCGGCCTCGAGCCCGCGGTCATCGACGGTGGCCACCACCGCGCGGCTCCCGGGGCTGATGCCGTAGAGGGTGGCGAGGCGAACCGCCCCGCCGGAGAGCATCACGCCCGGCAGGTCGTTCCCGGGGAAGAGCAGCGGCTGCTCGATCGCGCCGGTCGCGTAGACGATTCGCTGGGCGCGGACCTGGTGGAGCGTGTCCCGCTCCCAGACCGGCACCAGCCCGTCGAACGCTCCGAGCGCCGGAGCCGACGTGAGCAGCTCCACGCCGAGGTCGCGCGCCCGGGCCGTCAGCTCGCGCGCACGCGCGTGGTTGCCCTCGGCCAGCAGCCGCCCGCCCGGCTCGGGGCCCTCGTCGGCGAGCACGACGTCGGCCCCCAGCTCGGCGGCCGCGATCGCGGCGCTGAGACCGGCCGCGCCGCCGCCCACGACCAGGATGTCCGCGTGCCGGCGCCGGTACTCCGTGCGCCACTCGCGCTCGGCCTGCTCCTTCGGGACCTTCCCGAGCCCGGCCGCGTGGCGCAGGATCTTCTCGTAGAGCGGCCACAGCCGCCGCGGGCGGATGAACGTCTTGTAGTAGAAGCCGGGCGGGGTGAACGGGCCGCCGAACAGGTCGGTGGCCCGCATCGCGTCGAACTCGAGCGAGGGCCGCGCGTTCATGTGCTCGACCTCCATGCCCTCCTGGACGGGCTCGGTGCAGGCGCGCACTCCCGGCGCGCCGTCCACCTGCACGAGGCAGTTGGGGCACTGCCCGGCGCAGCACATGAGGCCGCGGCGGCGGTGGTACTTGAAGCTGCGCGAGAAGGTCCGCCGCCCTGAGGCGAACAGGGCCGAGCCGATGGTGTCGCCCTCGAGCCCGGTGACCTCCCTGCCGTCGAACGTGAAGGTGACCTCGCGCTCGCGGTCCACGCGCTCGCCGTCCTGCGGGGGAAGCCTCGTCATGCGGCGGGCTCCGGCAGCTCGGTCAGCAGCACCTCGTTCGTGCGCGTGTCGCGCTCGGCGTAGAACCAGGCCCCGCACCCCGAGCGGTGGCACCACCACTCGCGCTGGACGCCCGCCACGTTGCGGCGGAAGTAGTTGTAGACGCCGAGCTCGCGCTCGGACGGATCCGACCGCGGTCGCGGGTTCACCTCGCCCCCGAAGCCGAAGTCGGTGACCTCTCGCGGGCCGCAGTTTGGACAGGTCAGGACGTAGGACAAGTGCGTCTCGCTGACCGCGGCATCTTAAACAAATTGGTCTATTGGATCAACCGGACGGACCGGGGACCCAGCCGGTGCCCGCCAGCGGCACGCGCGCCATCGCCGCGGCCTCGATCGTGAGCGCCACGAGATCCTCGGGCTCGAGGTTGTGCAGGTGCGACTTCCCGCAGGCGCGGGCGATCGTCTGCGCCTCGAGCACCATGGTCCGCAGGTAGTTGGCCAGCCGGCGCCCGCCGAGCTCGGCGTCGAAGCGCGCCGCGAGGTCGTCGTCCTGCGTCGAGATGCCCGCCGGGTCGCGCCCCTCCTGCCAGTCGTCGTAGAAGCCGGCCGACGAGCCGATCTCCTCGTAGCCCTCCTCGTACTCGGGCGAGTTGTCGCCCAGCGCGACGATCGCGGCCACGCCGATCGACACGGCGTCGGCCCCGAGCGCGAGCGCCTTGGCCACGTCGGCGCCCGAGCGGACGCCGCCGGAGACGACCAGCTGCACCTCGCGGTGGACCCCGAGGTCCTGGAGCGCGTCGACCGCCGGGCGGATGGCGGCGAGCGTCGGGATGCCCACGTGCTCGATGAACACCTCCTGCGTGGCGGCCGTGCCGCCCTGCATCCCGTCCATCACGACGACGTCGGCGCCCGACTTGACCGCGAGCGCGGTGTCGAAGTAGGGGCGCGTGGCCCCGACCTTCACGAAGATCGGCTTCTCCCAGTCGGTGATCTCGCGCAGCTCGTGGATCTTGATCTCGAGGTCGTCCGGGCCGGTCCAGTCCGGATGCCGGCAGGCGCTGCGCTGGTCGATGCCCTTCGGGAGGTCGCGCATCTCGGCCACGCGGTCGGAGATCTTCTGGCCGAGGAGCATCCCTCCCCCGCCCGGCTTCGCGCCCTGGCCGACCACGATCTCGATCGCGTCGGCACGCCGCAGGTCGTCCGGGTTCATCCCGTAGCGCGAGGGCAGCAGCTGGTAGACGAGCGTCTTCGAGTGGCCGCGCTCCTCGGGCGTCATGCCGCCGTCGCCCGTCGTCGTGCTCGTGCCCACCTCGCTGGCTCCGCGGCCGAGCGCCTCCTTCGCCGGCGCCGACAGGGCGCCGAAGCTCATGCCCGCGATCGTGATCGGGATGTCCAGGCGGAGCGGCGCCTTCGCGTGCCGGGCGCCCAGCACCACGTTCGTGTCGCAGCGCTCGCGGTAGCCCTCGAGCGGGTAGCGGGACATGCTCGCTCCGAGGAACAGCAGGTCGTCGAAGTGAGGCACCTCGCGCTTGGCGCCGAAGCCGCGGATGTCGTAGATGCCCTCGCGGGCCGCGCGCTGGATCTCGTGGATGACGTTGCGGTCGAAGAGCGCGGACTCGCGCAGCCCCGGATGCCAGCCTGGCCTTCCCATCAGTACTCGCCCGCGTGGTCGACGTGGAAGTTGTAGAGCCGGCGCGCCGAGCCGTAGCGCCGGAACTGGGACGGCTCGGCGCCCTCGACTCCGGCCCGCTCGAGCAGCTCGCGGAGCTCGTCCCTGTGCTCGTCGCGCATCTCCTTCTCGACGCAGTCGGCCCCGAGGCCGGCCGCCTCACCGCGCACGTAGAGGCGCGCCTCGTAGATGGAGTCGCCGAGCGCGTCGCCCGCGTCACCGCACACGACCAGCCGGCCCTTCTGCGCCATGAACGCGCTCATGTGCCCGACCGAGCCGTGGACCACGATGTCCGCGCCCTTCATCGAGATGCCGCAGCGGGCCGAGGCGTCGCCGTGGATGACGAGAAGCCCGCCGTGCGCCGTGGCGCCCGCCGACTGGCTCGCGTTGCCCTCGACGACGACGGTGCCCGACATCATGTTCTCGGCCACGCCAGTGCCGGCGTTGCCGTGCACGCGCACCGTGGCCTGCTTGTTCATCCCGGCGCAGTAGTAGCCCACGTGCCCGTCGACCTCGACCTCCACGGGAGCGTCGATTCCCGCGGCGAGCGCGTGTGCCCCGCGTGGGTTCGCGACGCGCCACCGCGGCGCCGGGTCGGGCCCGTGAAGCGCCGCGTTGAGGTCCCGCAGCGAGGTGACCGCGAGGTCCACCTCGGTCATGCGACGCGCGCCCGCTCCCAGCTGTAGACGCGGCCGGGCTCGGGCTCCCAGACGGTCGCCTCCTCGGCGCCCGGGAGCACCGCGATGGCGCGGTACTCGGAGGCCATCGCCACCCAGTCGTCCGTCTCCGCCATCACCGCCGGCTTGCAGGCGATCGGGTCGCGCAGGACCGCGAAGCCCTCGGCCGTGCCGACCGCGAACGTGTAGAAGCCGTCGAGGTCCTCGAGGCAGCCCTCGAGCGCCCGCTCGAGCGAGGCGCCCTCGCGCATCCGCCAGGTCAGGTACCCGGCCGCCACCTCGGAGTCGTTGTCGGTCTGGAACTCGATGCCCTCGCGTCGCAGCCGCCGGCGCAGGCGGTTGTGGTTCGACAGCGAGCCGTTGTGGACGAGACAGAGGTCGAGCCCGGTGGAGAAGGGGTGCGAGTGCTCGGTCGTGACGCGGCTCTCGGTCGCCATCCGCGTGTGCCCGAGCGCGTGGCTGCCCTGGAGCTCGCGCAGCCCGAAGCGCTCGACGAACTCGCGCGGCGGGCCCGCCTCCTTGTAGATCTCGATCGCCTGGCCGGCGCTCATGACGCGCAGCTCGGGATGGCGCTCGCGGACCCAGGCCTCCGCCGCCTCCGCCTGCATGTCGACCACGAGCACGGCGTGGCTGCCGCGCAGCTCGGGCTCGCCGGCGCCCACCTCGCGGGCGAGCGCGTCCCACGCACAGCCGGGGGGCCCGAACAGGGACAGCTTGCTCGAGCCCGCCGGCGCGGGATCGCGGTAGAAGGCCACTCCGGCGCTGTCCGGGCCGCGGTCGCTCAGCTGGAGGAGCATCTCGCCGAGGTGCCCGCCGAGCCCGTCGCTCACCTCGAGCGACTTGGAGAAGAGTCCCGCGATTCCGCACATAGACCACCGAGTCTAGGACCGGGACGTGTACGGACCCACGTAGTCCGGCGCACAATTAGCGGGGTGTGTATGTGCGGTTCCTACATTGCTTGAGCCGCATGCAGCGGATAGCTTGCGGACCCGATGACTGAGCCATTCACCGCACCCACGTCACGCGCCGACGTCGATCGCTACATCGCCGAGAGCGGCATCGAGTTCCTGTTCGCACAGTTCGTGGACATGCACGGGAAGCCGAGCGCGAAGCTCGTCCCGGCCACGCATCTCGACGGGCTCCTCGAGGACGGCGCGGGGTTCGCGGGCTTTGCCGCCGGGGACATCGGCCAGCAGCCGCACGATCCCGACATGGCGGCCATGCCCGACATCCGCTCACTCACGCCGCTGCCGTGGAAGCCCGGGGTGGCGCGCTTCGCCTGCGACGTGCACGTGGAGGGTGAGGAGTGGCCCTACTGCCCGCGCACGATCCTGCGCCGCCAGCTCGAGCGCGCCGCCTCGCTCGGCTACGAGTTCAAGCTCGGGGCCGAGCTCGAGTACTTCCTGGTCCGCAAGCGCGACGACGGCACGATCGAGCTCGCCGACCCGATGGACGACCTCGACCAGCCGTGTTACGACATGCGCGGCCTGACGCGCAACCTCGACTTCGTCTCGATGGTGGCAAGGAACATCACGGCGCTCGGGTGGGGCAACTACGCGACCGACCACGAGGACGCCAACGGCCAGTTCGAGCAGAACTTCGAGTTCGCCGACGCCCTTACCACGTGCGACCGGGCGATCTTCTTCCGCTACATGGTCGAGTCGCTCGCCCAGGAGCGCGGGATGATCGCCACGTTCATGCCGAAGCCGTTCTCGCACCTGACGGGCAACGGCTGCCACTTCCACATGAGCCTCTGGAAGGACGGCGAGAACGTCTTCGAGGTCGACCCCTCGGAGGATCCGCGCGGCATGGGCCTCTCGGAGACCGCCTACCGGTTCATCGGCGGGCTCAAGGCGCACGCGAAGGCCTACATCGCGGTCACCGCTCCGACGGTGACCTCGTACAAGCGGCTGATCGTGGGAACGCGCAGCGGCTCCAGCTGGGCCCCGGTCTACGTGAGCTACGGGTACAACAACCGCACGCAGATGCTGCGCATCCCCGCGGCCGGACGGATCGAGGACCGCACGGTCGACGGCTCGTGCAACCCCTACCTCGGCGCGGCGGTGACGCTCGCCGCCGGCCTCGACGGGATCGAGCGCGACCTGGATCCCGGCGAGCCGACGACGAAGCTGAACCTCCACGAGCTGAGCGAGGAGGAGCGCTCCGCGCTCGGGGTGGAGCTGCTCCCGCCCACGCTTCTCGACGCCACCCGCGAGCTCGCCCAGGACGACGTCCTGCGCGCCGCGCTCGGGTCCACGCCCACCGGGGACTACGTGGACTACTACGTGCGCAAGAAGCAGGAGGAGTTCAGCGAGTGGCACAACGTCGTCTCCCAATGGGAGGTCGACCGCTACCTCCAGCTCTACTGAGCCTCGAGGAGATCGAGCCGCTCGGCGAGCCAGCGCGCGGGCAGCGCCTGTAACAGCAGCGTGAGGATGATCGCGAGCGCGACGACGCTCGCGTAGAGGTCGCCGTCGGGGACACCGAGCCCGGCGAGTACGCCCACGAGCGCAGCGGGCACGACTCCGGTCTCCCGGGTCCAGCAGATGAACGCGAGCTCGTGCCGGGTCCAGCCCGCGCCCCGGTCAGGCAGCAGGCACGACAGCACGGTGAGCGGACGGGCCACGAGCAGCAGCGCGGCGAGCACCGCAAGCGCCGGGAGCAGGTTCTCCCCCAGCTCCTCGAACGGGATGTTCGCCCCCAGCACGACGAAGATGAACAGCGTCACGAGGTCGGCGACGTTGAAGGCGAACTGGCGCATCTCCTGCTCGTGCTCCGAATGCATCGCCAGGCCCAGGTGCTCCATGTTGCCGACGATCAGGCCGGCGACGAACGCACCGAGGTAGCCGCTGCCGCCTGCCGAGTCGAGCGAGAAGTAGCTGATCGAGATCACCGTCAGCACCGCGAGCGCAGACGACTCGCGCCAGATGCCGGCGCGGTGGCTCGAGATCGCGGCGGCCAGGCCGATGCCCGCCACGACGCCGATCACCGTGCTGATGCCGAGGTCGACCACGAACTCCTCGACGGGGTGCGAGAGCGACGACTCGCCACTCAGGATCACGCCCGCGAGGGCGAGCGCGAGGACCGCGCCGGTCGGGTCGTTCAACGCCGACTCCGCCACGACGGTCTGGGCGACCTTCTCGCGCAGGCGCGAGCGGATGAAGAGCGGGATCAGGATGGCCGGGTCGGTCGGGGAGAGCAGCGCGCCCATCAGCAGCGCCCCCTCCAGGGGCAGGTCGAAGACGGCATAGGCGGCCAGGCCGGTGATCAGGGTCGTGAGCAGCACGCCGGGGACGGCGAGCAGCCCCAGGCCGATCCACACCCGGCGCAGCACCGGCAGCGACAGGTTGAGCCCACCGTAGAAGAGGATCATCGAGACGCCGAGCGTGAACAGCAGCTGGGCGCCGAGCGAGTCGAGCGGCACGTCGACCACGTCGAGGACGGAGCCGCCGAGCAGCGCGCCCACGGCCACGAGCACGAGGATCTCGGGGACCGGGAGCATGCTCGCGGCGAAGCGCGCGACGAGCGCCGCGCTGAGGAGCAGGCTCAGCGTCAGGGTTACGTCGTCGAGCATGGCCGGCGGCTACTCCGCCTCGTCGCGCGTGCGGCGCTCGCCCTCCAGCGCCATCCGGGCCACGTCCCAGGCCGTGACGAGCAGGAGCACGATCACGAAGGCCGCGCCCAGCGCCACGGCGATCAGCCGCTTGCGGGCGTCGTCACGCTCGTCGTCGAACGCCTGCTCGGTGGCCTCCGCCCGCCGCTGCTCGTAGCGGGCGAGCCGCTCCGCGGTCGCGGCCATCGACCTGAAGCTGACGAGCTCGGGTCCGAGGAAGATCGCCTTCGTGACGCCCTCGCGCCCGGCTCTCAGCGCCGCGTAGGCTCGCCGGTCGAGCTCCATGAAGCGGGCGAACTCGGCTCGCAGCTCGCCCACCAGGGCGCGCTCGCGCGGGTCGGTGAAGACGTCCTCGGCCCGGCGGAGGTCGCGCCGGAACGCGGCCACCGAGTCCTCGAAGACGGGCCGCGAGCGCCCGGAGTCGTACCCGTAGGCCGTCTGCCAGCCGTTCACGTCGGTCACGCCGAACTTGAGCTGGAGCGCGAGCCGCTCGTGGCTCGCGCGCTCCTGCACCTCGTCGAAGCGCCCGCCGAGGTCGTTCATCGCCGTCAGCGCCACGCCGGTCGTGGCGAGCGGCCCGAGGATCGTCAGGACGATCGCCGCGTAGAGCTTCGCGCGTATGGTCACGCCCGGACCCCGCCTATATGGTGCGCGCGCCCATGATCCTCTTCGTGCTGACGCAGCAGGCTCCGGTGATCCTGCTCGTGGCCCTCCTGATCCTCTGCTACCTGACCGGGCTGGAGCTCTGGCAGGAGAAGGACATGCCGTTTCTCCCGAAGGCGTGGTGGGTGCTGCTCGTCTTCATGTTCCACGTGTTCGGCTACGCGGTTTTCAGGGTCTGGCTCTGGCGTCACCGGTCTACTCCCCGCGCACCCGGTGGAGGCGCGCGACCTTGAGCGCGAGCTCGAGCGACAGCAGGTCCTCGCCGGCCAGCTTGAGCCCCGTGACGCGCTCGACGCGCTCGAGCCGCTGGCGCACCGTGTTTGGGTGGATGTACAGGGCGCGGGCGCTTGCCGCGACGCTGCAGCGGGCCCCGAGGTAGCGCTCCAGCGTCTCGACGAGCTGGGCGTTGCGGCGCCG
>JAFGJG010000177.1 GCA_016929195.1 Thermoleophilaceae bacterium
GGGCCGCCATCGTCTAGGGGACTAGGACGCCGCCCTCTCACGGCGGAAACCGGGGTTCGAATCCCCGTGGCGGTACTTCCCAGCTTCCTCGTCCGCAGAGCGCCGCTTCCGGTCCCCGGCGCCGGCGGTCAAGCCTCGGGGATTTCCCGGCCGAAGGCTTCGAGGGTGATGCTGTTGGGGTCCGGCCCGCCGCGGACGCCCGTATCGAGCGCGTCGATCGCCTCGATCTGCTCGGTCGTCAGCTCGAAATCGAAGACGCCGAAGTTCTCAGCGATGCGGGCGGGATTCGTCGACTTGGGGATCGCGGAGCGTCCCTGCTGGAGGTGCCAGCGCAGCATCACCTGAGCGGCCGACTTGCCGTGCCGGCGGGCAATGTCGATCAGCGTGGGGTCATCGAAGGTGCGTTTCTCGCTGTCCCGGTAGGACGTGATGCCTCCGATCGGGGACCACCCCTGCGTCACGATGCCCTTCTCGCCGTGGAGTGCCTGGAGCTCACGCTGCTGGAAGTAGGGATGGAGCTCGATCTGGTTCACGGCCGGCACGACGGACGTCTCGGTCAGTAGCCGGTTGAGGTGCTCGGGCATGAAGTTGCTGACTCCGATGGCGCGCACCTTGCCGTCGGCCAGCAGTTTCTCCAGCGCCCGATACGCGTCGAGCGTGAGGTCGAAGCGGCTCGGCATGGGCTGATGCAGGATCAGCAAATCGAGTTGATCGACGCCGAGCTTGCCGGCGCTCTTGTCGAAGGCGTGCAGCGTCGCGTCGTAGCCGTAGTCGCTGATCCAGACCTTCGTCTCGACAAAGACGTCATCACGGGCGATGCCGGACCGGCGGATGCCCTCGCCGACTTCGCGCTCGTTGCCGTAGGCGGCGGCCGTGTCGATCAACCGGTAGCCCACGGAGAGCGCCGTCTCGACGGAGGCAGCGGTCTCCTCGGGCGGGGTCTGGAAGACGCCGAATCCCAGAGCGGGCATCGTGATGTCGTCGTTCAGCTGGAGGACCTGGGGCGCGGCGATGGTCATGTCAGGCCGTTCCGACGCGCAGCAGCGACTTGATCGCGCGGCGCTCGTCCATCGCCTCGTAGGCGTCCTGCACGCCGTTGAGGTCGGTTTCGAAGTCGAAGACCGGCGCGGGGTCGAGTCGCCCCGCCAGCACGTCGTCGAGCAGCTCGGGGATGTAGGCCCGCACCGGGGCGGAGCCACCCAGAACCCCCTTGTTGCGGAAGAACATCTCTCCGAGCGGCAACTCGACCCCGTGTGGCACACCGACGTAGCCGACCATCGACCCCGGCCTCGCGATCGAGATCGCGGTGTCCATCGACTGACCCGTGCCGACGCACTCAAGCGTGGCGTCCACGCCGACGCCGTCGGTCAAGGCAAGGACCGCTTCCGTTGCGTCCTGCCCCCGCTGTTCGACCACGTCGGTGGCGCCGAAGCCACGGGCAAGCTTCTGGCGGTCAGGGTTGCGGCTGAGGGCGATGATGCGATCGGCGCCCAGTCGCGCGGCCGCGAGCACGCCGCACAGACCGACCGCGCCGTCGCCCACCACCGCGACCACGTCCCCTTCGTCGACTCCGGCGCACACGGCGGCGTGGTGGCCGGTCGCCATCACATCCGAGAGCGCGAGAAGCGATGTCATCAAGTCCTCGGAGTGGCCCGAGCCGGGGACGGGCACGAGTGTCCCGTCGGCAAGCGGGACGCGGACCGCCTCGCCCTGGCCGCCATCGCCGTTCGCCGGGAAGAAGCCGCCGGCCGCACAGGCGCTCGTGATCCCGTGGCGGCAGTGCGGGCAGGTGCCGTCACTGAACGCGAAGGGCGCGATGACGAAGTCGCCCTCCGCGATGTCGCGCACCTCCGCTCCCACGTCCTCGACGACCCCGATGAACTCGTGCCCGATCGGGCCCGGCTCGAATGGCGAGTCCCCGCGGTAGTACCAGAGGTCAGACCCGCAGACACAACTGAGAACGACCCGGACGACCGCGTCGGTCGGCTCGCGGACCGCGGCATCGGGCCTGTCCGCGACCGTGATGGATCCTGGCTCGTTGAAGACCGCAGCGCGCATGGCCTACCCGTGCCCGGAAAAGGATCTCGCCACTCATGCTGCTCTCAGCGCCTGTAGCGCTCGTAGATCACCCGCGAGCCGAACGTCCTGGTCTCGATCAGGTCCAGCGGGACGTCTTCGGTGACCGGTGGCAG
This sequence comes from Thermoleophilaceae bacterium, assembly GCA_016929195.1. Taxonomy (GTDB): domain Bacteria; phylum Actinomycetota; class Thermoleophilia; order Solirubrobacterales; family Thermoleophilaceae; genus JACVRW01. The sequence goes on from JAFGJG010000177.1 coordinate 2,193, forward strand.
GAAGGGGGTGCCGCCGCCCACCACGACCGGATGGCGGAACATCCGCAGCTCGTCGACGAGGCCGAGCTCGATCGCCTGCGCGGCCAGGCCGGCGCCGCCGATCGAGACGTCCCTGTCGGTCGCGTCGATCGCCGCAGCGACCTCCTCGGCCACCGAGGCCTGGGCGAGCCGGGCGTTTCCCTGGACGCTGTCCAGCGTGCGGCTGAAGACGACCTTCGGGAGCGCGCACCAGACGTCGGCGAACGCGGCCCGCAGCTCGGTGTCGCGCATCGACGGATCCGTCTCCCACACCAGCATCGTCTCGTAGAGCCTGCGGCCGCACAGATAGCCGCCGAGCTCGCCCACCAGCGCGGTGTGGAAGCGAAACAGCTCGTCGCTGGGGGCCGTCCACCCGAACGCGCCCACGCGGTCGGCGATGAAGCCGTCCACCGAGACGCCCATCGAGTAGATCAGCATGGCCTCAGATCGTCGCACCCGGCCGAGCAGGACCGCGGCTAGCCTCGGCAAGGTGTTCGACCACGTCGCCATCGCCGTCTCGGACCTCGCCGCGTCCGAGCGCTTCTACCGCACCGTGCTCTCCGTGCTGGGCGTGGAGCCCAGTCACGCGGACGCCGAGCTCGTCGAGTGGGAGGACTGGGACATCGGGCCGGCGGACCGCGAGCACCCCGTGACCCGCGCGCTGCACGTCGGCTTCCGCGCGCCGACCCGCGAGGCCGTGGACGCCTTCTGGCGGGCGGGGATCGACGCCGGCTACCGCGACGACGGCCCGCCCGGGCCGCGCCCGGTCTACGGGCCCGACTACTACGGCGGCTTCCTGCTCGACCCGGACGGCAACAGCGCCGAGGCCGTGCACAGCGGGCGGTCGAGCCCTGTGCCCCCCGGCCGCGTCGACCACCTATGGATCCGCGTGGCCGACCTCGAGGCGTCCAAGCGCTTCTACGAGACGATCGCGCCGCACACCGGGATCCGCCTGGGCGACGACGAGCCCGGGCGCGTGCAGTTCACCGGCGACGACTACAGCTTCTCGCTGATCGACGACGAGCGGCCGCTGACCGAGCACGTCCATCTCGCCTTTCCCGCCCGGGACGACGCAACGGTGCGGGCCTTCCACGCCGCCGCGCTGGCCGCCGGGTACGAGGACCACGGCGGGCCCGGCGAGCGCCCCGTCTACCACCCGGGCTACTACGGCGCCTTCGTCCTCGACCCCGACGGGCACAACGTCGAGGTCGTCAACCACAACCGCTGAGCCATGGCCGGCGGCGTCAGCCGCCGATGGCCCAGGACGGCTCGTTGTCGAACGCCGGGTCCTCCGTGAGGTTGGTCTGGTTGTCACCGTCGTCGGCGTCCATGACGTATATCTCGCGGTCGGTGCCGCGGTCGGTGGCGAACGCGATCTTCGTCCCGTCGGGCGACCACACCGGCCAGAAGTCGAGCCCCGGGTCGTTCGTGAGGTTGGTCTGGTTGCCGCCGTCGTCGGCATCCATCACGTAGACCTCCCAGTTCCCGTCCCGCGTGGCCGTGAAGGCGATCTTCGTACCGTCGGGCGACCAGGCCGGGATCAGGTTGTGGCTGGCGAGCGCGTGGTTCGACAGGTTGACCGGGTCGGTCCCGTCGGCGTCCATCACGAATATGTCCTGGTTCCCGTCGCGACTCGACGTGAAGGCGATCTTGCTGCCGTCCGGGGACCACGCCGGTGACGAGTCGCTGTCCTCGCTGTTCGACAGGTTCGTCTGGTTGCCGCCGTCGGCGTCCATGACGTAGACCTCGGTGTTGTCGTTCCCGTCCCGGAACGACATGAACGCGATCTTCGTCCCGTCCGGCGACCAGGCCGGCTCCCCGTCCCAGGCCTCGTTCTCGGTCAGGTTGGCGGGGTTGCCTCCATCGGCGTCCATCACCCAGACATCCAGGTTGCCGCTGCGGTTCGACGTGAAGGCGATCCTGCTGCGGTCAGGCGACCAGACCGGCTCGTAGTCGGAGGCCGGATGATTCGACACGTTCGTCGGGGCGCCGCCGTCGGCGTCCATGACGTAGATCTCGCTCTCGGCCTCATCGCCGCGAGCGCTGCTGAAGGCGATCTCCGGGAAGGGCCCGGTCGTGAACGTGTGGTCCTGGGGCGTGCAGCCTCTGGAGCCGGGCTCGATCCCCGGGGAGGTGCACACCTGGAAGTGATAGGTGGTGTTCGGCTCGAGTCCCGTGACCGGCTCCGACACCGGGATCATCGGGTCGCTCACGATGTGGCCCTCCGGGAAGTCGAGCGTGCGGTCGGGCGTCACGGTGCCGTAGTCGGTCGTGGTGCCGTAGCGGAACCAGTACGTGACCTCGCCCCCCTGGTTAGAGCCGATGTCGGCGTTCAGGGTCGCCGTCGTCTCCGTGAGGTCGGAGGCCGGCCCGGCCTGGCCGAGCGAGCAGCCGGCGGTGGCGGCGAGCAGGACCAGCGAAAGCAGCAAGCGCTTCATCGATGCTCCAGACGGTCGGGGCAGCCCGGGCTTCCTTGCCGGCGACCTGTGGGACTCGCGGCAACTGTCTCACGACTCCCACGGCGCCGTCCAGGGGCAACCGTCGTACGCCCGGCGGTCGCCGGCGCTCAGGCTGTCTCGCGCGCGACCTTCGGCCGTGACGGGACGCGGCCCCGGCGGCGCATGTACGGCCGCTCGAGCAGGGCGTAGCTCGCGGCGGAGGCGACGGCCGTCAGGCCGAACGCGACGATCAGCCGCAGCGGGATGCTGTCGATGCGCACGGACCAGATGAACAACGGAAGGTGCCAGAGGTAGATCGAGTAGGAGGCGAGCCCGATCGCGCGCAGCGGGCGGGTGGACAGGACGCGCGCGAGCGGGCTGCGGCCGTCGAAGGCGCGTGCGATCAGGAGCGCGCCCCCGAGCGCGACCAGCGTGAAGCCGCCCCAGTAGAGAGACGGGGCGGCCGGGTAGGCGAAGACCAGCGCCACCACGAGGCCGGCTCCGGCGATCCACGCGAGGGCTCTCTCGACGTGGGCCGGTGGCCGCACCCCGCGGGCCACGAGCACGGCGAGCAGCGCGCCCACCAGCAGGGCGTCAGCGCGCGTGTCGAAGCGGGTGTAGACGAGCGCCGGCTCGTCCCAGGCGTTGAACTCGAGCGCCCGGACCACGACCACGACGGCGATCGCCCCGCCGATCCACGCGACGAGGTTCCGCCCCGACGGCGACACGCGGTGGATCAGCCACAGGAGCAGCGGCCACACGAGGTAGAACTGGGCTTCGATCCCGAGCGTCCACAGGTGCAGGAGGTCGAGGGGCACGTCGACCGCCGGGTCGATGCCGAGAGTGACCTGCCAGTTCGACGAGAACGTCAGCGCGTAGAGCGTCGCGTTCCACTCCGAGGACACGCTGTAGTTCACGATCAGCGTGTACACCCAGTGCGCCGCGAGCAGGCCGACGAGCGCGGGCACCAACCGCATGAGCCGGCGGCCGTAGAACCGGCCGAGTCGAATGCGACGCCGGGCGTCGAGCTCGGCGAGCAGGAGCCCGGTGATCAGGAAGCCGGACAGAACGAAGAACAGGTCCACGCCGAGGAAGCCGCCCTGAAGCGGCCACGGCTGCACATCCGGGACCAGGAAGCTGCCGGCATGCGCGGCGGCCACCGCGAGAACCGCCAACGCCCGGAATCCGTCGAGTGCCGGCCGGACGTGAAGGGGCGGATCGGTGTCGCCGGCGGGCGCGCGCATGCGTCGTCGACCCCGCGGTGCCGGCGGATCTTCTGGTGCGGTGACCACGTCGAGGGGCACCGCCGGCGAGTCCTTCAGCGGGTCCAAGCGCACCCATCAGGCTAGACAAATGGTCCTATTGGTGCGCCGCTCCGGCGGCGGTTGCGAGTGTGAGCTAGCTCCGAGCGTGATCACGCCCTCACTCGGCCGGGACCCCCGCGTTTAGAACATGCACGTTCTCGCAGCTGGTCCCCCACACAGGAGGTGAGAGTGATGCAGTACGCCGCACATCTTCCCGATACACGGGCCCTCGTGGCCCCCATCGTCGCCCTGGCCATCGGAGCCGCCGGAGCGACCGGCATCTACGCGCTGGTCGACGACAGCTCCAGCAGCACGGCGCCGGCCGCCATCGTGATCAGCGAGCCGGCGACCACCGGCCCCAACGAGGCCGGCGTGGCCGCCGCGGTCTCGAGCGCTCCCGTCGTGTCCTCGTCGTCAGGCAAGGACGAGGCGTCGACCGCCGCCGTGGTGGGCCGTACCTCCACCTCGTCCCCCGGCCCGGACGAGTCCTCCACCGCCTCCTTCATCGGCGGCGCCCACTAGCGCCGGACCCGGGCCGCCGCTCAGCCCGCGCGGGCTCGAGCGGCGGCCACGGCCTCGTCGACCCCGGCTGGACCCGCGGCACCCGCCGGCGGGCGCTAGTAGCCGCCGCGGCCGGAGTCGTCCGAGCCGCCGCCCTCGTCCTCGGCCGGCTGACCGCCGCCGGCGGCGACCTTGATCGTGCCCTCCATTCCCATCTGGCGGTGGTTGCCGATCGGACAGTACATCTCGTAGGTACCGGCCTTGCTCAGGTCGACCGTGAGCTTCGCCGACCGGCCCGCCGGGATCGTGTCGGTCTCCACCTCGTCGCCCGGCCCCTCGACCTCGAGCGCGTGGTCGACACTGCCGTCGTTCGTGACGTCGAAGGTGATCGTGCCCGCCTTCTCCACCGACGGGCTGGAAGGCGTGAACTCGAACTCGGTCGCCGAGACCTTGACCGTCTCGCCGCCGCCCGAGGCCGCGGCGGCCGGCTCGCTCTCGTCGTCGTCACCTCCGCACGCCCCGAGTGCGAGCGTGCCGGCGAGCAGGATCAGGATGGCGATGCGCTTGACGTTCACCCCGGGGGATACGCGATCCGGGCCGCCGGGGTTCAGTACTCCACGCGACCCGCCAGCACGACGCCGCGGCCGTCCTTCCGGCCGCGCGTGACGAGCATGCGGTGGTACTGGCCGGCCCGCGCGGCCGAGGTGAGCTCAACCTCGGCCCGGCCGTTCGCGTCCACGTCGAAGCTGCCGCCGCTGATCCAGCGGCCGCTCTCCGCGACGCACCAGACGTCGTACGAGCCGGGACGCGCGCGCTCCAGCCCCCAGACCCTGAGCTTCATCTCCGTGCCAGCCCGCACCGAGCGGAGCTCGGCCCACGCCCCGCCGCCGTGTCCCCTCATGTCCACGTGGCCGTAGGCCTCTGCGCGCTCCGAGTCGAACACCCCCGCGATCGCCAGCGCCGCCAGCGCCACCGCGGCGGCCGCGGCCAGCGCCGCGCCCACGCGGAGGCCGCGGCGGGGCATCCGCGTGGGGGGCGCCAGGCCGCGGCGCTCGCGGGCGAAGCGGTCGAGCACGGCCTCCTCGAGCGACTGCGGCGGCGCCTCGGGCTCCGTGTCGGCGGATCCGGCAAGGTCGAGCAGCTCCGGCAGGCCGGCCAGCTCCGCGTACTCGCGCCCGCAGCGCGGGCAGCCCTCGAGGTGCTCCTCGACCAGGCGCGTCTCCTCGTCCGAGAGCCCGCCGAGCACGTGGCCGCCGAGGAGCTCGCGGGTGTGGTCGCAGCCGCTCACCGTCCGACCTCCATCTCGTCGAGCACGAGCCGCAGGTGCCGGAGCGCGTAGTAGCTCCGGCTCTTCACGGTGCCGAGCGGCAGCCCGAGCGCCGCGGCGATCTCGCGCATCGTGAGGGCCTGGAAGTGCGCCATGCGGATGACCTCGCGGTGGTCGGGGCTCAGCCGCGTGAGCGCGGAGGCGATCTGCCAGCGGAGCATCGCCTCGTCGAGCGAGCGGTCGACCTCGCCCCGCTCCTCGACCTCCTCGCCGGCGGCCACGGCCGGGCGCACCGACGCGCGCCTGCGCATGTCCACGATGCGGTTGCGCGCGAGGCCGTAGAGCCAGGTCCGGAAGCTGCCGATCTCCGGGTCGAAGCGGTCGGCGTGGCGCCACACGCTCGTGAACGCGTCCTGCACGACCTCCTCGGCGAGGCCGCGATCGTTGAGTGAGTTCAGGGCGAAGCCGTAGAGCTCGCCCGCATAGCGGCGATAGAGCGTGCGGAGCCCCTCCCCTGTGGGGTCGTTGGCGAGCCGTCCGATGAGCTGGGCGTCACTCACCGTCATCCGGCCCTGGATACGCAGGCCGGGGCCGATCGGTTCGGCCCGCGGCCCATCAGCGCACGAGGGCCCGGGCCTCGAGCAGCGCCTCGGGCGCACGCGGCAACTCCAGGAAGACGCCCAGGTTGTCCGTGGTCGCGTCGGGGCCGCGCCCCCCGACGACCGCGTCGCAGGCGAGCACGCGGCCGTGCTCGGCGAGCAGGCGCACCGCCGGGCCGTAGCGCCGCGCGTCCTCGCGGGAGAGGTAGCCCACGTGCCGGCCGGCCACGAGCACCTTCACCGCCTCCGGATCGTGGGGGTTCTCGGGCTCGGGCTCGAGCGTGGCGCCCGTCTCGTGGCGGACGCGCCCGGAGCCCGCCTCGCCGACGACCGCGAGCAGCTCCTCCTGGTAGTGGGACACGCCGGCGACGCGCACTCGCTCGTCGTTGAAGCTCAGCCGGATCTCCGTGGCCACGAGGTCACGGAATAGCGCAATTTGGTAGGAAACGTGGCCCTCCGGTCATCGACCGGTCACGGACGGCCCCTCCCGAGGGCTCGGAGGCACAGCTCACTTCGCCCCGACCCAGGTGCCGCCGCCATGCGCAAGCTCACCCTTTGCGTCGCGCTGCTGACCGCAGCGCTCGCACTCGTCTCCTGCCGTCCCTACGGGGGCGCCAGCCCCTTCAACAGACCGGTCCCGGCCAGCCCGAAGCTGCTCTCGGGCTCGGCGGCGGTCGTCGACCGGCTCGACGGCTGGGGCCCCGTCCAGCAGCTCGCCGTGGGGCACGCAGACACGTCGCATGACTACTTCCATCCCGTCTACTCGGCGCGAAGGACCGACCCGGTCTTCACCGTGCACTGCCTCCGCTGGACGAGCTCCTGCGAGGTCGAGGGCCACAGGATTCGCGTGCCGCGCGGCGCGCGGCCGGCGGGCGGCGCCGACGGCCACATGGCCGTCATACAGCCCGACGGCTGGGAGTACGACTTCTGGCAGGTGCGCGCCCGGCCCGCGGACGGCGGGACGCTCACCGTCAGCCACGGCGGCCGCACGCGCATCGACGGCGACGGTCTCGGCTCCGACGCGACCGCGGCCGAGTTCGGGCTCGCGGCCGGGCTGATCAGCGGTGAGCAGATCCAGGACGGAAGGATCGATCACGCGCTGTTCGTGCATGTGCGCTGCACGAACGGGCGGAGCGTCTATCCGGCCGCGCCCGGGACCACCGGAACCGTCTGCTCGGACACGTCCAGCGCGCCTCCGCTCGGCGCCCGGATCTGGCTCGACATGACCGACGCCCAGATCGCGGCGCTCGCCGTGCCCGCCTGGAAGAAGACGGTGCTGAGGGCGCTTCACCGCTACGGCGGGTACGTGGGCGACACGACCGGCGGCAGCGTCTCCTGGGGCCTCCAGACGATCTCGGGCTCGAGCTACACGAGCTTCGGCAAGCCCGATCCGATGGTCCGGGTCGTGCAGGGCCTGCGGCTCCAGAAGTCGGGCGGCGCCTACTACCTCGACGTGGATAGCGGCGTGGACTGGGCAAGGCACCTGCGGGTGCTCGACCCGTGCACGGCCGCCGGAACCTGCCGGTAACTCCACGTTCACGTGCTCTTCACGGGCCGATCACAGGGGATCCCGGGGCCGTGCCGACACTCCAGGCATGGACGATCGAGGCAGGATCCTGTTCGTTGGAGGGGTCACGTCCTACCTGCTGGCGCGCGTTTTCGCCGCGGACCCGACGGCCGCCGAGGTCGTCGTCTACGGCCTGACCGCGGCGGCCGGGCTCGAGTTCGTGATCTCCTCGTGGCCGTCGCTCTGGAGCGCCCGCAGCCAGACGTATTAGGGCACCCTTACTCGAACTGACGCGAGGCCGGCGGTTGCGCTAGATTCGGTCCCAGTGGAAGCACGCCGGTCCGATGTCCTCAAGGCCTCGCCCAGGATGTTCGAGTCCAACCTGCTGGACCGGCTCTCGCGCGTCCATCCGACCGTCCCGCTCTACATCTTCGTGCCGGCGATCGTGGTGCTTTTCACGATCGGAGCCCGCGAGCTGACGACGTTCGGGTCGCTCGCCCTGGCGCTCGGCGGCTACTTCTTCTGGACGCTGACCGAGTACTGGATGCACCGGCTCGTCTTCCACTTCGAGCCTCAGGACGGGATCGGCGCCCGCCTCCACTGGATCATCCACGGCGTCCACCACGACCACCCGAACGACCCGCTGCGCCTGGTCATGCCGCCGTCCGTGAGCGTGCCGCTCGCGCTGGTCTTCTTCGGGCTCTTCCACCTGGTGCTCCCCGCGGCGGACGCGAACGTGTTCGCGGCCGGCTTCCTGGCGGGCTACCTCGGCTACGACATGCTGCACTACCACGTGCATCATCACCGGCCGCGCACGCGCCTGGGCAAGCTCATGCGCGAGCTGCACATGCGCCATCACTTCCAGGACGACACCCGCGGGTTCGGGGTGAGCGCCCCGTTCTGGGACCGCGTCTTCGGGACGTCCCAGCGCCGCCGCGCTCAGACCTGAGCGCTGGCGCTAGATTTCGTCGCCTCCGGCGGCTGTGGCGGAATTGGTAGACGCGCAGGCTTCAGGTGCCTGTGTCCTTCGGGACGTGGAGGTTCGAGTCCTCTCAGCCGCATAGCCCCTGTTGCTAGGCCGCCAGCACCCGTCCTAGGTTCTCGAACGCGCTGCCCCAGCCGCCCTCGTGGGAGCGCACCGCCTCCTCGTCCCAGAGCCCGCTGTGGGTGAAGCGAACGGTGGTCACTCCGTCCGCCTCATCGAACTCCAGCTCGATCAGCTGGCTCGTGTCGTTGTCGTCCCAGACCCAGGTGAACGCGAGGCGCTCGGGCGGCTCGATGACCGTGTAGCGGCCGCCGCCTCCGTACTCGTCGCCGGTGTGCGGGTTGCGCATGACCACGCGCACCTCGCCGCCCACGCGCAGGTCCACCTCGGCCACGGTCGTCTCCCAGTCGTGCTCTGCATGCCACCAGCGCCGCATCACCTCCTCGCTCGTCCAGGCGTCGAAGACC
>JAFGJG010000178.1 GCA_016929195.1 Thermoleophilaceae bacterium
AACGCGCGCGCGTTCCGCCAGCTCGGCCTCGGCTACGCGAACCTCGGCGCCCTCCTGATGGCCAACGGCCTCGCCTACGACTCGGAGGAGGGCCGCGAGCTCTGCGGCGCGATCACCGCGCTCATGACCGGGCGCGCGTACGGCACCTCGGCCGAGGTGGCCGGCGCGCTCGGCCCCTACGAGCGCTACGAGGAGAACCGCGAGCCGCACAACCGCGTGATGCGCAAGCACCGCGACGCCGCGTACGAGCTGGACGGCGAGCTGGCGAACGACCTCGACCTGGTCGAGGCGGCGCAGCGCGCGTGGGACGACGCCGTCGACGCCGGCGAGCGCAACGGGTACCGCAACGCGCAGGCCACGGTGCTCGCGCCCACGGGCACGATCTCGTTCCTGATGGACTGCGACACGACCGGCATCGAGCCCGACTTCTCGCTCGTGAAGTTCAAGGAGCTGGTCGGCGGCGGCCAGATGACGATCGTCAACCGCACGGTGCCCCCGGCGCTCCGGACGCTCGGGTACACCGAGCACGAGGTCGAGCAGATCGAGGCCCACCTCGCCGAGCACGGCACGATCGTGGGCGCCCCCGGCCTCCGCGACGAGCACCTGCCGGTGTTCGACGTGGCGGTCGGCGAGCGGGCCATCTCGGCGATGGGCCACGTGCGGATGATGGCCGCGGCCCAGCCGTTCCTGTCGGGCGCGATCTCGAAGACGGTCAACCTGCCCGAGTCGGTCACGGTCGAGGACGTCGCCGAGGTCTACTCCGAGGGCTGGCGGCTCGGCCTGAAGGCGCTCGCGATCTACCGCGACGGCTCGAAGACCGCGCAGGCGCTGCGGACGGAGTCGAAGGACAAGAAGGACGCCGAGGAGGCGCCCGCGATCGTGGACGCCAAGCCCACGCGCCGCCGGATGCCGCGCGAGCGCCAATCGATCACGCACAAGTTCTCGATCGCCGGCCACGAGGGCTACATCACGGCCGGCATGTACGAGGACGGCTCGGTCGGGGAGATCTTCCTCACCGACATCGGCAAGGAGGGCTCGACCCTCCGCGGCATGATGAACGCGTTCGCCACCTCCATCTCGATCGCGCTCCAGTACGGCGTGCCGCTCGAGACGCTGGTGCGGAAGTTCAGCTACATGCGCTTCGACCCGGAGGGGATCACCGGCAACCCGGAGATCCCGTTCGCGAAGTCGATGCCCGACTACATCATGCGCTGGCTGGCGTCGCGCTTCCTCGACGCGGAGATCCACGAGGAGCTCGGCATCCTCACGCCCGAGGTGCGGGCGCGGAAGGCGTCGCAGGAGGCCCTGATGCGCGGCGACACCGCCGGCCCGCCCGCGGGCGAATCCGAGGGCAACGGCCACTCGAACGGCGGCAACGGAGGCGTCTCGACGGCACAGCCCGCCGCGGCGGCGCTCACCGACGAGCCGCCGTCGCTCCCGGCCGCGCTCCAGGGCCTCGATCTCGGCCCGGCGTGCGCCCAGTGCGGCGGCATGATGCAGCGCACCGGCTCTTGCTACACGTGCTCGAGCTGCGGGAACAACACCGGCTGCGGCTAATCGCCGGGGGTTGTCGACGTTAGCTGGGCATATCCCCGGCAACGTCTGCAACCCCCCGACGGGACCGGGGCGGCGCGCTCAGGCGCCGCCCCGGGTCGCTCGCGTCCGGTCCTACGCCTTCGGCTGGATGTTCTGGTTCAGGCGGAACGTGTTCTCAGGGTCGTACTTCGCCTTGACCTCGGCGAGCCGGTCGTAGTTGTCTCCGTAGCTCGCGCGGACCCGCTCCTGGCCCTCGTCCATCATCATGTTCACGTACGCGCCGCCCGCGGAGTACGGGTGGAGCGCCTCCTGGTAGTCGACGGCCCAGCGCCTGATCGCGTCGATGTTCGCCGGGTCGGGGTCGACGCCGGCGAACACGGCGCCGTACTGGGCGTGGCGGTACGCCCAGGGCGTGTCCGCCGGGCCCACGTCGTGGGCGGCCCCGTCGATCGGGTAGAGGTGCATGGTCGACTTCCACGTCGGCATCTCGGCGCCGTACTTCGCGTGGATCTCGATCGCCTCGTCGGGGATCTCGTTGACGAAGTCGGCCCGCCAGTACCACTGGTCGCCGGCCGGGTAGACCCCGTCGAACGCACCCTGGATCGCCGCATGCGGCATCGCCTGCGGCCCGTGGAGCAGCGGCTCCGGCAGCGCGTCCAGGAACGGCTTCATCGCCGCGGCCGCCGCGTCCTCGTCGCTGCCCGCGTAGCACCAGACCACGCCGCAGACCTGCCGCAGGTGGAGCTCCTCGGGGAACGGGTCCCCCGGGGGCACCGACCCGAACAGGAAGAACCCGCCCAGCTCGCGCGGCGCGTTCGGGATGAAGTCCCGGTAGGCCCGCAGCACCTCGGCGCCGCTCTCGACGGGCCAGAACGTCGGGCCCGCCACCACGCCGTCCAGCTCCTGCAGGCGGAACGTGAACGCGGTCACGACTCCGAAGTTGCCGCCGCCGCCGCGCAGCGCCCAGTAGAGGTCGGGGTTCTCGTCCGCGCTCGCGTGGACCTGCTCGCCGCTCGCGAGCACCACGTCCGCCTCGAGCAGGTTGTCGATCGCCAGCCCGAAGCCGCGCGTCAGGTGCCCGAGGCCGCCGCCGAGCGTGAGCCCGCCGACGCCGGTGGTCGAGATGATCCCGCTCGGCGTGACGAGCCCGTGCTCGCCGGTGGCGGCGTCGACCTTGCCCCAGGTCGCGCCGCCGCCCACGCGGACGGTGCGCGCGCCGGGGTCGACCTCGACGCTGTCGAGCGCGGCCAGGTCGATGACGAGGCCGTCGTCCACCGAGCCGAGGCCGGCGCCGTGGTGGCCGCCGCCGCGAACGGCGATCGGCAGGCCGTGCGCCCGGGCGAACTTCACGGCCGCCGAGACGTCGTCCGCACTCGCGCACCGGGCGATCAGCGCCGGGCGCTTGTCGAACATGCCGTTGTACAGGGCGCGCGCCTCGTCGTACTGCGCGTCATCGGGGCCGACGAGGGTCCCGGCGAAGCTCCCCAGCTCGGCGCGTGCGGCGCCGGCGGTCGTGTCGGTCGTGCTCATGCGAGTCCTCCTGGGTCGTGAACCGTGCGCCGAGCGTGAAGCACGGCCGCGGTCGTGTCATGACGCAGGCTGATCCACTTCTCCCGGCGCGTGCGTGACGGCACGCACGCGGCGAGTAGTCAGATCTGACTATCGTCCGCGGAGGGTCATGTCCGACCTGCCCGGTCCGCTGCGTCCGACCTCGACGCTCCCCTTCGTCGGCCGATCGGCCGAGCTCGAGCGTCTGCGCGCGCTGATGCCGGGCACAGCCGGCGAGGGCACGCGCGTGGTCCTCCTCGGCGGCGAGCCGGGATCGGGGAAGAGCCGCCTGGTCCGCGAGTTCGCGGCGGAGGCGGGAGAGGGCGGGACGCCGGTGTTCTACGGCGCCTGCGACGCCGAGGTGCGCACGCCCTACGGCGCGTTCGTGGAGGCGCTCGACCGAGTCATCCGGTCGAGCGCGCCCGAGGACCTGCGCGTGGCCGCGGGCTCCGGCGCCGCCGAGCTCACGCGCCTCGTGCCCGAGCTCGGGTCGCGCATCGGCGGCCTGGAGGTGCCCGCCGTGGCGGACCCGGACACCGAGCGCCACCGCCTGCACACCGCGGTCGCCGACCTGCTCGCGGCGGTCACGCGCGATCGCCCGGCGCTGCTGGTCCTCGAGGACGTCCACTGGGCGGACGCCCCCACGCTCCTGCTGCTGCGCCACCTCGCCCGCGCCGGCGCGGCCCGCGTCCTGCTGCTCGCCACCTTCCGCGACACCGAGGCCGCGATGCCGGAGGCCGTGACCGAGCTCCTTGCCGACCTGCGCCGCTACGACGTAACCAGGATGGGCGTGTCCGGGCTCTCCGACGAGGAGGTGGCCGAGTTCGTTCGCCGCGCCGGCGGCGCCGAGGCCGCCGAGCTCGCGACGGCGATCCGCGAGCTCACCGACGGCAACGCGTTCCTCGTCTGCGAGCTATGGCGCGCGCTGATCGACAGCGGCGCGGTCGAGATCGCCGGTGGCGCCCTTGTCGTGAGGCGCTCGCCCGCCGAGCTCGGCAGCCCGGAGAGCGTCCGCGAGGTCGTCAGCGGGCGCCTGACCCGGCTCGCTCCCGCCACGTCGGACCTGCTGGAGCTGGCGTCGGCCGCAGGGGCCGAGTTCGAGCTCGAGCTGATCGGGCGCGCCACCGCGCTGGGCGAGGCCGAGCTCGTGGCGGCGCTCGACGAGGCGGTGCGCAGCGGCCTGGTCGAGGAGGTGCCGGCCCACGGGCTGGCGTGGCGCTTCACCCACGAGCTCGTGCGCCGCGCGCTCTACGACCGCCTCTCCGCCGTACGCCGCGCGGAGCTCCACCTGCGCGTGGGCGAGGCGCTCGAGGCGGCGCCGGGGCGCTCCGGCCGGGCACTCGCCGACCTCGCCCACCACTTCGCGGCGGCCGCGCCGTTCGGCGAGCCCGAGCGGGCGGTCGAGTACAACGTGCTGGCGGCCCGTGCCGCGAAGGCCGCGCTCGCCTTCGGGGAGGCGAGCGACCGGCTCCGCACGGCCCTGCGGCTCGGCGTCGAGGAGCCGCGCCGCCGTGCCGAGCTGCTGCTCGAGCTCGGCGAGGTGAGCAACCGCGGCGGCCGTGCGCCGGACGCCCTCGAGGCCTTCCAGACGGCGGCCGGGATCGCGCGCGACCTCGGCGACGCCGAGCTGCTGGCGCGCGGCGCGACCGGCTACGAGGACGCCTGCTGGCGCCCGGGCTTCCACGACCAGGGCGCGGTGGAGCTGCTGGAGGAGGCGGTCGAGGCCCTGGGCGAGGACGACTGCGGGCTCCGCGTGGGCCTGCTCAGCGGGCTCGCGCGCGCGCTCGACTTCCAGGGCCGCCGCGACGAGGGCGTGGGCGCCCGGACCAGCGCGATCGAGATGGCCCGGCGGCTGGGCGACCGGGCGGCGCTGGCGAGCGTCCTGGTGAGGGCCTACTGGTCGCGCGGCGCGACCCCGCTCGACGAGATCCTCGCGATGCTCACCGAGGCCCACGACATCGCGGTCGAGCTGGGGGACACGGAGCTGCGCGCCGAGGCGATGTCCTGGCGGGTGACCACCTACGTGGCGCTCCTCGACCTCGCGTCGGCGCGCCGCGAGGTGGACACCGTCCGCGCGATCGCCGAGCAGACGGCCCAGCCTTTCCTCGTCCACGTGGCCGAGCACTACGGGTCGGCGATCGCCCTCTGCGACGGCCGGCTCGCGGAGGCGGAGGCCCACGCGCGTCGCTCGCAGGAATGGGCGCGCCTCCTCACCGGACGCGACCCGTCCGGGATCTTCGGGATCCAGATGTTCAGCGTCCAGCGCGAGCAGGGCCGGCTGGCGGAGCTCGCGCCGGTCGTCAGGATCCTCGCGGGCGACGCCGGCCGCGAGGGCCCGTGGCGCCCGGGGCTCGTGGCCCTGCTGGCGGAGGTGGGCATGGAGGAGGAGGCGCGCCGCGAGCTGTCGCGGCTCGTGGCGGAGGGGCTAGACCAGTTCCGGATGACGCTCTGGCAGGGCGCGCTCGCGTATCTCACCGACGCCGCCGCGGCGCTGGGCGACGAGACGGTCGCCGCGCTCGTCTACCCGGAGTTCGCGCCGCTCGCGGGCGAGAACGTGATGGTGGGCCACATGGTCTCCTGCTACGGCGCCGCGGACCGCTACCTCGGGATGCTCGCCGCGACCCTCGGCGAGTGGGAGCTGGCCGAGCAGCACTTCGAGGACGCGCTGGAGCTGAACCGGCGCATGGACGCGGACACCTGGCTGGCGCACACCGCCTACGAGTACGGGCGCCTCCTGCTCGCGCGCCCGGTGGGCGACCGCTCGCGCGCCGACGCCCTGCTCGGGGAGGCGGCGGGCCTCGCCGAGCGCATCGGGATGCCGGCGCTGCTCGATCGCGTCCGCGCGACCCGGTCGCCGGGGCGGCGCGTGAGCGAGCCGCCCGACGGCCTCTCCGCCCGCGAGGTGCAGATCCTCCTGCTCGTGGCGCGCGGCCTGTCCAACAAGCAGGTGGGAGCGGAGCTCTCGATCAGCGAGCACACCGCCGCCAACCACGTCCGGAGCATCCTGCGGAAGACAGGCTGCGCCAACCGCACGGAGGCCGCCTCCTACGCGCACAGACACGGCCTCGCGCAGGTCTGAAGGGAGTACGATCCGGCAATGCCCGTCTACATGATCGAGCGGAACTTCGCGGAGCAGCTCGACCTGTCGACTGACGACGTCGAGCTGATCGACGAGATCAACGCGGACGAGGGCGTTCGCTGGCTGTTCTCCTTCCTGAGCGCCGACCGGCGGCGCACCTACTGCCTCTACGAGGCGCCGTCCGCCGACGCGATCGTCGCGGCGGCACGGCGGGCCAACGTTCCTGCGGACGTGGTCGTGGAGGTCGGCGCGGCATCGCCCGAGCTCGTGGACCGCTTCCAGGAGTGGGCGAACGCCATGCCCGCCCGCTAGTCGAGGACCAGGTCCTCCTGCCAGCCCACGCTTTCCATCCAGGGAGGCTGCGCATCCTTCGACAGCAGGTGGTGGCCGAGCACGAGGTGGTCCATCTCGGTCCGCATGAAGCACCGGTAGGCGTCCTCGGGAGTGCAGACGATCGGCTCGCCGCGGACATTGAAAGAGGTGTTGATCACCACCGGGCACCCGGTGAGCTCGTCGAAGGCGCTGAGGATCGCGTGGAACTCGGGGCTCTGGTCGCTGTTGACGGTTTGCAGACGCGCCGAGTAGTCCACGTGCGTGACCGCCGGGATGGTCGAGCGGACCTCGTTCACCCAGCTTCGGAGGTCGTCGCCCGGTGGCGGGCCGCCGTTGGTCGCCCGCAGCTGGTCGCGCACCTCGGCCACGAGCATCATGTACGGCGACTCGACGTCGATGTCGAAGAACTCGTGCGCCCGCTCCGCCAGGACGGCTGGGGCGAACGGGCGGAACGACTCGCGGTACTTGATCTTCAGGTTCATCAGGGACTGCATCGTCGCCGAGCGAGCGTCGCCGATGATTGAGCGGTGCCCGAGCGCGCGCGGGCCGAACTCCATGCGCCCGACGAAGAGTCCGACGACTTTCTCCGATGCGACCAGCTCGGCGATTCGCGCCGCCCACGCCTCGTCGTTCCCGACAACGTCGTAGGGGTAGCCGTTGGCCTCGAGGTACGCGCGGATCTCGTCGTCCGAGTAGGAGGGCCCCAGGTAGGCGCCGGACATGCCGTCGGCGCCCGCCGAGCGACGCTCGTTGCCAAGCACCTGATGCCAGCCGTAGAGCGCCGCGCCGACGGCGCCGCCGGCGTCGCCCGCGGCAGGCTGGATCCAGATCTCGTCGAACGGGCCACGCCTGAGCAGCTCCCCGTTCGCGACGCAGTTGAGCGCGACGCCGCCGGCCAGACACGCCCGGCGTTGTCCGGTGGTGCTCGCGGCGTGCCGCGCCATGCGCAGAACGACTTCCTCGGTCACAGCCTGGATCGAGCGAGCGAGGTCCATCTCGCGGCGGGTGATCTCGGATTCCGGCTCACGGGGCGGGCCGCCGAACAGTCCGTGGAACCGGCCGTTCGTCATGGTCAGCCCGGAGAGGAAGCCGAAGTACTCCAGGTTGAGGTCGAACGAGCCGTCCTCGTGGACGTCCATCAGGTTGTCGAGGATCTGGGCTACGTACCGGGGCTCGCCATACGGGGCGAGTCCCATGAGCTTGTACTCGCCCGAGTTGACCCGGAAGCCGCAGTAGTACGTGAAGGCCGAGTAGAGGAGCCCGAGCGAGTTCGGGAACAGCAGCTGCTTCTCGAGCCGGATCCGGTTGCCCTCGCCGACCCCGATGCTGCTCGTGGCCCACTCCCCCACACCGTCGAAGGTGAGGATCGCCGCCGAGTCGAACGGCGACGGAAAGAACGCGCTGGCGGCGTGGCTCTCATGGTGTTCGGTGTAGAGCAGCCGGCCGGGCATCTCGTACCCGAGGTCGCGGAGCCCGCGCTCGACGAGATACGGGATCCAGAGCTTCTCGCGCATCCACAGCGGGATGGCCTGCCGGAACGACGCGAACCCCTTGGGGCCGACCCGCATGTAGGTGCGGAGCAATCGCACGAATGTGCTGATCGGCTTGTCGTAGTAGACGACCGCCTCGATCCCACGGGGGCCGACTCCGCCCTCGCGCAGGCAATAGCGGATCGCGTTGAGCGGCAGGCCGTCGTCGTGCTTCTTGCGAGTGAAGCGCTCCTCCTGTGCCGCCGCGACGAGCTTCCCATCCTGCACCAGGGCGGCGGCGGAGTCGTGGTAGAAGGCGCTGATCCCGAGGATGCTCACGGGCTCTGCCCCCGGGACAGGCGCAGAAGCGTCGGGCGCAGCCGCCGGTACAGCGCTTCCGCGACGGTGCGAGCGCCCAGCTCGTTCGTGTGCACGAAGTCGTACATGACGGGCTGCCGAACGCCGTCCAGGGAGCGGCCCAGATCATCGACCCCGGGGCCGTTCCGCGCACGTGCCGCGCGGTTGGCCGCGCGCCACGCTTCGGGATCCGCTCCGAGCCAGCCCTGGAACTGCTCCTCGCCCTCGATCTGACGTTTGGTGTAGATCGACGGCTGCCAGAAGAAGCGCGCCTCGAAGCCTCGCGTGCCGGCCACGCTCTCGATCACATCGGTCCCGCGCGCGTACAGATCCGCCGCGAGCCGGCCGCGCCGCTCCGGCCGGTCCGCCTGGTCGCCCTGCCACGCGGAGCGCATGAAGACCCCGCCGGGCGCCTTGCCGCCCATGCCGAGCTCGCGGCCGGCCTCATGTGCGGCGCTGACGCCGCCCCAGGCATCGAACAGCTTCGTCAGCGGCGAGCGCTCGTCGGGCTCGGTCTCCTCGAGGCGGCTCCGCATGCTGTCGGCCTGAAGGTGCGACGGATCGCTGTGCGGCCCGAGCTGGAACTGGCCCAGGATCTCGTTGAAGCCGTCATAGAAGACCGCGAGGTCCGGCCGCTCGCCGCGGGCGACGCGTTCCTGGAGGAGCAGCGCCTCCTGCCAGTTCACGTAGGCGAGCCGCCCGTAGTTCGACACTCGCAGCCTGATGCCGTCCCGCTCGGCGAGCCGGGCGACCTCGGAGGGGATCGTGTGACCGTCCCGCTGGAAGAGGCCGAACATCGCCGACCCGCCGAAGAAGAAGACCTTCACCGGCTCGCCGTCACCGGCCGGCTGGTAGGAGCGCCTCATACCGCCGCTGACGTTCACGAGACGCCCGGAGTAGTCGGGGCTGGTCCAGCCGAGGTAGGGGTCGAACTCGCTCTGCCTCCAGAACTCGTCCAGCTCGGCGCTCAGATCATGGCGCCACGGCTCGGCCCGCCCCGCCGGCGCGTCGGGCAGCGTGAGCAGGCTCTGGCGCTCTGCTGCGGACGGCTCGTCGCCGATCGCATGGATCGCAGCGCCGATGCCGAGGTCGAGCAGCAGCAGGAGCGCCACGATCCCGAGCGCGGCGCGGAACCGCATCCCGCGTCCCGCGTGTGGCTCGGCCAGCACCTCATACGCGTAGGGCCGCTTGTAGAGGGGCTTGCCGCGACGGATCGCCGCCGGGCGCCACGCCGTCTCGGAGCTGACCCGGCCGAGCGCGAGCGGATCGTGGCGGACCAGGCGAAGAACTAGGAAGATCGGCGTGAAGACGAGAAGCTGCATGAACGCCATCAGCACGTAGGTCAGGCCTCGGCCCGCCCAGTGCTGGATGGCGTGCTCGATGCGCTCCATGCGTCGCGCGACCGCCGGGACGCGTGCCGCCAGCAACGTCAGCGAGCCCATCACGACCACGAGCACGATCGCGACCGTCTCGTGTCCGATCAGCCAGAGGAGGACCGCGACGGCCGCGGCCGCCGCGGCCCGCCGGATCAGGGCCCAGCGCGGGGACCGGTCGGCGCCCCGCTCCGGCACGGGGGCCCAATCCGGGGGTCGCCGGGGCTCGGCCTGCGCTGGCCGTGGGCTAACCGACGCCGGCATCAGCCTCAGAACATCGGATAGAGGGTCACCGGGGCGGCTGCCTGGCCGACCACGACCAAGAGCGTGACCAGTGCGAGGGTGAGGGTCACGGGCAGTACCCACCACGCGCGGTTGACCACCGCGTAGGTGACGAAGTCCCCGAAGAGCCTGAAGAGATGCCTCGTGCGGAGTAGCGGAAGCGACATTTCGGTGGTCCTTCAGCCGGCGACCTCATCCCTGGGCGCCGACTGAGTAATCATCGTAACCCGGAACTGGTCGCCCGGGTGCAGACGGCGGGGCCGGATGCCGGGATTGATATGAACCGTCCGGTGCCGTCCTCGATTCAAGTCGACCTGGACGCCTTCGAGGTCCTCACCTTCGACTGCTACGGCACGCTGATCGACTGGGAGACCGGGCTGCTGGAGGCGCTGCGGCCCGTGGCCCACGCCCACGGGGTGAGCGCGTCCGACGACCAGCTCCTCGAGGCCTACGCCCGGCACGAGGCGGAGCTGGAGGCCGGCCCGTACCTCCGCTACCGCGAGCTGCTCGGCAGCGCGCTCCAGGGGGTGGGCGCCGACCTCGGCTTCGAGCCGACGCGCCACGAGATGGCCGCGGTCGGCGCCTCGGTCGGCGACTGGCCCCCCTTCCCGGACTCCGCCGACGCGCTCGCTCGGCTCCACCGGCGCTTCAAGCTCGCGCCCATCACGAACTGCGACGACGACCTGTTCGCGCTGTCCGCGCAGAGGCTGGGCGTGGAGTTCGACTGGGTCATCACCGCACAGCAGGCCGAGAGCTACAAGCCGAGCCGGCGGCCCTTCGAGCTCGCGTTCCAGACGATCGACGCGCCGCGCGAGCGCATCCTGCACGTGGCCCAGAGCCTGTTCCACGACCACGTGACCGCCAAGGAGCTCGGCATGACCACGGTCTGGATCGACCGCCGCGGCGACCGGCCCGGCTCGGGCGCGACCCCGCCCGCGGAGGCCGAGCCCGACCTGGCGCTGCCCGACCTGCGCTCGCTCGCCGAGCTCGCCGAGGCCTAGAGCAGCCAGGCGATCAGCAGGATGATCAGGGCGATCCCCAGGCCGACGCCCGTGATGCTGAGCGGCACGTGGCTGCGCCAGTAGTCGGGGCGCGCGCGGTCCGCGGAGTGCCGTCCCTCGGGGGGCGTGCCGACCCAGTCGTCGTCGTCGCGATAGGCCATCGACCGAAGGCTACGTAGGATGCCGCTCGTGCACGGACCTCCCGAAGGGGTGGCGCTCGACGAGAAGCTCGACCGCATCACGGAGATACTGCGCGCGATCGCCGACGAGGAGCCCGAGACGCGCCGCCGGCTCCGGCGCCTGAGGGACTCCGACGTCTACCGGAACGCCTTCGCGGCTACCGACCCGCTGGTGTCGATCGTCATCCCGACCTATCGCAACGTGGAGGCGGTCAGGTCAGTCTCGTTGCCGTCCGCACTCGCCCAGACTCATCAGAACATCGAGGTTCTGGTCGTGGGCGATGCGGCCCCCGAGGAAACGGCCGCCGCCGTCGCGGCGTGCGGCGACGAGCGGGTGAGGTTCGAGAACCTGCCGCTGCGCGGGCCCTACCCGGACGACACGGAGCGCGCCTGGCTCCTGGCCGGCACCCCGCCCTTCAACGCCGGTGTGGCGCTCGCCCGCGGCGCCTGGATCGCGCCCCTGGGCGACGACGACTCGATGGCTCCCCGGCACGTCGAGACGCTGCTGGGCGCGGCGCTCGAGCGGCGGCTGGAGCTCGTCTACTCACGGCTCACGGTTCACCTCCTCGACGGCACCACGAAGCTCGCCGGCGAGTTCCCACCGCGCCTCGGCGAGTTCGGTCTCCAGAGCGCCCTCTACCTGTCGGGGCTGTCCTTCATGGAGCTGAACCTCCAGGACGAGCTGTTCGGAGAGCCCAACGACTGGTCGCTCTGCCGCCGGATGCTCCGCGCCGGCGTACGGATGGGCATGGTCGACGAGGCAACCGTGGACTACCACCCGTCACGATGGGGCGGCCCGAAGCCGCGCGTGGATCCCCGGGACGCCCAGCTTGCGCAGTCCGCAGCGACCCTCGCCGCCGCCAACGAGCGCGCCGATGAGCTTGAGCGCCGGCTCGCGACGATCTACGCGTCGAGGAGCTGGCGCATGACAGGGCCGCTGCGACTCGCCGCACGGCGCCTCCGCCGCTCATGAGCTTCTACGAGCGTCTTTCGTTCCCGGTGATCCCCGACCATCGCGGCAACCTCACGTTCATCGAGGGGGGCGCCCACATCCCATTCGAGATCAGGCGTGTCTTCTACTTGTACGACGTGCCGGGCGGCGAGTCGCGCGCCGGGCATGCGCTCAAGGACGTCGAGCAGGTGATCATCGCGATGTCCGGGAGCTTCGACGTGGTCCTCGACAACGGTGCTTCCCGTGAGACGATTACGCTGAACCGCTCGTACTTCGGCCTCTACCTACCCAGCCTCGTCTGGCGCGAGCTCGAGAACTTCTCGTCTGGCTCGGTGTGCCTCGTGCTCGCGTCGAAGCCCTACGACGCGGACTCCTATCACCGCGACTACGACGATTTCCTGAAGGCCGCGGCCCAGACGCGGGAATGACGACGATCCAGGTGTCCGACCCGCGCGCCGCGCTGCTGGCCGCACGCGCGGGGCTGGATGCCGCGTTCGCACGTGTGCTCGAGGGCGGGCGCTACATCCTCGGCGAGGAGGTGGCAGCTTTCGAGCGGGAGTGGGCGGACCACTGCGGGACCGCCCACTGCGTCGGGGTGAGCAGCGGGACCGACGCGCTCGCGCTCGGACTGCGAGCGCTCGGGGTGGGCCCTGGGGACGACGTGCTCGTTCCGGCCATGACCGCGCTGGCGACCTGGATGGCGGTCGCCCAGATCGGGGCGCGGCCCGTGGGCGTCGACATCGAACCGGCGTCGCGCGGCATGAACCCGGAGCTCGCGGATGCAGCGATCGGGCCGCGCACCCGGGCGATCGTGGCCGTTCACCTCTTCGGCCAGCCCGCGCGTGTGGACGACCTGCTCGCCGTGGCGCGCACTCGCGGGCTGCCGCTCGTGGAGGACGCCGCGCAGGCGCACGGCGCGGCGGTTGGGGGACGCGCGGCAGGCTCCCTCGGCGCGCTGGCGGCATTCAGCTTCTACCCCACGAAGAACCTCGGGACGCTTGGGGATGCCGGCGCCGTGACGACCGCCGACCCCCGGGTCGCCGACCGCGTCAGGCTGCTCCGCGAGTACGGCTGGCGGACGCGCGACGACTCCGAGGTGGAGGGCGTAAATGCCCGGCTCGACGAGCTTCAGGCAGCGCTCCTGCGGGTGATGCTCCCGGGACTGACGGCCGCGAATGCGCGGCGAGCGCAGATCGCGGCCGCCTACTCGGCCGAGCTCGCTGAAGTGAGTGGCCTGACGCTTCCCGCGCCGGTTCCCGGCACCACGCCCGCGTGGCATCTCTACGTCGTCGGCCACGCCGAACGCGACCGGCTCCGCGAGCGACTCGCCTCGGCGGGGATCGGAAGCTCGGTCCACTACGCCCCGGCGCCCCACCTCAACACTGCGTTCGGCGGAGCGCCCGGCACGTTCCCAGTCGCCGAGCACCATGCGAGGACCGCGGTCACCCTCCCCCTGCATCCCGCGCTCGGCGACACCGACGTGGAGCGCGTGATCGCAGCCGTGCGGTCGGCATGAGCAGCGCCCTCACGGCCGCGCAGCGCCTTCGGATCACCTGGTACAGGCTCCATTGGAGCTGCGCAGATGTTCAGGGGCGGCCGCAGCTGCGCTCACCGGCCGTCCTGGCGGGCGAGGGCCGGATCGTCTTCGAGGGCGGCGTGGTGCTCGGCTTCGCGCCCAGCCCCGGCTACCTGAGCGGCTACACCCACCTGGAGGCGCGCAATCCCGGCTCGGAGATCGTGCTGCGAGACGGAGTCCACTTGAACAACGTGGTGACCATCGTGAGCGAGGGCCCCGGGGTCGCGCTGGGGCGGCGGACCGTGGTCGGCCCGGGAGTCCACGTCTACGACTCGGACTTCCATGCGCTCGACCCCGCCGAGCGCCACGGCGGGACGCCGCGCACCGGCCGCGTCGAGATCGGCGACGACGTCTTCCTCGGCACAGGGTGCATCGTGCTCCGTGGAGTGACCGTGGGTGCGGGGAGCGTCGTGGGGGCCGGCGCCGTGGTCACGCGCGACGTCCCGCCAGGCTCCGTCGTCGCGGGAAATCCCGCGCGGGTCCTGAGTGGGCCGCCGGGCTAGCGCTCGCGCGCGGGTACGCCCATGACCGTCGCGCCGGGGGCCACATCCTTCGTCACGACCGCGCCCGCGCCGACGACCGCCGCCTCGCCGATCACCACGCCGGGCAGGAGGACGGCCCCCGCGCCGACCACCGCACGCGGCGCGATCGCCGGTCCCTCCAGCCGCGCGGTGTCCCGGAGCGGGTCCATCGGAGAGTTGTCGTTGGTCATCGCGACCATCGTCGAGATGAATGCGCCGTCGCCGATCGTGGTCCGGCCGGTGACGTGCGAGTTGTCCATGATCTTCACGTCGTCGCCGACGGTCACGTCGTAGTTGAGGGTCACGCAACGCGAGACGATGCAGCGTGAGCCGATGCGCGCGCCCTCGCGGATCGACGCGCCGTCCCCCACCAGCGTCCCCTCGCCGATCTCCACTCCGAGGTAGATCGTGGCCCCCGCGCCGATCGAACAGCCGGGGCCGATCGTCGTCCGCTCGTCGAAGGACGGTGCCCGTGCCGTGGCTCCCGCCCCGCTCGGGTGCCTGCCGATCACAGCGCCCGGGAAAGCCTCCACCGATTCGCGGAGAACGACGCCCGTCCCCACGACGACGTGCGGGTGGAGCCTGCATGCGTCCCCGACGCTTGCGCCCGCCTCCACGACCGCGAACGGCCCGACAGCGCAGTCCGCGCCGAGCGCGCCCGCGACCACTGCCAGCTCGCTGATCGCGTCCGGAGCGCTCACGGCGACAGCATGACGCAGAGCCCCGCTGCACGGTTGGCGTTGCTCATAACGGGTAGTCGATGGGATTCACCCGATATCGAGAGGACTTCATGGCCGACAGAGGCGTCAGCGAGACGAAGCTGGTGCAGTACCTGAACGAGGCGTACGGCAAGGAGAAGGAGCTCGAGGTGGCGCTGCAGGCGCACATCGCGATGACCACCCGCCCGCCGTACAAGAAGCGCCTGAAGGAGCACCTCAAGGAGACCAAGGCCCACGCGCGCCAGGTCCAGCAGCGCATCAAGCAGCTCGGCGGCAAGGCCGAGTGGGTCGCCGCTCCGGGGCCGGAGCGCGTGGCCGAGGCCGCCTCCAAGGTGGCTGAGGTCGCCTCGAAGGGAGTGGCCGCGGCGAAGGGCCCGCTCCACATGATCCGCGGCACCGGCGAGGCCGAGAAGATGCTGAAGAACGCCAAGACGGAGTACTCCGAGGAGTTCGAGGAGATCGCGACGTACTACGCGATCGAGACGTTCGCGGAGGCCGTGGGCGACAAGGAGACCGCGAAGCTCGCGAAGTCGATCCGCAGGGACGAGGAGCGCATGGCAAAGTTCCTCGAGCGCCAGATTCCGACGCTCGCAAAGGCGGTTGTGCAAGAGGAGGTGCCCGCCCCCGAGCGTCGCGCGGCGCGCAGCTCCTCGCGCCCACGCCGCGCGAGCTCACGCAGCTCGAACGGCGCTTCCCCCACGCGCTCTCGCTCGAAGGCGCGCGCCTAGGCGGCGGCGCCGCGGTGCTCCCGCGCACGAGCCCGGATAGGCTGGGCCCGTCGTGAGCGAGCACCGCGGCAGCGGTCGTGACGAGACGCCGGAGCAGCGGCTGGACCGCAACGTCGAGGAGCTGCTCGGCGAGCTGCGCGTGATCCTGCCCGGTGTCCAGGTCCTGTTCGCGTTCTTGCTCGTCGTGCCCTTCAACCAGCGCTTTGGCGACGTCAGCACGTTCCAGAAGTACCTCTACCTCGGCACGCTCCTCTGCGCCGCGGTGGCCTCGGCGTGTCTGATCGCGCCTTCGATCCACCACCGCATCACGTTCCGCACGCAGGACAAGGAGTACCTCGTGATGCGGGCCACCCGGCTAACCATCGTCGGCAGCGTCTTCCTCGCCGTGGCGATGACGGGCGCCATCTGGCTCATCACCGGGTACCTGTTCGGCAGCGTGGTCACGGCGGTCGCGGCGGTCACGGTCGCCTTGCTGTTCGTGGCGGTCTGGTACGGCGTGCCGCTGCGCCGGCTGCGGCGGCAGCGCTAGTCGGCGGAAGCCGGGGCCCGCCCTAGACTGGCGCCCGTGCGGCTGCTCGAAACCCTCCGCTCCAGGGCCCGCAGGGCCCTGGAGGCGCCCGCGCCGGAGCCCGTGGACTACGACCGCATCGCGGCGATCGTCCGGACCGTGGCGGAGGAGGTCTACCACCGCCGCTGGAGCATGGCCCACCAGCTCCGCTCGGCGTCGGCGGCCGACTCGGCCCGGTTCGTGCTCCAGCACATCCCGCTCCACCTCGCTAAGAGTCACTACGAGCTCCGTCGCGACGCCGTCAACGCGGCGCCGGCGGACGGGCTGTTCCTCGAGTTCGGCGTCTGGCAGGGCAGCTGGCTGCGGCAGATGGCCGCGCTGCGCGAGGAGCGCTTCTTCGGGTTCGACTCCTTCGAGGGCCTGCCGGAGCCGTGGTCGGTCTACGGTGCCGGGACCTTCGACCTGAGCGGCAGCCTGCCGGACATGCCCGCCAACGTGGAGCTCGTGAAGGGCTGGTTCCAGGACACGATCCCGCCGTTCCTCGCCGAGCACCCCGAGCAGGTGTCGTTCGTCCATCTCGACTGCGACCTCTACAGCTCGGCGAAGACCGTGCTCGACGCGATCGGCGACCGCTGCCGCGAAGGCACGCAGATCGTGCTCGACGACTTCATGCTCGAGCCCGGGTGGGAGCGCGAGGAGCACCGCGCTTTCTTCGAGTTCATCGAGTCGGGCCGCTGGCGATTCGAGTACACGGGCTACGCCTACGAGTCTCCGGGGTGCAGCGCCGGCGTGCGCCTCCTCGGCCGCGACTGACGTGGCGATGAGCGCGGCTCCGTTCCCGCCTCTCGAGCTTGCCAACCGCGTGGGCTCGCTCGAGGGAGCCGAGGACCCGTACGCGTTCTACGACCAGGTCGGCCGGCGAACGCGCGAGGACATCGTGGCCGCGCTGCCCGCGGAATGGTCCTTCGAGGGCAGGAGCGTGCTCGACTTCGGCTGCGGCGCGGGCCGTACCTTGAGGCACTTCCTCCCGGAGACGGCGAGCGCGGAAGTGTGGGGCTGCGACATCGACGCCGACAGCGTGGCCTGGATCGAGAGCGAGCTGTCGCCGCCGCTGCACGTCTTCCGGAACGGTCCGGCACCGCCACTCGACGTGGAGTCCGGGCGCTTCGACCTGATCTGGGCCCTGTCGGTGTTCACGCATCTCGTGGAGACGTGGAGCGCGTGGCTACTCGAGCTGCACCGGGTGCTGAAGCCCGGAGGCATCCTGCTGGCCACGTTCATGGGCGAGGGCATGAGCCGACCGATGGCCGGCGAGGACTGGGTCCCGGACCGGGTCGGGATGAACGTCCTCAGGTACGGACAGGGCTGGGAGCTCGGCGGCCCCATGGTCTTCCACTCACCGTGGTGGATCCGCGAGCACTGGGGCCGGGCCTTCGAGGTGCTCCACCTCGAAGGCAAGGGCTTCGCGACGATCCCCGAGGCCGGTCAGGGCGTGGTTGTGCTGCGCCGCCTCGACGTGGATCTCGAGCCGGCGGACCTCGAGCGGATCGACCCCGTCGAGCCGCGGGAGGTGGACGCGCTCCTCCACGGCATCGTCCAGAGTCGGCGCGAGATCGAGGAGCTGCGCCGGCTGAGCGAGCACATGACCAGCGAGAACGCTCAACTCGAGGCGCGCCTGGCTACCTTCGAGGGCAGCAGAAGCTGGGCGCTGACGAAGCCGCTCCGACTGGCCGGCGAGCGCCTCCGCGCGCGCAGGGGCGGGTGAGCCGCCGTGAACGGCGTCTGCATAGTCTCGGCGAGCGGGCAGAACGTCTTCTTCGAGGAGATGCTGGCCGCGGTGGAGTCCGCGCTCGCCGCTAACGGCGTGACCACGGACCGCGCCGAGGACCACTTCCCGCCGCCGCGCGAAGGCGTGGCGTATCTCTTCATCCCGCACGAGTACGTGCCCCTGGTGGAGCAGGCCGGCCAGCCGAGCCCCGCTCACCTGGCCCGCTCCGTGGCGCTCTGCACCGAGCAGCCGGGTACGCACTGGTTCGAGGAAACAGCGGCGATCGCGGCGCGCTCCGCGCACGCGGTCGACGTGAACCAGGAGGGGGTGCGCGAGCTGCGCCGGCGCGGCGTGGAGGCCGAGTTCCTGCAGCTCGGATACGTGCCCGACTGGGACCGCTGGGGCGGCGACGAGTCGCGCGCGCGACCGATTGACGTGACGTTCATGGGCGGGTACACCCAGCGCCGCGCCGAGGCGCTCGCGCGCTGCGGGCCGGTGCTCGCCGAGCGGCGCGCCTCGCTCCACCTGTTTGAGAGCGCCCTCCCCCACAGGGCCGACTCACGGAGCTTCCTGTCCGGGGAGCGCAAGTGGGAGCACCTGGCGTCCGCGCGGACGATCGTGAACGTGCACCGCTCGGAGCTCGGCTACTGCGAGTGGCAGCGGTTCGTCGGAGCGATGTCGAACGGCTGCGTGGTGCTCTCGGAGCACTCGCTCGGGGCGGCCCCGTTCGTGGCCGGCGAGCACTTCGCGAGCTTCTACCGGGAGAGCCTCCCGCACGTGCTCCGCGCGCTGCTCGACGACGAGCAGCGCCTGGCGGAGATGCGCCAATCGGCGTACCGGCTTCTGAAGGACGAGCTCCCGATGACGCGCACCGTCGTGGTGCTCGCGGAGGCCCTGGTGAGAGCGGCCGCCGCGCCCCTCAACCGGGCGGAGCTGCGCCAGTCGCGGCCCGCGCCGAGCGCGGCCCCGGCGCCGGCGCCCGAGTACGTGCGTCTGGCGCAGCACCGCGGCGAGTTGGACCGCGCCCTCATGGCCCTGAAGCAGCTTTACCTCGGGCAGCGCGACCTCCACAGGCGGATCGCCGACCTCCAGGACGGGCAGGCCGAGGACCGCGTGGAGCGCCTGGGGCGCCACACGGGAGGGGAGCCGCGCGTGAGCGTGCTGCTCACCTCCTACAACTACAAGGACGTGGTCGCGCAGGCGATTCGCAGCGTGGCGCTCAGCGGCTTTCGCGACCACGAGCTCGTGGTGGTGGACGACGCCTCGACCGACGGCTCCGCTGCGGTCATCGAAGCCGAGGTATCGCGCTACCCATGGCTACCGGTCCATCTGATCGCCCGCGGCCGCAACCGCGGCCTCGCCGCGGCGCGCAACCTCGCCGCACGCCAGGCTCGCGGTGAGTACGTGTTCATCCTCGACGCCGACAACTTCATCTATCCGCACGCCCTCGGACGGCTGGTGGACGCGCTCGACCGAGACCCCGGCGCCGCGTTCGCCTACGGGATCCTCGAGGTGTTCACCTCACAGGGCGCATCCGACCTCAAGAGCTGGCTCGACTGGGACCCGGAGCGGCTGCGTTACGGCAATTTCGTGGACGCGATGTCGATGATTCGCCGCTCCGCGCTCGAGGAGGCCGGCGGCTATTCCTCGGACCCGCGCCTCTACGGGTGGGAGGACTTCGCGCTCTGGTGCGCGCTTGCCGAGCGCGGGCAGCGCGGAGTGCTGGTCCCGGAGATCCTCGCCGCCTACCGCTCGTCAATCGGGTCGATGATCGCGCTCACCGACATCGACGCGTCGGCGGCCTGGTCGGCGCTGCTCGACCGCCACGCGATCCTCCACGGCTGAGCGCTAGCGGCGCAGCCGGGCCTTGAGACGCCGGAGCGGAGCGGTGATCCTCCAGCTCGGGGACGCCTTCATGTCCCTGACAATCTGGCGGTGGATCTCCACGTCCGCGGCGTCCGCCTGGAGCTGCCGCACCTGGTACTCCATCTCGGGAAGGCGCGCCAGCCGCTGCTCGAGGTCCAGCAGCCGCCGGCTCGCGTCGGCGAGCTGGGCGCGAGCGCCCGCCTCGGCCTCGTGGGCCGCCTCGAGCGCGCGCCGGAGGCCGTCCACCTGCTCGTTCCACCAGCGCACCTCGAACACGTTGCCAAGCACCACCAGCGGCTCGCGGGGGTCGACCGGGCTGGCGCTCGCGAGGGCGAGCGTGTAGGTCTCGCCCCCGGGGCTGCCGATCGAGGCGACGCGCCAGTCGCCCGTGGCGCCGTCGCCCCTGATCGAGGTGCTCAACCAGGGGTGCTGGCGGAACAGCTCAACGTGCTCGAAGCGGCTCCTCAACGTGGCCTCGAGCTCGTCCGGTAGGTACTCGTGCACGTGGTGCGGGTTGCCGGGCGTGTAGACGTCGCGGTTAGGCGAGGAGATCAGCAGGCAGCCGGTCTCGCGGAGGACGCGGCGCAGCTCGTCGAGCACCTCGTCCGCGCGCTCGATGTGCTCGATCACCTCGAAACAGACGACGATGTCGAACGACGAGTCCTCGAACGGGAGCTCGCGGAGGTCTCCCCGGGCGATCTCCGCGTTCGGCGCGAGCCGGCGGGCGCGCTCGAGGGCATCGGGCGCGATGTCCACGCCCACGAGCCGGGCGGGATGACGCTCGGCGAGCATGGCCGTGCCGAAGCCGGTGCCGCAGCCCGCGTCGAGCACGTCCTTGCTCTCGACGTAGTCCGCAGCCCACCAATAGCGAGCGCGGTGCTCGGCCTCGACGAGCTCCCCGTTCGACCCTTCAGGGTCGAACCGCTCGGGGTGGGCTTGCTCCTGGGCAGAGTCGACATCAGCCATCGCGCGCAGGGCGCGAGGATACCGGCGGCGCCGGGAGCCGTTCGAAGGCCCTGGTAGTTTCGGCTTTCTGGACGCGACCGGCACACCCGCCGTGGCGGGCCGCGACCCGTCCGGCCCGACACCGAGGCAGGAGGGCGGCGCTCGGGCGAGCGCGCTGCGGAGCGGCCCTGCCTCCGTGGAGGTCGGATCGGTGTCGAAGACCTTCCGCCTCCCGCACCAGCGCTACTCGACGCTGAAGGAGCGCGCGCTTCATCCGCTCAGCTCCCGCAAGCACGACGAGCTCGTGGCGCTGCGGGACGTGAGCTTTCACGTGGGGACGGGCGAGTTCTTCGGGATCGTCGGCCGCAACGGCAGCGGGAAGAGCACGCTACTGAAGTGCCTGGCGGGCATCTACGGCACCGACAGCGGCAGCATGCGGATCGACGGGCGACTGTCGCCGTTCATCGAGCTGGGCGTGGGCTTCAACCCGGAGCTCACGGCGCGCGACAACGTGATCATCAACGCGATCATGCTCGGGCTGTCGCGGCGCGAGGCGCGCCGGCGCTTCGACGAGATCATCGAGTTCGCGGAGCTCCAAGAGTTCGTTGACCTGAAGCTCAAGAACTACTCGTCAGGAATGAGCGTCCGGCTCGGCTTCTCCGTGGCGGTCCAGGTGGATGCCGACGTCCTGCTCGTGGACGAGGTGCTGGCGGTCGGCGACGGGGCGTTCCAGCTCAAGTGCTTCGACCAGTTCGCCCGCATGCGCGCGCAGGGGCGGACGATCCTGTTCGTCACGCACGACATGGCAGCGATCGAAAGGTTCTGCGACCGCGCGATGCTGCTGGAGCGGGGCGAGGCCGTCTCGATCGACACCCCCGAGCGGGTCTCGCAGCTCTACCGCGAGATCAACTTCGGCCGCGCGGCCGTCGAGCCCGCAGCGCGGCCCGGCCAGGAGGTCCGCATCGGGAGGATCTGGTGCGAGGATCCGTCCGGCGACCGCCTCGTGACCGCGACGCAGGGCGACACCTGCCGCGTGAGCATGGAGGTGGAGTTCCTGCGGCCGGTGCGGTTTCCCGTCTTCACCGTCGCCTTCCGCAACGAGGTCAGGCACACGGTCTTCACGGCCACGAGCGTCGCGCATCCAAGCGCCGGCGCCTTCGCCGCCGGCGATCGCGCGATCGTCAGCTTCGCATTCGAGAACGCGCTCGCGCAGAGCCACTACACGCTCACCCCGGCCGTCGGCGAATACGAAGGCGAGTACCACCTCCTCGAGCAGCGCGAGGACGTGGCGTCGCTGATCGTCGAGGCCTCGCTCCACAGCGGCGGCGTCGTGGACCTGCCCACGCGGATGGAGGTGGAGCGAGGATGAGCGCGCAGCCCGCCGCCGCGCGCTATCGCGGCCCCTCCGCGGTGGGAGACGACCTGCGCCGCTTCTGGGCGCTGACCTGGATGCTCGCCGTCACCGACTTCAAGCTGCGCTTCTTCGGCTCGGCCCTCGGCTACGTCTGGACGCTGATGCGGCCGCTGCTCCTCTTCGGCGTGCTCTACGTCGTCTTCACGGAGGTTGTCAGGCTCGGTGGCGACATCGACCATTACCCGGTCTACCTGCTCGCCTCGATCGTGATGTTCACGTTCTTCGCCGAGACGACGGCCCGCGGCGTGACCTCGCTCGTCGAGCGCGAGAACCTCTTGCGGAAGGTGCGCTTCCCGAGGCTCGTGATCCCGCTGTCGGTGGCGCTCCACGCGCTCTTCAACCTCGGGCTGAACATGCTCGTCGTGTTCATATTCGTACTGGCGTCGGGAATCGAGCCGCGCGCGAGCTGGCTCGAGCTGATCCCGCTGCTGGTGGTGCTGGCCGCCTTCGCGACGGGCGTCGCGATGCTGCTCTCCGCGCTCTACGTGCGCTATCGCGACGTGCAGCCGATCTGGGAGGTGATGTCCCAGATCCTGTTCTACGGCTCGCCCGTGATCTACGTGGCGTCCTTCTACCCGGACAGCATCGAGCACGAGGCAATGGCCAATCCGCTGGCGGCGATCTTCACGCAGGTTCGGCACGCTGTCATCGACCCGTCCGCGCCGACTGCCGCGGACGTGGCCGGCGGAGCGCTCTGGCTCGTGGTCTCGCTGGCCATCGTCGCGGTCACCTTCGCGATCGGCACGTGGGTGTTCGCACGCGAGGCGCCGCGGATCGCCGAGGACCTGTGAGCACCTCGGAGCGCCAGGAGACCGAGGCGCTGCGCGCGCGGCTCGACGCGCTGGAGCGCGAGCACGTGGAGGAGGTCGCGCGCGCCCACGACGCGGTGGCCGCGGCCCAGGACCGCTCCTACTGGCTCGACCGCTGGAACCTCGACTTGAACGCGCTGATGCGCCGGCGCGGCGCCGCGGAGTTCCGTGCCGCCGTTCGCGCGGTCCGCGCTGTGATGCGGCTCGCGCGCATGGCGCTACGGAAGGCGCGCGGGACGGACGAGGCCTAGGCGCGCCTCTGGAACCAGAGCGCCGATCCCTGGCGCTCACCGGGGTCGGCGACGCCCGGGAACGCCGTCTCCATCGCGGCGAGCTCGTTCTGCAGCATCCACTGCACGCCGAACAGCACCTCGAACTCGCTGTTGAAGGCCAGGAACGCCCTGAGGAGGTAGATCTCGTTCCAGCCCCAGCCGTCGAGCACCCACGGCTGCGGATAGTCACCGGGGATGAACGCGTCGTGGATGTGCACGACGACTCCGGAGCGCAGGCGCGGCACCACCTCGCCGAAGATCCAGGCCACGTCCCCGCCGGTCTTCACGGTGTGCGCGGTGTCGATGAAGAGGATGTCGCCCGGGCCCAGCTCGCCGAAGAGCTCGAGCGGCGTGTCCTGCACCGCCTCGACGCGCAGGTCGGAGACTCCGGGGACGCTCCCGGTCAGAAAGCCGGGCGGGTGCGGCTCGATGCACGTGAAGCGCATCGAGCCGCCCAGCAGCTCGCGGTTCACGCGCGCCGTGACCAGCGAGGAGTAGCCGGACCCGATCTCGACCATCCGCGCCGGGCGGAGGTGGCGCAGAAATGCCTCGAGAACCCAGGCGTCGAGCGCCGGGTACTGGGCGTTCTCGGACCAGTACTCCGTCGGATCGGCCGTCTCGTCACGCGCAAGCCGCAGGCGCTCCTGAGCCGCGAAGACGTCGAGCGCGAGGCGGCGCTGCTCTTCGGGCCTCCAGGCGATCCCCGGCGTCTCGCGCGGCGTCGGCGGCCACACCTGCGAGCGGCGCGGCTCCGCAGCCAGCTCACGGTTGTCCGGCAGCGGCGAGTAGTGGTGACCGAGGGGAAAGCGGTTGGCGACCTGCGGGCGGCGACGCGCGCGAACTCGTTCGGCGACAGCCCGGGGAATGCGGCCCAGCACGGCTCGGCACCGTAGCTCAGCGGCCCGTCGTGCCCGCAGGACGTGGTGCTAGCTTCGGTCGCTTGCCCTCCATCTCTGTCGTCATCCCGGTCAAGGACGGCGGCGAGCGGTTCGGCGCGCTGCTCGAGGCGCTCCGCCGCGAGCGGCCCGACGAGGTGCTCGTCGTGGACTCGGGCTCCCGCGACGGCTCGGTCGAGCGCGCGCGGGCGGCCGGCGCCCGCGTGGTCGAGATCCCGCCGGAGGAGTTCGGGCACGGGCGGACGCGCAACCTGGCCGCCGAGCGGACGACCGGCGACCTGATCTGCTTCCTCACCCAGGACGCCGTGCCGGCGGAGGGTTGGCTCGACGCCTACCGGGACGCGTTCGAGCTGGGCGAGCGCGTGGGCGCTGCCTACGGCCCGCACCTCCCCCATCCCGACACGAGCCCGATGATCGCGCGCGAGCTGACCGAGTTCTTCGCGGGCTTCGCACCCGACGGGAGGCCGGTGGTGCAGGGACCCGGCGACCCCCTCTTCCTGTCGAACGTCAACGCCTGCTACCGGCGCGAATGCTGGGAGGAGATCCGCTTCCCCGACGTGCCCTACGCCGAGGACCAGGCGTTCGCCCGGGCGATGCCTGCCGCCGGGTGGAGCAAGGTCTACTCGCCGGGCGCGGCCGTGCTGCACGCCCACGACTACGGCCCCGTCGAGTTCATGCGGCGCTACTTCGACGAGTACCGCGGCCTGCGCGAGACGATCGATCACGTGGAGCCGCTGTCGGCGCGCGGCGTGCTCGGGCTGACGCGGCGCCAGGTGGCGGCCGACCGGCGCTGGATGGCCGAGCGCTCGCTGCCGCTCGGGGAGCGTGCCCGCTGGACCGCCCGCTCCGCGCTCCACCACTCGTCGCGCCAGGTGTTCGCCGGGCTCGGCTCGCGCGCAGACCGGCTGCCCGCGAGCGTGCGCGGCGCGATCTCGCTGGAGGGCCGCGACGACGGCGCCGCCGGGCGCGAGGCCCCTCCGCGGCGCGCGGAGCCGCTGTTCGCAGAGATCGCCGAGCTGTCGCGGCGCGGCCCGGAGCCGCTCGCCGACCCGGTCCCGGGCATGAGCGCGCGCGAGCGCCTGCACGTGGCGGTGGCGATCCCTCCGTTTGGGCGCGGCAGCGGCGGCCACAGCTCGATCTTCCAGATCGTCCACTGGCTCGAGCGCATGGGCCACACCTGCTCGATCTGGGTGCACGACCCGATCGGCATCCACCGGACCGAGGCGGCGGGCGTGCTGCGGCGGCGGATCGTGTCCGAGTTCGTTCCCGTGCGCGCCCCGGTCTTCAAGGGCTTCCACGACTGGCACGGCGCCGACGTGGCCGTGGCCACCGGCTGGGAGACGGTGGCGCCGCTGCTCCTGCTCGGCGGCACGCGGGCGCGGGCCTACCTCGTGCACGACCACGAGCCCGAGTTCTTCGCCACCTCGGCCGAGCGCATCTGGGCCGAGCAGACCTACGCCCACGACCTCTACCCGATCTCGAGCAGCCGCTGGCTGCGGCGGCTGATGCGCGAGCGCTACGGGCACGACGGCTCCGAGTTCCGCTTCGGCGTGGACCAGGAGACCTACCTCCCGCGCCAGGTCGAGCGCAGCCGCGACACCGTCCTCTTCTACGGCCGCGACGCCACGGCCCGCCGCGCCGTGCCGCTGGGGCTGCTCGCGCTCGACGAGCTGAAGCGCCGCCGCCCCGGGCTGCGCGTCGTGATCTTCGGCCAGGAGAAGCGGCTGCCCGCGAGCTTCCCCCACGAGCACCTCGGGATAGTCACCCCCGAAGAGCTCGCCCGGCATTACTCCGAGGCGCGCGTGGGCGTCTGCCTCTCGCTCACCAACTACTCGCTGATCCCGCAGGAGATGATGGCCTGCGGGCTGCCCTGCGTGGACCTGGCCGGCGGCAGCCCCGAGGCCGAGTTCGGCGCGGACGGGCCCGTCGAGCTGAGCGCCGCGGACCCGATCGCGCTGGCGGACTCGGTCGAGCGGCTGCTCGACGACGACGCGCTCTGGCGGCGGCGCTCCCAGGCCGGGCTCGAGTTCGTTCGCGACGCCACCTGGGAGCACGCGGGCCGGCAGGTCGAGGTGGGCCTCAGGGCGGCGCTCGCCGATCGCGAGGCGGCGGCCCTCGCCGCCGGCGCTCAGCCGTAGAAGCGCGAGATCACGAGCAGCTGGGCGAACAACCCGTGCACGGCCGCGAGGCTCACGAGCACGGCCCCGACGGGCCTGCCCCAGCGCCGGCCTGCGCCGAGCGCGGCGGCTGACACGCCCGCCGCGTAGAGCGCGACGAGCGGCAGCAGATAGCGGGCCTGCTCGAACTCGAAGCCCGTGTTGCGCCGGTAGCGCAGCCCGAGCACGCCGATCGAGACGAGCAGCCCGCCCACGATCGCCGCGTATGTGAGGAGCTCGGGCCAGCGGCGCCGCAGCCCCGCCCTGCGCTCCCAGAGCGTGACGCAGGCCAGCAGGAGAATCGGCACCGCGATGCCGAGCGCGACGTAGTAGACCCAGAGCCGGAACGGGGTGTCGAGCCAGCCGAAGTTCCCGATGAAGCCCTTGAACCAGATCTCCCATGGCCGGAAGCCGGAGAACTGCGGGTCCATGAACGGCAGCCGCGGGAGGTAGAGCTGCCAGGTGTAGCTCAGGTGGTACGACAGCGAGATCGGGTCGGCGGCGTGCGAGCCGGAGCCGGTCGCGGCGCGCGTGGCCACGCCGACGCCGCCGCCCCACTCCGTGCGGTCCCAGACCGTGAGGTTCAGAAGGATGTACACGCCGGCCACGGCCGCGGCGATGCCGCATGCGATCCCCGCGCCGACGAGCGCCTCACGGCTCCGCTCGCGCCAGGCGAGCAGCGCCACCCCGAGCAGCGCGCCGGGCAGCATCGCGATGAAGTTGAGCTTGGCGAGCAGGCCCACGGCCAGCACCGCCCCGATCACCGCTCCCGTCTGCCGCGTGAGGCCCTGGCGGAAGGCGCGGGCGAGCGCCCAGAACAGCGCCGCGGAGGCCGTGAAGAGAAGGACGTCGGGGTGCACCCCTCCGCCCATGAACCCGAGCAGCGGCTGGAAGGCGACCGCGAGCGCTCCGACCGTCCAGGCCCACGGCGCGTCCGGGAACAGCTCGCGCAGGAACAGATAGACGAAGACGACGGTGACCGCGGTCAGCAGCGCGGACAGCAGGCGCATGATCCAGAGCCGCTCGAGCAGTCCGTTCCAGGGCGATACGAGATACCCGACCGACTCGTACGCGTAGTAGAGCGGCGGCTGGCTCGTGGCCTCGGACGTGCCGCCCGCGCCCACGCGGTTGGCGTCCGTGGCGTTCACGCTCTCGACGTAGCGGTCGATGCTTTGCCACTCGACCGGCCGGTCGCGCCGCTTGCCCACGACGCCGTTGAAGTTGAGCGAGTCGAGCAATGTGGACTCCTGCGCGGAGAACACGCCCTGGCCCGGC
>JAFGJG010000179.1 GCA_016929195.1 Thermoleophilaceae bacterium
CGGCAACACCGACCCAAGCGAGGCCGTCCGCACGTGGACCGTCGACACCGTCGCGCCAGACACCGCGATCGGCTCGGGGCCGAGCGGGCCGACGGCCTCCCGCAACGCGAGCTTCGGCTTCTCCTCCGAGGCGGGCGCGACGTTCGAATGCAGGCTCGACGACGGCGCCTGGGAGGCCTGCGAGTCGCCGCGCGCGCTCACTGAGCTGGCCCAGGGCCTCCACACCTTCCGCGTGCGCGCGGTCGACGCCGCCGGCAACACCGACCCGAGCGAGGCCACCCGGACATGGACCGTCGACACCGAGGCGCCCGAGACCACCCTCGGCGGTGGGCCCGACGGGGTCGTGGCCGCGAAGAGCGCGAGCCTCTCCTTCGGCTCGAGCGAGGGCGGCTCGGCCTTCGAGTGCAGAGTGGACGGCGGCGGCTGGGAGCCGTGCACGTCGCCGCGGGCGCTCACGAACCTCGCGGAGGGAGGCCACACCTTCCGCGTGCGCGCGACCGACGCGGCCGGCAACACCGACCCGACCGAGGCCACCCGGTCGTGGACCGTCGACACCGTTGCGCCCGACACGACGATCGCCTCCGGCCCGGCCGGCCCGACCGCCTCGACGTCGGCCACCATCGCGTTCTCCTCGTCCGAGGCCGGCTCGTCGTTCGAGTGCAGGCTCGACGCCGGTGGCTGGGACTCGTGCTCATCCCCGCGGACGCTGACCGGCCTCGCCCAGGGCGCGCACACGCTGCGGGTACGGGCGATCGATGCCGCCGGGAACGTGGACGCGACCGAGGCCGAGCGCGGCTGGACCGTCGACACCGTCGAGCCCGACACGACGATCGAGTCCGCCCCGGACGCCACGACCCCGTCGAACCGCGCGGAACTCGGGTTCGGCTCGAGCGAGGACGGGGCCTCCTTCGAATGCCGCGTCGGTAACGGGGCCTGGGAGAGCTGCGCCGCGCCGCTGGTCCTGAGCGGGCTGGCCAACGGGCAGCACCGCTTCCAGGTGCGTGCGCGCGACGCCGCCGGGAACACCGACTCCTCGCCGGCCGGCCACGAGTGGACCGTGGACGCCGAGCCTCCCGAGACGTCGATCACGGGCGGGCCGGCCGGCACGGTTCGCTCGAGCTCGGCCACGTTCAGCTTTGTTGCCGAGGCCGGTGCGACCTTCGAGTGCAGCCTGGACGCCGGCGCCTGGAGGACCTGCGCCGCGCCCCACCGGATCGCCGGCCTCGCCTTCGCCCGCCACACGTTCGCCGTGCGCGCCGTGGACTCGCTCGGCAACGCCGACCCCACGCCGGCCACCCGCACCTGGACGGCCGAGCGGACGCCGGTGATCGCCGAGCCGCCGCCCGGCGAGGCTCCCGAGCCGCCCGCGGAGCCCGCGGGCCCGTCGCCCAAGCTGATCCAGGGCCGCCTGGCCGAGGACGTGGCCGCCGGCGCCCGCGCCCTGCGCAAGCTGGGCGCACGCAGGCTCGTGAAGCGCCGCGGGGCGATCATCCGCGGGCTGCGGGCGCTCACGCCCGGGACCTTCAGCGCCAAGCTCACGATGCGCCGTGGAGGCCGGACCGTGCTGGTGGCCAAGGGGGCGGCACGCGCCCGCGCCGCCGGACCGGTCGCGCTGCATTTCAGGCTCACGCGCACGGGCCGCACCGTGCTGGCCGCAGAGCGCCGGCCGAGGCTCCGCCTCTCGGTGGAGTTCCGGGACGCCACGGGGCGCAGGACGCTCCGGGTCGCTAGCTTGCACGTCTGAGTTGACCGAGCGCATCCTGGGCGAGCGCGAGCTGAATCGCGCGCTGCTGGA
Source organism: Thermoleophilaceae bacterium (assembly GCA_016929195.1). Lineage (GTDB taxonomy): Bacteria > Actinomycetota > Thermoleophilia > Solirubrobacterales > Thermoleophilaceae > JACVRW01. The sequence goes on from JAFGJG010000179.1 coordinate 1,796, forward strand.
GCGGCAGTCCCTGCTCGAGCGCCGCGGCGACGCGCTGCCCAGGGCGGTGGAGCGGATGGGCGGCGTGCAGGCGCAGTACGCGCCCTCGATCTACGTCGGGCTCTGGTCGCGCGTGGCCGGGCTCGGGCGCGACCAGGTCACGCGCGCCCTCGAGCGCAGGTCCCTGGTGCAGGCCACCCTGCTCCGAAACACGATCCACATCGTGACCCCCGGGGACTACTGGCAGCTCGCGGACGCCACACGCGACTCGCGCCGCGGCGCCTGGCTCAGGGCGCGCGCGAAGCGCGGCCCCGACCGGAGGGCGGTGACCGCGGCCGCGAAGCGGATGCGGCGGGTGCTGGCGAAGGGGCCGGCCACGCGGGCCGAGCTGATGCCGCTCGCGGACGGCGACCCCTCGCTGTTCAACGGCGCCACGATCTGGCTGGACCTCGTGCGCGTGCCGCCCGCGGGCACCTGGGAGCGCCGCCGGGCCGACATCTACGCGTTCGCCGACGGGTGGATCGAGCGTGCGGAGACCGAGCATCCGCGGCGGCACACGATCACGCGCTATCTCGCCGCCTTCGGGCCGGCGCCGTTCGAGAGCATCCAGAGCTGGTCGGGAATCGCGCCGGCCGAGCTGAGGCCGGTGATCGAGAACATGGAGCTGCGGCGCTTCCACAGCGAGGAAGGGACCCTCCTCCTCGACCTGCCGCGACGCTCCCTGCCGGACCCGTCCGCGAAGGCGCCGGTTCGTTTCCTGCCGGTCTGGGACGCTGCACTGCTCGTGCACGCCCGCCACACCGGCATCCTCCCCGAGCGGTTCCGTAGCCTCGTGTTCAGTGCCAGGACACCGCAGTCGGTCAACACGTTCACTGTCGACGGCGCGGTGGCCGGCACCTGGAGCGAGGAGAAGGGCAGGGTGAAGGTGAAGTCGTTCGAGCCGCTCCCGCGGGCGACCCGGCGCGAGGTGGATGACGAGGCCAGGCGGCTCGAGGGGTTCATCTCGTGACCGCGACGCCCGAGGACCTCTGCCGCCGGGCCTACGCCCGCTACAGCGCCGGCGAGATCGAGGCGATGCTCGAGCTCTTCGACCCCGAGGTGAGCGTGTACGTGGCGCCGCCGAACTTCGAGAGCGGGACCTACCGGGGTCAGGCCGAGTACCGCCAGCTGCTCGAGCGGTGGGCGGGCTCCTGGGACGAGATGCGGACCGAGCCGGTCGAGCTGACCGGCCGGGGCGAGTGGGTGCTGGCGATCATCGAGTACGTGGGGCGGGGCGCGGGCTCCGCGGTCGAGATCAGGCAGCGCTCCTGGGAGCTCTCGCACTGGCCGGCCGGGCTCTGCGTTCGGTACGAGGTGTACTGGGACGAGGCCCAGGGCCGCTCCGAGTTCGCGCGCCACGCCGACGAGCCCTCGTCCTAGGGGTGCCCACGATCGCGCTCGGGCTGGTGCTGCTCGCCGCGGGCGCGCACGCTCTCTGGAACCTGCTCGCGAAGACCGCCCAGGGCGGCGGCGCGCCGTTCGTCTGGCTCGCCTCCGTGTTCGGCGCGGCGGTGCTCACGCCGGCCGCCCTCGTGATCGTCGCGGTCTCGCCGCCGAGCCTCGGGGCGGTGGCGTTCATGGCCGGGTCGGGCGTCATCCACGCGGTCTACTTCGCCTGCCTCCTGCGCGGATACAGGGAGGGCGACCTGTCGCTCGTCTACCCGCTCGCCCGCGGCAGCGGTCCGGTGATCGCGACGATCGCCGCCATCGTCCTGCTCGGAGAGCGGCCCGGCCCGGTCGTGCTTACCGGTGGCGCGATCGTGGTGCTGGCGATCCTCTCGCTCGCCGCGCCGGCCGTGCGGGCAGGGGCGCCGGGCACGAGCTGGGCACTGGCGACCGGCCTCACGATCGCCCTCTACACGATCTGGGACAAGCACGCGGTCGACGGGCTCGGCGCGTCGCCGGTCGTCTACTTCTGGGCGACCGAGATCGGCGTGGCGCTGGTGCTGACCCCGTTCGTGCTCGGAGCGCGGCGCGCGCTCACCGCCACCTGGCGGGAGGACCGGCGGGGGGCGCTGGGCGTGGCCCTGCTCTCCGGCTTCGCCTACATCCTCGTGCTCTACGCGCTGCGGCTGGCCGACGTGAGCTACGTCGCGCCCGCGCGCGAGGTGAGCGTGCTGTTCGGCGCCGTGCTCGGGGCGGGGGTGCTCGGCGAGGCCGACCCGCGGCGCCGGATCGCGTGCGCCGCCGCGATCGTCGTGGGCATCGCGGCGCTCGCCCTCGGGTAGCCGCCTACGCCCGCGCGTGCAGCGCGCGCGGGCGAAGGATGCGGGCGAGGCCGCGCCGGCGCGGCTCGTCGCGCGCCAGCAGCTGCGCCCTGCGCAGCTCGAGCAGCGCAACCGCCTCGGCGGTCGGCTCGAACGGATCGGCGATCGCGCGGCCGGACCCGACCGGGAGGGCGGCGAGCACGCGGGCGTTGCTCTCGGCGAGCAGCGCCGGGCCGCGGAGGCGGGGGGCGCTGTCGAGCGCCGCGAGCCGCGCGAGCGCACGCTCGTCCGCCTCCACCGCGTGCCGGACGGTCACGTTGGAGTGCTTGAGCTTCGGCGTGTCGGCGGTGTGACGGAACATTGTGCGGCCTCCTTCCCGGCCAGGGCTTGTGTGTACTACTGTGTGGTGTACTGTACGACCGACTATTGCCCGTACAATGTCCTACAAGATGAATTTGTCGGATCTCAATCGCGAAGGCGATGTGTCGCTGACCCAGCAGCTGGTCGATCGCTTCACCGCGGCGATCGAGTCCGGCGAGCTGCCGCCCGGCGAGAAGCTGCCGCCCACGCGCCGGCTCGCTGAGGAGGTCGGCGTCAATCACCTGACGGCGGCGCGCGTCTACCGCAAGCTGGCCGAGCTCGGCTACGTGTCCGCCACCGTCGGGCGCGGCACCTTCGTGCGGTCGCTGGCGCCGGCGGGGAGCGCCGAGCTGGGCGACGACTGGCAGGTCTACGCGCTGCCCGACCAAGACGTCGGGTTTCCCGAGGAGGTCCTCGCCGACGCGTTCACCGTCGACGAGCCGGGCATGATCTCGCTCGCGCAGGGGTGGCCGTCGCCGCGGACCTACCCCGTCGACGAGCTGGCGCGGATCACGTCGAACGTCTTCTCCGAGGCCGGCGCGAGCGCGCTCTCGTATCTGCCGCCCGAGGGCCTCTACGAGCTGCGGGAGCAGATCGCGAAGCGCGGCCGGCGTTACGGCTTCGCGACCGATCCGGAGGAGGTCGTGATCACGTCGGGCGCCCAGCAGGCGCTCCAGCTCGCGGGCGCGGCCGCGCTCGAGCCGGGCGACGTGGCGGTCGTCGAGTCACCGAGCTTCATAGGGATGATCGGCGCCCTGCGCGCGTCCGGCGCCCGGGTGATCGGCGTGCCGGTGGACGAGCACGGCTTCGACGTGGACGGGCTCGAGCGGCTGCTCGCCCGCCACGAGGTCAAGGTGGTCGCGCTCCAGACCGCGTCGCACAACCCGACCGGCCGCGACCTGCCGCTCGACCGGGCGCGGCGGCTGGCCGAGCTGGCCCAGGAGCGGAACTTCTTCGTGCTCGAGGACCAGGTCTACGCCGACATCCGCTTCGACGCCGAACGCCCGCGATCGGTGCGCGAGCTCGCGCCTGGCCACGTGGTGCACGTCAACTCGTTCTCGAAGGTGCTGGGGCCCGGCCTGCGGGTCGGCTGGATCGCCGCACGCGGTCCGATCATGGAGCGCATCGCGATGTCGAAGCTGATCGCCGACTTCCACACCTCGACCGTGACGCAGCACATGGCCGCCCGCTGGCTCGCTTCGGGCGCGCACGACCGGCACGTCAAGAAGACGATGCCGTTCTACCGCGAGCGGCGAGACGCGTTGATCGCCGCGCTGGACCGTCACCTGGACGGCGAGTACCGCGCACAGACGCCGGCCGGCGGGCACCATGTCTGGGTCACGCTGAACCGGCCGCTCGACGAGCGCGCCCTCTACTCCGAGGCGGCCCGCCACGGCGTCACCTTCACGCCCGGCGCCGCGGTCACTCCCGAGCGGCGCTCACAGACCGGCCTCCGCCTGTCCTTCCCGCTGCTCGAGCCGGACGAGCTGGACGAGGGCGTCCGGCGCCTGGCCCGCGCGATGCGCGAGGTTCGGCGCCGCTCCCGCCATTCCGTGGCGGCCTCGCCGATCTCCTAGCCGTCAGCCGCCGGTGGTGCGGCGCCAGATGTCCCCGAGGAAGCGCAGCTCTTCCTCCGAGAGCTGGTCGAGGAAGCGCCGGCGCACGCCCTCCAGGTGGGTCACGCGCGCGCGGTCGAACAGCGCCCGCCCACGCTGCGTGATCGCGGCGTAGGCGCCGCGGCGGTCGCTCGAGCAGGTCTCGCGGCGCAGCAGTCCCTGGCGCTCGAGCCGGTCGACCAGGCGCGTGAGCCCGCTCCGGCTGAGGAGCACCGAGTCGGCGAGCTCCGACATCCGGAGCCGCCCCTCGGGCGAATCCGCGAGGTACAGCAGCACCTCGTAGGAGGTGAGCGGCAGTCCGTGCGCGCTCACGAGGTCCACGTCCAGGGCTCGCGTGAGCCGGGCATGCGACCGGAACAGGCCGCGCCAGGCGGCCAGCTCTTCGTCGTTCAGCAGAGGCGCCGGAGCGCTTGTAACTGCGTCTTCAGTGGTCTCCACGGCCAGTGGGCCCCCTTGCCGGGAAAGACCGAGTCTAGCCGCCGAAGAGGCGCCGTATGCGATCGAGCAGCGCTCGGAAGAACAGCGAGAACCCGCTGACGGGCTTCGCCGGCGCGGGCGGGCCCGAGGGCTCCTCGCCCGGCCGGTCCGCCTCGATCGAGCTCTGGAGACAGGCCGAGAAGTCGCGCAGCAGCCTGTTCGAGACGTCCTGGATCATCCCGCCGCGGCCGAAGCGGGCGAGCCGGCCGGTGAGCGTGAAGTCGGTCACCACGTCGACCTTGGTGCCGGCGCCGGCCGCGCTCATGACGCTCTCGATCGTCGCCTTGGCCGTGCCCTGGCCGCGCTTGTCCTGCCCGTTGGCGCGCATCACCACCCGGCGGCCCGTCTCGTCGACCTCCTCCATTCGAAGCTCGCCCCGGTACGAGGCGGTCGTCGGCCCGAGCTTCACGGTGAAGCTGCCGCGGTAGACCCCGTCGTCGGATGCCTCGTCGATCTCGGCACCGGGGAGGCAGGGAGCCACGCGGCGGACGTCGATGAGCGCTTCCCAGACCCGCTCGAGCGGGGCCTCGACCTGGAATGACTGCTCCAGCTTCACGAGCGGAGCGCCGCCAGCTGGTCGGGAGTGTCCACGTCCTCGCCGCCGCCGAGGTCGTCGCAGGGGACCTCGGTCGTGCCCACGCTCTGCAGCAGGTTGCGGGCGCCGTGGTCACCGGTCACGTCGCGCAGCGGGCCGAAGAGCTCGCGTTCGAGCAGCACCGGATGACCGGGAAGCCCGCCGTAGGTCGCCCGCACCGCGGGGCAGCGGCCGCGGGCGGCCACGAGGCGGGCGATCGCCGGAAGGGCCAGCCGCGGCTGGTCGCCGAGCGTCACGACGACGGCCTCGCAGTCGGCGAGCGCGGCAAGCCCGCACGCGAGCGACGCCGACTGGCCCTCCTGCCAGCGCGAGCAGACGATCGGCTCGAGCCCGTGCAGGTCCACGCGGCGGATGACCTCGTCCGCCTCGGCGCCGAGCACCACGACCGCGCGGCCCACGTCGGCTGCCCGGGCCATGGTCCTGACGGCGTGCTCGAGGAGCGGGACGCCGTCGAGCTCGGCCAGCTGCTTCGCGCTGCCGAAGCGGCTGGCCGCGCCCGCCGCGAGCACGATGCCGCCGATCAAGCCCCCACCTCGTGGATGCGCCCGGCCGACGCGCTGAGCCGGCCGCCCTCGCGCCCGTTCCGGACCGCCACGACCTCGGCCATGATCGACAGCGCGGTCTCCTCCGCGCTCACCGCTCCGAGGTCGAGCCCGATCGGCGCCGCGATGCGCTCGATCTCCGCCTCGGACAGGCCGCCGGCCATCAGCCGCTCGCGGCGGGCCGCCTGAGCCCGGCGGCTGCCCATGGCGCCGACGTAGACCGCGTCGGAGCGCAGCGCGAGCGTGAGCGCGGCGTCGTCGAGCTTCGGGTCGTGGGTGAGCACCGCGACGTAGGTAGCGGGGTCGATCGGGCCGATCCGCTCGAAGGCCGGCTCCGGCCAGGCCGCGATCACCTCCTCGGCGTCGGGGAAGCGCTCCGGGGTTGCGAACTGGGCGCGCGGGTCGCAGACGTAGGGGACCCAGCCGGTCACTCGCGCCAGCCGGCATAGCACCGCCGAGTAGTCGACGGCTCCGAAGATCACCAGCCGCGGCGCCGGCGCGGTCACGTCGAGGAAGAGCTTCACGCCCTTCACCTCGCGCAGCTCCGAGCGCTCCGACCACATCAGCTCGCCCGCGGCCGCTGCGGCCGCCGCGTCCAGCTCGGGATCGCCGAGGCCGCCCTCGGTGCCGCCGCCGGGCATCACGAGCAGCTTCGCGCCCGCGGCCGGCCCCTCGACGATCGTGACGAGGGCGGCGCGAGCGTCCTCGGCCGCGAGCCGGGCGAACTCCCCGGCCGCGCTCACTCGGCGTACTCCTCGACGAACACGTCGATCTCGCCGCCGCACGGCAGGCCCACGTCCCACGCCTCCGAGTCGGCTATGCCGAAGTGGAGGAGCTTCGGAGCGGCGCCGCCGAGCACGTCCGCCGCCGCCTCGACCACCGCGCCCTCGACGCAGCCGCCGGAGACCATCCCCGACACCTCGCCGCGGTCGTTGACGGCCATCTTGGCGCCGGGTGGCCGCGGGGCGGAGCGGCGGACCGCGACGACGGTCGCTATCGCGACCCGGTCGCCGCGCTCCCTCCACGCCGTCACGTCCCGGACCACGTCCTTCACGTCATTCCCTCCTCCATGAGCACGGCCAGCTCTTCGAGCGACCGTAGCGAGTTGCCGGCGAGGAAGTGGTCCACGTGCGGGAGCGCGGCTCGCATGCCGACCGTCAGCGGCTCGTAGTCGGGATGCGCCTTGAGCGGGTTGAGCCAGACGAGCCGGTGGGCGCAGCGGCCGAGCCGCTCGAGCTCGGCGGTCAGCTGCTCCGGGTCACCGCGGTCCCAGCCGTCGGAGAGCACGACCACGATCGCCCCGCGCCCGACGCGCCCGCCGTGCTCGCGGTTGAGGCTCGCGAGCGACGCGCCGATGCGCGTGCCGCCCGACCAGTCGTCCACACGCTCTGCGGCACGCTCGAGCGCGCCGTCGGGATCGCGCCCGCGCAGGTCCGCGGTGACGCGCGTGAGCTCCGTGCCGAACACGAACGCCTCGACCCGGCGCCGCGCGGCCACGCAGGCCTGCATGTACTGGAGCAGCATGCGCGCGTACGGCTCCATCGAGCCGGACACGTCACAGACGAGCACCAGCGGGCGCGGGCGGGCGCCGGGGCGGCGCCAGTGGCGCTCCACCGGGTCGCCCTCGTAGCGCAGCGAGGTTCGTATCGTGCGCCGCAGGTCGGGGCGCGCCCCGGCCGGGCGGCCGCCGCGCCGGGCCGGCCGCATCCGCCGGCTGCGCCGCGTCGGCCCCGCGCCCGCCAGCCGGGCCATCAGGCGGCGCGCTATCCGGCGCTCGGCGTCGGAGTACACGGCGAAGTCCTTGTCGCGCAGCACCTCGACGTCCGACCACGCGGCGGGCACCTGCTCGACCTCCGCCTCCCCCGTCGCGCCCGGGCGCTCCTCCCGCGGGACTGCCACGCGCGGGAGCACGAGCTTGGCCACATCGGCCAGCGGCTCCGGCTCGGCGCGGGCCGCCGCGTCCGGCAGCACGTCCGCCATCCACTCGGCGTACACCGCGTCGAAGGCCTCGAGGTCCTCGTGGCGCGAGCAGAGAACGGCGCGCAGGGCGAAGTAGGCCGCGCCGCGGTCGCCGGCGTCCACGGCGGCAAGGGCGCGGTGGGCTCGCAGCAGCTCCTCGACACCCACCCGCGCGCCCGCTGCGCGCATGCCGGCCGTGAGCAGGGCGAGCCTGCCGGTGACACGCAGCCCGAGCCGGGGCGGGGGCGTGAGCCCCCGGCTGTCATCCACCGGCCAGGTGCCACGGGGGTCCGGGGGCGTGAGCCCCCGGCTGTCATCCACCGGCCAGGTGCCACGGGGGTCCGGGGGCGTGAGCCCCCGGCTGCCACCCACCGGCCAGGTGCCACGGGGGTCCGGGGGCGTGA
>JAFGJG010000026.1 GCA_016929195.1 Thermoleophilaceae bacterium
GGCGAGCGGATGCCCCACTGCGTGAACCCCGAGGTCTACGAGTAGCCCTATTCCCTGATGGTCAGCGGTACGCCGCTCCCGATGCGCCGCGCCAGCCACGTGATGGCGCTCGTGGCGACCCGGACGCAGCCGTGCGAGGCCGCGGTCCCCGGCACGCCGGAGAGCCCTTCCGTGCCGTGCAGGGCGATCTGACCGGGGCCGCCCTCGAACTCTTGAAGGACGTTCGAGCGAGCGCTCGTGGCAAGCGCGAATGGATTGCCCGGGGCCGTGGGTGAGAGAGCCAGCGCCTCCTCGACGAAGAACAGGCCGCGCGGGGTCGGCGTCGAGGCCTTCCCCACCACCGCGGGGAAGCGCCGCTTGACGTGACCGCGGCGGTAGACCGTGACGCGGCGGGCGGAGATGTCGATCGCCAGGCGCCACACGGTCGAGGCGGCTCTGGTCTGGCGGGCGCGAATCCAGCCGCTGTGTCCGTTGGGCCGACCGGGGAGCCTGACGTGGATCCAGGACCCTCCGCCGCGGCCGCGCGTGCGCCGGAGCACCGGCAGGACCGTGCGCACTCCGGTGAGCGGCCTGCGTGCCGACACGGACTCGATCAGGCGTGCGTGCGAGCTCGGGGCGGCGCGCACGAGCCGATCGTGCAGGAGGGCGACGAGCGGCCGGCTCGCGGGCACCCGTGATCCGGCCTGGGCCGGTGAAGCGAGGGTGCCCGCGACTGCGGTCGCGAGCAGCGCAGCCACGACGGCCGAGGCCCTCCGGCATGAGCCGGAGGGCCTCGGGGACGCGTGGGTGATGCGGGTCAACCTGTGAACCGCGACGGGCCGCGGAGCGGCTGGAGGGCGGCCGCGGAGCAGGCGCGATACCGGAGGACGCGGTTCTTCGGCCGGGTCGAGTCCCGGAACGTGATGTGCGCCCTGATCCTGTGGTTGCCGGCCCTGGCGCGCACGAGCACCTGGAACGGCGAGTTGGCACGGTTGGCGATGCGCCTGCCGTCCAGCCTGAAGACGACTCGGTCGATCAGGTGGCCGCGGACCCGTGCACGGAAGCCCGCGGTGCAGGCCGCCCGCGGCGCGTGCCGCAGGGTGGCCCTGCCGTTGCGTGCGCGTCTCTGCGCCCGCGTGAGCGGTGCCTCGCCGCCGTTGCGGCCGCCGCCCGGCGAGGTCCCGTCTCCGGGTGAGCCGCCGCCCGGCGAGCCGCCGTCGCCCGGCGAGTCATCGTCGCCCGGCGTGCCGGAGGTCGCGCACTGCGGCGCTGACAACACGTTGTTGATGAGCGTGACCGAGCCGTTGCGGGCAAGCAGGCGCCCGATCACCGAGGCGCCGTTGTTCAGCGAGATGCTGGTGAGAGCCATCAGGTTGCCCTGGAACGCCGTGGTGGTGCCGAGCGTGGCCGAGCTGCCGACCTGCCAGTACACATTGCACGGGGAGGCCCCGTTGACCAGCCGGACCGCGCTGGCGCCGGCGGTCGTGAGCGTCGAGCCGATCTCGAACACGAACTGCGCGTTGGGGTTGCCCTCGGCGTTGAGGGTGACGGTGCCGGTGAGCTGGGCGCTCGAGGCGTAGCGGTAGGCGCCCGCGGTGAGCGTCCTGTTGCCGAGGTTGGTGCCCGTCAGGTCGTCCGCGGGCGCGACCGGCTGCCCGGCGGCGACGTTGTAGGCCGTCGTGAGATCGCTCTTGGCGTTGCTCGCCACGGCGTCGTTGTTGTGCGTGGCGCCGTTCACGACGGCCGGAAGCCCGAAGCCGACGAGCGACGTTCCGGGCGAGACGCCGAGATCGCCGTTGAGCACGGACGGGCCGGTGTTGGTGACCGACGCCCCGCCGAGCACCACGAACGGGCTGACCGTGCCGAGGTTGACCGCGGCGGCCTGGGCCGCGGCGGGGACCGAAAGGATGCCTACCCCTACTGCGAGCGCCGCGCCGATGCGTCCGGCGCGCTTGAAGCGGGTGTGGTTGGACATGAACGTCCTCCCTATGGGCGAGCAGCCCCTACAAACGATCCTGGTTCGCCACCGACCGCTGTGGAAGCCGTACGTGCGGTCGTGGTGGTCCTGGGTAGCCCGGCGAACTCCGATGGAGTCCCGTGGCTTTGCGGACCCGCCTTGCGGCGAGGGTGCCCTAGTCCAGGGTTCTGCTCTGGTGTCCGGTGTTCGTCGGCCGAGACGCGCCCTGGCTTGAGGCGATTGGCGCTGCGTTGGACGATCGGCTACCACGGATCCCCAGCTTCGGGTCGCGGAGCGAGGTTGGTCCCGCGGTTTCGCTGGGGAAGCTCCCCGTGGCCGCCGGGGCCCGGCGCGGATCGCCGATCGAACGTACGGTCGGTACATGGGTCGTCGCCCCGCCAGCCGCCTCGCGCTCCTCCTTCTGGTCGCGAGTCTCGCCGTCCCGGCCGCGGCTGCTGCGCAGAGCCCGGCCGGGCACGGGCACGCCTCCGCGCGCACGGAGCGACTCGCCCTCAGGGCGGCCGACGCCTACTGGCTGCAACGCGGGCTCACAGCCTGCCCCGCGCCGCGGATCGAGTACGCGCGGCTCGCCCTGCGAGCGTCCGGCGACGCCTTCATCGGCCCGAACCTGCCCGCCGCGTACTGCGTGATCCGCGTGAGCACCGCGCTCTCGTGGCGGGGCCGCGCGGGCGCAATCGACTTCTGCTGGACCGTCGTGCACGAACGCGGCCACCAGGTCGGACTGCCGCATGCCGGCACCGGCATCATGCGGGCGGACGGCGGCGAGCGGCCACCCGCGATCTGCGCGCGGCTGCTCGGCCACTAGGCCGGCGGAGCTCGCAAGGGTCATTCGCCGATCACCTTGATCACGAGCCGCTTCGGCCTGCGGCCGTCGAACTCGGTGTAGAAGACCTGCTGCCATGGGCCGAGGTCCAGGCGACCGTCCGTGACCGGCACGATCGCCTGGTGGTGGACCAGCAGGTTCTTCAGGTGCGCATCGCCGTTGTCCTCCCCGCCACGGTGATGGCGGTAGTCGCCCGGGTCGGGCAGCAGCCGGCGCGCCACGTCGTTGGCGGGCTCCTTCCAGCTGGGCGGCGCCACCTTGTCGAGCCACTCGAGCGTGTCCTCGTGGAGCCCGGGCTCGTCGTCGTTGATCCACACCCCGGCGGTGATGTGCATGGCCGCCACGAGCGCGAGCCCTTCGCGGATCCCGGCGTCGTCCACGGCCGCCTGCACGTCCTCGGTGATGCGGATGAACTCGCGCCGCTCGCTCGTCTGGAACGTCCTGTAGACGGTGTTCGACTTCATTCGGCGATCATCTCCCTCTCATGGATCTCGGTCTCGAAGGCAGGCTCTGCGTCGTCACGGGCGCGACGCGCGGCATCGGCGCCGCCACCGCCCGCATGCTGACGCAGGAAGGGGCGCGCGTGCTGTCCGTCGCGCGCACGGGCGCGGACCTCGAGCTCGACGTGACCGACGCGGACGCCGGCGAGCGCGTGCTGGCCGCGTGCAGCGGGGCGCCGTGGGCGCTCGTGAACAACGCCGGCACGAGCTACGTCCGCTCCCTCGACGAGCTCAGCGACGACGAGTGGCGCGCCCAGTGGGAGCTCCACGTGATGGCGCCGCTGCGCCTGATGCGTGCGCTCGCGCCGGTCATGGCCGAGGCGGGCGGCGGCCGGATGGTCACCGTGAGCTCCTCCTCCGGCAAGCGGCCCTCGCTCACGAACGCCGCCTACTCGGTCACGAAGGCGGCGGCGCTCTCGCTCAGCCGGGTGTTCGCCGACACCTACGCCGCGGACGGCGTGCTCGTCAACTCCGTCGCGCCCGGCCCGGTGGCCACCGAGCTGTGGACCGGCGAGGGCGGCCTCGCCGACCAGGTGGCCGCGGGCACCGGCCAGACGCGCGACGAGGTGCTCGCCGCGACCCACTCCAAGCCGCCGATCGGGCGCATGGGGGAGGAGGACGAGGTCGCCGCGGTGATCGCCTTCCTGTGCTCGGAGCAGGCCTCGAACGTGACCGGGGCCGCCTGGTCGGTGGACGGCGGCAGCGTGCCTGTGATCCTCTGACCATGCCGCGCGTGGTCATGGGGCTGATGTTCTTCCCGCGGGGCGGGTCGAGCCAGGTGACGCGCTACCTCGCCCGCTCGCTGCCGGAGTCGGGCTGGGACGTCTCGCTGGCGTGCGGCTCGCTCGGCGCGCCCGGCGCCCCCTCGAACGCCGCCACCTTCTTCAAGGGCCTGGACGTGCACGCGCTCGACTTCGGCGCGGCCGCGGCCGCGCCGGACCCGCTCGCCGCCGACCCGCCGTTTCATCCCTCCTTCGAGGACCGGCCGGGCGCCCCGGACCGGGTGTTCGCCTCGCTCGACGATGCCGCGTTCGAGCACCAGGTAAGGGCCTGGAGCCGGCAGCTCGAGGTTGCCGGGGCGGACTCGGCGGACCTGTTGCACCTCCACCACCTCACCCCGATCAACGAGGCCGCCCAGCGCGACCACCCCGGCGTGCCGCGCATCGGGCACCTCCACGGCACCGAGCTGCTCATGCTGCGCGAGATCGCCGAGGGGCCGCCGCCCGGCTGGGCGCACGCGGAGGAGTGGGCCGAGCGGCTGCGCCGCTGGGCGGGCGCCTGCGAGCGCCTGCTGGTGCTGTCGCCGGACGCCGTGCGCCGGGTGCCGGCCCTGGTCGGCGTGCCGCAGGAGAAGGTGGTGTGGGCGCCCAACGGCTTCGACCCGGCCGGGTTTCGGCGCGAGCCGCTGGGGCCGGACGAACGGCTCGCGCACTGGAGCCGCTGGCTCGTCGAGGAACCGCGTGGATGGGACGAGTCGGGCGAGCCCGGAAGCGTCGCGTACTCGGACGATCAGCTCGCCCCGTTCCGGGAGGGAGGGCCTGTGCTCCTGTACGTCGGCCGCTACACCCAGGTCAAGCGGATCCCGCTCCTGATCCGCGCGCACGCGCGGGCGCGGGAGCGCTTCGAGCGGCCGGCGCCGCTCGTGCTGCTCGGCGGCTTCCCCGGCGAGTGGGAGGGCGAGCACCCGCTCGACGTCGTCCGCGAGACGGGGAACCCCGACGTGTTCCTGGCCGGCTGGCGCGGCCACGAGGACCTTCCCGCAGGGCTCAACGCGGCGGACCTGCTCGTGCTGCCCTCCGTGCACGAGCAGTTCGGCGCCGTGCTCGTGGAGGCGATGGCCTGCGGGCTCCCCGTGACCGCCGTGAACGCCCACGGCCCGGCCGAGATCGTGGACGCGGGGGAGACGGGCTGGCTCGTGCCGCCGGACGACGAGGAGGCCCTGGCCGAGGCGCTCGTGGAGGCCGTGAACGGCGACGCGGAGCGGCGCCGCCGCGGGGAGCGCGCGTACGAGGAGGCGCGCTCGCGCTACGCCTGGCCGGCGCTCGCGCGCGGGCTGGCACACGTCTACGACGAGGTCCGCGAGGGCCGTCCGGCCGCCGCCGGCGCGCATACGCTCCTCGAGGCATGAACTACCGAGTCCGTGAGTCGGAGCGGGCCCGCCGCGCCCGCATCGTCATCGACGGCGGCGGCGTGGAGGTCGTCGTCCCGCGCGGCTTCGCCCTCCGCAAGGTGGAGCCGTTCCTCGAGGAGAAGCGCCCCTGGATCGAGCGGACGCTCCGGCGCCTGCGCGAGTCGGACGCGGAGCTGCCTCCGGCCCGGATCGAGGACGGGGGGGAGGTGCCGTACCTCGGCGAGCGGCTCGCGCTCCGCCTGCGGGACGGGCGCTCGCGGGTCACGCGCCGCGGTGGCGTGCTCCACGTGTGCGCGCCGCCCGGCGCCGCTCGCGACGTGCTCGAGTCCTGGTACCGGCGCCGCGCGCGCGACGAGGTGGCGCGGCGGCTCGACGCCGCCGTGGCCCGCGCCGGGACGCGGTACGGGTCGCTCCAGATCCGCGGGCAGCGGACGCGGTGGGCGTCCTGCTCCTCGAGCGGGGCCATGAGCTTCAACTGGAGGCTGCTGCTCGCCCCGGAGGCGATCCTCGAGTACGTGGTCGAGCACGAGGTGGCGCACCTGGAGATCCAGGACCACTCGGAGCGCTTCTGGCGGCTGGTGGAGGAGCGCTGCCCGGACTGGCGCGAGCACGAGCGCTGGCTGCGCGCGCACGGGCATGCGCTGAGGCTCTAGCTCCAGCGGAAGAAGCGGACCGCGAGCAGCAGGCCGACCGCGGTCCAGCCGCCAACGACCGCGGCGGCCGCGAGCGTGTCCTCGCCGCCGCCCACGATCCCCGCTGACAGCCCGTCGATCAGGTGCTTGAGCGGGAGCGCCTCGGCGATCGCCTTCAGGAAGCCCGGCAGGTCGTCGGCCGAGTAGAACACGCCCGAGATGAAGATCAGCGGCAGGAAGACCGCGTTCACCCACGCCGGGCCCGAGTCCACGTTCGGGATCGCGTGCGCGAACGCGATGCCGAGCGAGCCGAAGCACACGACGCCGAGCAGGGAGAACGCGCCCACCAGCAGCCAGTCGGCGGGCCAGTCGACGCCGTACACGAAGTGGCCGATGCCGATGACGAGCAGGATCTGGAGCAGGGCGTTCAGCACCGCCGACCCGATCATCCCGCCGAGGTAGGAGGCGGCCGGCATCGGCGTGCCGCGCACGCGCTTGAGGATGCCCTCCTCGCGGCGGTAGACGAGCACGTAGGCGAGTGCCGTGAAGGTCGTGGCCATCACGCTCATGCCGGCGATGCCGGGGATCAGCGTGTCGAGCTCCTCGCCCTCGCTCGAGAACGCGGTGGCGATCAGGAAGAGCAGGAGCAGCGGCAGGACGAAGTTGAAGAACGCCGCGGTGGGGTTGCGCCAGAACAGCTTGCGCTCGAACCGGAACTGCTCCCAGGTCAGGGCGGCCGCGCTCATTCCGCGGTCAGCTCCAGGTAGACGTCCTCGAGCGTGGGGCGGCTCACC
The DNA here is from genome assembly GCA_016929195.1 of Thermoleophilaceae bacterium. Taxonomy (GTDB): domain Bacteria; phylum Actinomycetota; class Thermoleophilia; order Solirubrobacterales; family Thermoleophilaceae; genus JACVRW01. The sequence continues at coordinate 6,838 of JAFGJG010000026.1, forward strand.
TCGAGGCCGTCGAGCCGCTCGCCGCGAGCCAGCGCGTCGCTCGTGAGGCGGTGCAGGAGGTCGGTCGGATCGTCGGTCTGGTGCTCCACGCGCCGCCCCGACGAGAGGTAGGAGACCCGGTAGCGCGCCTGCTCGGGCCCGAGCTCCGAGGGCGGGCCCTGGGCGACGATGCGCCCGTCCTTGACGATCGCCACCCGGTCGGCCAGCTCCTGGGCCTCGTCCAGGTAGTGAGTCGTGAGCAGGACCGTCATGCCGAGGCCGCGCAGGTTGCGGACGGCGTTCCAGGCCGTCCGCCGCGCCGCCGGGTCGAACCCCGTCGTGGGCTCGTCCAGGAAGACGAGCTCGGGATCGCCGATCAGCGCCAGCGCGAGGTCCAGCCGCCGGCGCTGGCCGCCGCTCAGCTCGGCGGTGCGGGCGTCGGCCTTGTCGGCGAGCCCGACCAGGTCGATCGTCTCCTCCACGTCACGCGGCCTGGAGTAGGCCTTCGAGGTGTTCGCGACCGCCTCGCGCACGGTCGCCTGCGGGTAGAAGCCGGAGCTCTGGAGCACGATGCCGAGGCGCTCCTGGAGCCGGCGGTCGCGCACCTCCGGGTCGTGGCCGAGCACGCTCACGTTCCCGCCGGTGCGCTTGCGGTAGCCCTCGAGGATCTCGACCGTGGTGGTCTTGCCGGCGCCGTTCGGGCCGAGCAGGCCGAACACCTCGCCCTGCTCCACGGAGAAGGACAGTCCGCGGACGGCGTCCACCGGGCCATAGGACTTCTCGAGGTCGCGGACCTCGATCGCGGCGGCCACGGTCAGACCCCGGCGCCCTTGCCGCCGCGGCCCTCGCCGTCCGCGAACCGCGCGGCGCCGCGCCAGGCGGTCTCGAGCGTGGCCTCGCCGCTGCGCGCCTCGAGCGCGAGCGCCTCGGGGAGCGGGAGGTCGAAGCCCTCGATGGCGGCGGCGCGATCGGCGAGCATCGTGTCCTGGGGGAAGCGGGCGAGCGCCTCGGCCATCTCGAGCGCCCGGTCCAGGTGCCGGCCCTCCGGCACGATCTCATTCACGAGCCCCATGGCGAGCGCCTCGTCGGCGTCCACGATCCGGCCGCTGAGGATCAGATCGAGCGCGCGGCCGAGGCCCACGATTCGCGGCAGGCGCTGCGTGCCGCCGTCGATCAGGGGCACGCCCCAGCGGCGCTCCGGAAAGCCGAGCGCGGCCGTCGGGGTGGCCACGCGCAGGTCGCACCAGAGCGCGAGCTCGAGGCCCCCGGCGAGGCACCACCCGGAGATCGCGGCGATGGTCGGCTTGGAGGCGATCCTGCGCGTGAAGCCGAGCGGCCCGCCGTCGCGCCCCATGCGCGGGCCGAAGCTCTCGATGGCCTTCAGGTCGGCCCCGGCGCAGAAGGCGACCTCGCCCGCGCCGGTGAGGATCATCACGCGCGCGTCGTCGTCCGCCTCGAAGCGCTCGTAGGCCTCGGCGAGCAGGTCCGCGGTCGGGCCGTCGACCGCGTTGCGGCGGTCCTGGCGGTCGATGGCGACGACCGCGGCCGCGCCCTGGCGCTCGTAGCTGACGGGGGTCACCCCCTGAACTCTCCCAAAACAGCGCGTGGCCCCGGCGGGGAGCTCGGGGCCACGTGCTCGGAGGAGGGATCTGCCAGCGCATCGTGGCGCTGTGCGGAACGGCCTGTGTGAAGAAACGGCTACCAGCCGACGCGCCGGCGGAGCTCCGCGGCCTTGCGCTGCTCCTTGCGCTTGTCCAGAGCGCCCTGGAGGAGCGAGGCGAGCGTCACGAACACGGCGAAGAAGATGACCAGGCCCAGGCAGAAGAACGTGATGATCCGGTCGTCGGTCTCCCCGACGATGCCCTCGCCGTTGTCCGCGGCGAAGACCGCTATCTGCGCGAGCAGCGACATGCAGGCCGAACGATACCCTGTGCCCCGACGTGTCCGACGAGTCGTTCGCCTGCATCGTCGAGATCCCCAAGGGGAGCAGGAACAAGTACGAGTGGGACCACGAGCGTGACGCCCTGGTCCTGGACCGGTTCCTGTTCTCCTCGGTCGTCTACCCGACCGACTACGGGTTCATCCCGGAGACCCTCTCGCAGGACGGCGACCCGCTCGACGTGATGGTCTGCGTCTCCGAGCCGACGTTCCCCGGCTGCATGATCGATGTCAAGCCCATTGCGCTTTTCCGCATGGAGGACGACAAGGGTCTTGATGACAAGGTCCTGTGCGTGCCCCTCCGCGATCCCGGCTGGAACAGGCTGGAGACCCTGGACGACATTCCCGAGCAGCTCCAGAACGAGATCGCGCACTTCTTCTCGATCTACAAGAACCTCGAGAACAAGGGCGTGCGGGTGGACGGCTGGTTCTCACGGCAGGACGCCGTGGACGAGATCCACGCGTCGCGAGCACGTTTCCGCGAGGCAGAAGCTCACTAGGGTTCCGCGGCTGTGTCGACGCTCGAGGCGATAGTCCTCGGGATCGTGCAGGGGCTCACGGAGTTCCTGCCGATCTCGAGCACGGGGCACCTGCGGATCGTCCCCGCCTTCATGGGCTGGGAGGACCCCGGCGCCGCGTTCACCGCGGTGACCCAGCTCGGCACCATGGCAGCCGTGCTCCTCTACTTCCGCCAGGACCTCCAGCGGATCGCGCGGGCCTGGCTGCGCTCGCTGCGCGAGCGCGAGGTGCGCCGCGAGCTGGACGCGCGGATCGGCTGGTACATCGTGCTGGGCACGATCCCGATCGGGATCTTCGGCCTGCTCTTCAAGGACCAGATCGAGACCGGCGCGCGCGACCTCTACCTCATCGGGACCGCCCTGATCGTGCTCGGGCTCGTGCTGCTGCTGGCCGAGAAGGTCGGCAAGCGCACCCGCCACATCGAGGACATCGATGCGCGCGACGGCTTCACGATCGGGTTCGCCCAGGCGCTGGCGCTGATCCCGGGCGTCTCGCGCTCGGGCGCCACGATCACCGCCGGCCTGTTCATGGGGCTCGACCGCACCGCCGCGGCGCGCTTCTCCTTCCTCCTGTCGATCCCCGCAGTGGTCCTGAGCGGCCTGCTGGAGCTCGGCTCGATCCTGAGCGGCGAGGAGGGCCAGCACACGTCGCTGTTCAACCTCGCGCTCGCCACCGCGCTGGCGTTCGTGGTCGGGTACGCGTCGATCGCCTTCCTGCTGCGCTACCTCGAGCACCACTCGACGATCGTCTTCGTCGTCTACCGGGTGGCGCTCGGCGCGCTGGTCCTGGTGCTCGTGGGCGCCGGCGTGATCAGCTGATCGCCTAGCCTTCTGGCCGTGCAGTTCGCGTGGAAGCTCGGGGTGGTCGCGCTCGTCGCGCTCGCGCTGGTGGCGCTGCCCGGCTCGGGCGGGCTGCTCGACGTGGTTCTCACGATGCTCTCGATCGCGTTCTTCGCGGCGATCGCGTTCATGGCGTACCGCCTCTTCCGCCAGTACCGCTTCGAGCTCGAGACGCTGCCCGACTCTCAGCGCCTGGTCCTCTACGCCTCGCTGGGCGTGGCGCTCGTGACCCTCGTGGCCACGAACCGGTTGTTCGACGTGGGCGGCCTCGGAGCGCTCGCGTGGTGCGCCCTGCTCGGCGGCGCGTCGTACGGGCTCTACTGGGTCTGGACCCAGTACAGGGCCTACGGCTGAGCGGAGACGCCGGCGGGCTCGCGCCCCGCGCTGAGGCCGAACGCCTCCGCGATCAGCTCGTACGAGCGCCTGCGGGCCTCGTGCTCGTGCGTGATCGTCAGGATCGTGACCTCGCGGGCGCCGTACTCGGCGGCCACCGCCTCGAGGCCCTCCCTGACGGTGTCCGGCGAGCCGATCACGGCGCGCCGCCGCGAGGGCGCCCGCTCGCGCGTCTCCAGATAGCGCAGCGCCTTCTCGACCGGCGGCACCGGGATCAGACTGCCCTGGCGGAGCAGTGAGAACGACATGCGGCCGCTGGCCGCGAGCCGCTCCGCCTCCTCGTCGGTGTCCGCGCAGACGGCGACCACACCGACGCTCACGAGCGGGCCGTCGGAGCGGCCGGTGTCCTGGAAGCGGCGGCGGTACTCGCCGGCGATCTCGGCGCCGCTCGGGTTGATGAAGTCCGCGAACGAGTAGGGCACGCCGAGCTCGCCGGCCCAGATCGCGCTCTGCGGCGAGGAGCCGAGCAGCCACACCTCGGGGCGCTCGGGGATCCCCGGCAGCGTGGCCGACAGGCGCGCGAACGGGTGGTCCGCGGGCATGCGGTCCTCGAGGTAGGCGAGCAGCTCGGTGAGCTGCTCGGGGAAGTCGTTCGGCGCCGCCTGGCGCCGGTCGCGCTGGAGCGCCAGCATCGTCAGCTGGTCGGTGCCGGGCGCGCGGCCGATCCCGAGGTCGATGCGGCCGGGGGAGAGGCCGCTGAGGATGCTGAACCGCTCGGCCACGCTCAGCGGGCTGTAGTGGGGCAGCATCACGCCGCCGCTTCCGACCCGGATGCGCGCCGTGGCGGCGGCGATCGGGCCGATCAGCACCTCGGGGCTCGCGCACGCGAGCGTGGGCGTCCCGTGGTGCTCGGCGACCCAGTAGCGGTCGTAGCCCAGGCTGTCCGTGAGCTGCGCGAGGTCGAGCGTGTTGCGCAGCGCGTCGGGGCCCGTCGATCCCTCGGAGATCGGGGACTGATCGAGGACGTTCAGCCGCAGCCCGGACACCGCTTCCGAGACTAGAGCGTGCGCGGCTTTTCACACCGGCGCGTTGAGCCGTCACGCAGCCGCCGCGACGCTGCATCCGTCATGAGCGACGAGCGAGGACAGGCGTCCGTGGAGCTGGTTGCGGCGCTGCCGCTGGTGCTCGTGGCCGCGGCCCTCGCCTGGCAGGTCACGCTGGCCGGCCACGCGCTCTGGCTGTGCGCGCATGCGGCCCGCGCCGCCGCGCGGGCCGACAGCGTGGGCGCAAGCGCCCGCGCCGCGGCGCGGAGCGCGGTGCCGGAGTCGATGGCGAGCGGGCTGCGCGTGGAAAGGCTGAGGACTGGCGGCGTGCGCGTGTCGCTGCGCGTGCCCGCCGTCCTAGGGGGCGCCCGCACGCCGTTCAGCGTGAGCGCCAGCTCGTCGCTCGGGCGGGGCTCGTGAGCCGCGAGCGCGGCCAGGCCAGCGTCGAGGTGCTCGGGATGCTCCCGGCGGTCCTCCTCGTGGGGCTGGTGTGCTTCCAGCTCCTCGCCGTCGGCTACGCGAAGGTGCTCGCGGGCACCGCGGCCGAGGCGGGCGCGCTGGCGCTCGCGGCCGGCGCCGATCCGCGCGCAGGCGCGCGCGAGTCCCTTCCGGGATGGGCGCGCGTGCGCGCGCGCGTCGCCGTCACGGCCGGTCGCGTGGCCGTCCGCATCCAGCCGCCGGCGGCGCTGCGCTCGCTGTCCGGAGCGCTCGAGGTCGAGGCCACCGCGGCGGTCGGCTCGTGAACCGGCTCGTCGCGAACGCCCTCGGAGCTGCCGGGGCCTGGCTCCTCGAGTCGCCGGCGGAGCCGGCCATGGGGCCCACGCCCGCCGCGCGGGCGCGACCGGTCGTCGCCGTGTTCGGCCTCGCGCCGGGCTGCGGTGCGACCGTCGTGGCCCGGGCGCTGGCCGCAGAGCTCGGCGCGCGCGATCCCCGCGGCGCCGCGGCGGTCGGCTGCGACGCCCCCGGGGCCGGGCTCGCGCTCGCCACCGCCGCGGCCGGCCGGCTCGCGCGCGTCCTCGCCGACGTGCCGGGCGCGCACACGCGAGCGGTCGGGAGGCTCTGCCTCGTGGGCGGCGCCGATCCGCTCGCGCTCGCCGACTGCTGCCGTCATCACGCCCCGCTCGTGGTGGACGCCGGTTCCGGGGCGCTCGGCGGCCGGGCGGCGGTCGTGGCGGACGCGACCGTGCTCGTCGCCTCGCCGTCGTCGGAGCCCGCGCTCGCCGCTGTCGCGGCGGCGTGCATCGCGGGCGTGGGGCCCGAGCCGGTCACGGTCGTGAACGGCGCCGTGAGCGCGCGGACGGGTCTCTCGCTGCCGCGCTCGCGCGTGGGCGCGGGCCTCGCCCTGGCAGGGCGGGAGCCGCCCGGGGAGGCGGGGCGCACGCTCGCCCGGCTGGCCGACCTGGTGGAGGAGGCCTCCTGAGAGCGGCGCTACAGCTCCTGGCGGGCGAGCAGCGCAGCGCCGCGAACGCCGGCATCGGCTCCGTAGCGCGAGACGCGGATCACGGTCCGCTCGCCCACGCCCGGGACCACGAACCGGCGCGCGCTGTCCCGGGCCGGGCCGAGCAGGAGCTCGCCCGCGGCGGACACGCCGCCGCCCACCGCGACCACTTCCGGGTCGAACGTGTTGATGGCGTTCGCGATGCCCACTCCCAGCCGCTCGCCGACCAGCGCGACCAGCCGCCGGGCCGCGGCGTCCCCGGCGAGCGCCGCGTCCACGGCGTCGCGGCCGGTCACGCGGCCGGACTCAGCGAGCCGCGCCGCGAGCGCCGACCCGGGCTCCGCGCGAGCGGCGGCCTCGGCGAGCGCGTCGAGCGCCCGCCCGGCGGCGAGCGCCTCGAGCGAGCCGGCCTGGGGGAAGCGGCCGGCCGCGGGCGCGCCATGCTCGAGCAGCGCGCCCACGAGCGTGTGGCCGAGCTCGCCCGCCGCGCCGGTGTGCCCGCGGTAGACGCGGCCGCCGAGGACGAGCCCGCCGCCGATCCCCGTGCCCACGGTCAGCATCACGAGGTCGCGCACGTCCGGCTCCGCGTCGTCGTGGGCCTCGGCCAGCGCCGCGCAGTTGGCGTCGTTGTCCACGAACACCGGCACGCCCAGGCGTTCCTCCAGGAGCACGCGCAGCTCGACGTCCTCGAGCCGCGCGTTCGCGCTCCACTTCACGCGGCCGGTGGAGAACTCGAGGACCGCCGGGATCCCCACGCCCACCGCCTCCGTGTCGCCGGTGCGCACGGCGGCCACGGCGCCGGCGATCTCGTCCATCAGGGCCTCGGGGCCCGCGGTGGACGTGGGCTCGACCGTCGGCCGGCCGAGCGCTCCGGCCCGGAGCGTGGCCACCGCGACCTTGCTTGCGCCCACGTCCACGCCGATCACCTGGCCGGCCATGCTCAATCGAGCCAGCGGCCGTGCCGCATCGTGCGCACGACCTCCCCCTCGGGGTCGAGCAGGACGAGGTCGGCCGGCGCTCCCGGCGTCAGCGGCTCCGGGAGACCGAGCACGCGCGCCGGCCGCTCGCTCGCGGCGGCGAGCGCCTCGGCGAGGGTCGCCTCGGTGAGCGACGCCCAGCCGCGCACCGCCGCGTCGAGCGTCAGTGAGGAGCCGCCGAGCCGGCCTTCCGGGGTGCGGACGGTCCCGCCCTCGTCCCGCTCGATCCGCACCCCGGCGAGCTCGTACGTGCCGGCAGGCGCGGCCGCCGCCGGCGAGGCGTCGCTGATGAGGACCACGCGCGGGCCGGCGGCGCGTCTGGTGAGCTCGAGGATCGCCGGGTCCACGTGCACGCCGTCGGCGATCAGCGTCACGAGCGCGCGCCCGTCGGTCAGGGCCACGCCGGCGAGCCCCGGCTCGCGGTGGTGGAGCGGCGCCATGCCGTTGAAGAGGTGGGTCACGAGCCCCGCGCCGGCGTCGAGCGCGGCCCGCGCCTCCGCCGCCGTGGCGCCCGAGTGCCCGAGGGAGACGGCGACTCCGCGAGCGCGCAGCCGGGCGATCAGCTCGGTCGCGCCGGGGAGCTCCGGCGCGAGGGTGACGAGCCGCACGGCGCCGGAGACGAGGTGCGAGGGCACCTCACCGGGCGGAAGCCGCAGCGCCTCGCGGCGATGCATCCCGGCATGCGCCTCGGCGAGGAACGGTCCCTCCAGGTGCACGCCGGCCACGGGCGAGTCGGGAGCGGCCGCGCGCTCGGCGAGCTCGCCGAGCAGGCGTCCGGCGTCGTGCTCGTCGAGGTCGAGGATCGTCGGGAGGTAGGTGGTCACGCCGTGGGCGAGCTGCACGGCGTCGATCGCGTCGAGGGCCGTGGAGCCGCCGGTGACCTCGTGCCCGCCGCAGCCGTTCACCTGGAGGTCCACCAGCCCCGGCGCGACGATGCCGTCGTGACGGTCCGCGCCCGGGCGCGGCGGCGGGCCCGGCCCGGCCTGCGCGATCCGCCCGCCGTCCACCTCCACCCAGCCCTCCTCGAGGGATCCGCCGCGCGCAAGGAGCCCCGCGATCAGCATGCTCAACGTGCGCCTCCCGCGCCGGACCGCTCGGGGAGGGCCGGCTCCGGGGGAAGCCGCATCGCGGCCATCGCCTCGCGGCGCTCCCGGTGCATCGCGGGCGCCTGGGTGAGCTCGTGCCAGAGCATGCGCGGCCACCGGCCGCGCGGGGAGAAGCGAAAGGAGGTCTCGAGGCCGAAGCGCGGGAAGGGCCGGAAGAAGAACGGGGCCCGCAGGTGCCAGGTGGAGGTGACCACCGTTACCCGCCGGATGTCCCCGATGGCGCGGACGATCGGCAGCGAGCGCGAGGCGTTCTCCGAGGTGTTCCTGCCCGCGTCCTCGAGCAGCGCGGGCACGCCCGGGACCGACCAGTCGGCCTTCATCTGCTCAGCCTCCGAGACCCCGCCGGTCCGGCTGTAGCCGGTGAGGATCACCGCCCGCGGCGGGTCGGCGCGGCATTCGCTCGCGGCGAGCCGCAGGCGCGCCCGCGACTCCTCGGAGATCACGTGCTCCGGGCTCACGCTGGGCTCGCGGTGGCCGAGCACGATCAGGGCGCGGTCGCTCGACCAGCCGGCCTGCGGGCTGAGCTCCGCGGCGGCCGCGGTGTCGCAGACGATGGTGAGCCGCGGGTGTGTGCGGAGCAGCGACGCCGGCGAGCCCGGCCCCGGTGCATCCTCGAGCATGGCCCGCAGGGCGTGCGCCTTCGCCGCCCCGGTGACCAGCATGAGCAGCTCGCGCGCGCCGGCGAGCGAGCGCATCCCGACCGTGAGGGCCTCGCGGGGCACGGCCTCGAGCACGCCGAAGTCGCCGGCCGCGTCCGCCCTGGTCGTCTCCGCGAGCCGCACCCGCCGCGTGTCCGTGTCCAGGTCCGAGCCGGGCTCGTCGAACGCCACGTGGCCGTCGCGCCCGAGCCCGAGCACGACGAGGTCGAGCGGCGCCGCGTCGAGCAGCGCCTGGTGGCGCGCGCATTCGGCATCCGGGTCGGGCGCCGAGCCGTCGAGCCCGTGGACCGCCGCAAAGCGGATGCCGCGCAGCTCGCGTGCAAGGTAGGCGGCGTAGCTGCGCTCGTCGTCAGGCGGGAGCCCGGCGTACTCGTCCAGCTGGAAGAGCGTCGCGCGCCCGGTCACGAGGCTGCCGTCGGCTGCGTGGTCGCGAAGCACCCCGTACATCCCGACGGGCGTGCGCCCGGTCGGGAGGATCAGGCGCAGCCCGGGCCGCGCCCGGAGCCGGTTCGCCACGAGCTCGCCCGCGAGCAGGGCCACCCGCCCGGGGTGGTTCAGCACGAGCGGGGGCGCCGCGGTCTGCGAGGGGTCGGGGTCGGGCGGCACCGCGCGCCGTACGATCGCGCCATGACCGGACGAGCGCTCGCCGCGCAACTCGAAGAACGGCTCGCCGCGCTCGGGAGCGCGGACCGCGCCGAGCACGAGAAGCGCTATCTGAAGAGCGAGCTCGAGCACCTCGGCGTCAGCGTCCCCGCGATCAGGAAGGCGGCGAAAGAGGCGGTCGCGGAGCGCCCCGGACTCGACCACGACGAGTTGTGCGGGGCGGCGGGCGCGCTCTGGGAGCGCCCGGTGCACGAATGCCGCATGGCGGCCGTCGAGCTGCTGGACCTGCGCTCGGACCTGCTGGGCGCCGACGACCTCGCGCTGGTCGAGCGGCTGATCAGGGAGTCGAGGACGTGGGCTCTCGTCGACGGGCTCGCCGCCAGCGTGGCCGGGACGCTGATCGACCGGGAGCCCGCCGCCGCGGACGTCCTGGACGGCTGGGCGGTGGACGAGGATTTCTGGGTGCGGCGATCGGCGCTCCTGGCGCTGCTCGTCCCGCTGCGGCGCGGCGAGGGCGACTTCGAGCGCTTCGGGCGCTATGCCGACGCGATGCTCGACGACCCGGAGCCCTTCATCCGCAAGGCGATCGGGTGGGTCCTGCGGGACACGGCCCGCAAGCGTCCCGGCCTCGTCTACGAGTGGCTCGCTCCGCGCGCCGCGCGAGCGTCGGGCACGACGGTCCGCGAGGCCGTAAAGCACCTCACGGACGAGCAGCGCGAGGCGATCGCCGCGGCCCGCTAGCCGCGCGGCGCGGTAGCGTCGGATCGGGTGAACCTCGGAGCCACCGGCCTGGCCGCGGTCATCTCGGCCGGCATCGTGCCGGCGGCGGCCGCGCCGCCCGCGGCCGCGCAGGAGCCGCTCGTGCTCCACGGCCCGCGCCTCGTGGCCACCGGCGCCGCGATCGAGCTGCGCGGCCGCTCGGGCCCGCGGGAGCGGGTGCGGCTGGAGGTGCGGGTCGGCTCGCGGTGGGCGCGCGTGGCGGCGCCGGTGACGGACCGCCGCGGGCGGCTCTCCGAGCGCTTCGTGCCACGGCGCGCGCGCGGGCGCTACCTGCTGCGCGCGCGCACGGCCGACGGACGCGTGTCGCGCAGGCTGCGCGTGCGCTCGCGGGATCTCGTCCTCGCCGCGGTCGGCGACGTCAACCTCGGGGACGGCCCGGCGCTGGTGATGCAGCAGCGCGGGCTAGCCTTCCCGTGGACCGGCGTGGGGCCCGTCTTGCGCCGCGCGGACATCGCCTTCGGGAACCTCGAGTGCGCGGTCTCGGCCCGAGGGGCGCCGGTGCCGAAGCTCTACAACTTCCGCGGCTCGCCGGCAGCCCTGAGGGTGATGGCGCGCCGGACCGGCTTCGACGCGCTCAACCTGGCCAACAACCATGTCGGCGACTACGGCAGCACGGCCCTGCTCGACACCGTCCGCCTCGTCAGGCGGGCGGGCATCGTGGCGGTCGGCGCCGGGGGCAGCATCGCCTCCGCGGCCAGGCCGCGGGTAGTGCGGCGGCTCGGCCTGCGCGTGGCGTTCGTCGGCTTCTCGGACATCCTGCCCGCCTTCTTCTACGCGGGGCCGCGCCGCGCGGGCACACAGCAGGCGACCGTGCCCGCGATCCGCGCCGGCGTCCGGCGGGCGCGGCGGCGCGCCGACGTCGTGGTCGCCACGTTCCACTGGGGCGTGGAGCGCTCGCCGGTCGAGAACGAGCGCCAGCGCGCGTTCGCGGCCGCCGCGCTCGGCGCCGGCGCGGACGCCGTGATCGGCGCGCATCCGCACGTGCTGCAGCCCGTCCGCCGCCACGGACGCCGGGTGGTCGCATACAGCCTCGGGAACTTCGTCTTCTCGGCGGGCTCGCCGGGCACGACCGCGACCGGGATCCTGAGGCTGCGGCTGTCCGCGCGCGGCGTGGAGGGCTCCCGGCTGCTCCCGGCGCACATCGAGAACACGCGCCCGCGGCTGCTGGGCGGCCGCTAGCCCTTCGCCTGCGCCACGAAGCCGCGCACGTCCGCGGCCGGCTCGGAGTAGGCGTCGCCGAGCGTGGACTCCATGGCGCTCATGAACTCCTCGGCCCAGTCCGGCAGCTCGTAGTCGATCGCGCGCAGGAACTCGAGCGTCGCCGCGAGCCGGATATCGGCAATCGAGGGGCCGGCGCCGCCGATGAAGCGCTTCCCGTCGAGGAAGAAGGCCCGGTACGCGTCGAGCGGCTCGGCGAGCGCGTCCGTGGCGTCCTGCTGGGCCTTCGCCTTCATGGCGTCGTCGGCGGCCGAGGTGGCCACCTCGCCCGGATACTGCGGGAACCCGAGCGCCGGATAGGTGGCGCGCGCGACCAGCGGGTAGAGCGTGCCGATCAGGTAGAACATCGCGCTGTCGACCATCGCACGCTCGCCGGGCTCCTCCGGATACAGGTGGGAGAGCCCGTGCTTGTTGCAGAGGTACTGCATGATCGCGCAGCTCTCCCACAGCGTGCCGCGGGGGAGGCCCGGCTCCTCGAGCATCGGCGTGAGTTGTGCGGGGTCCTTCGCGAGGAAGTCCGGGGTCGTCGTCTGCCCCCAGACGTCCACCTCCTCGAAGTCGAGCCCCGCGGCGCGCATGAAGATGCGCGTGCTCAGGTTGTTCACGCTCGGCTTCAGGATGTTCAGCGTGTTCTCGGCCATGGCTCCTCCCGCCTAGCTGTAGGGGTCCTTGGGCTCGCGGTCGCCGGAGAGCGAGTCGCGCGAGCGGGTCACGAGCAGCTCGATCGCATCCGCGAGGTGCTGCTGGTCGATGTTGTAGTCGCCGCGCTCCACCCTCAGCCTGTGCGCCTCCAGCAGCACGTGCGCGTGCGTGTGGCCGAACGGCGGCTCGAAGCGATACGAGGCCAGCTCGATCAGGAGCCCGAGCGGGTCCTCGAAGTAGATCGAGTCCATGAACCCGCGGTCCTTCACGCCGCTGTGCCGGATGCCGCGCTCGTCGAGGCGCTCCACGGCCTGGTTGAACGTCGCCTGCGAGACGGCGAAGGCCAGGTGGTGCACGCAGCCCGGGTCGGTCGGGGTCCGCTCCGGGTCGCCCTCGCGCTCCTCATTCGTGAAGACGGTGATCAGGCGCCCGTCGCCCGGGTCGAAGTAGAGGTGGCTCTCCGACTCGTTGTCGAGGTTGGGCTGGTCGAAGACGAAGGGCATGCCGAGCACGCCCTCCCAGAAGTCGATCGACGTCTGGCGGCCGGCTCCGACGATCGTGATGTGGTGGACGCCCTGGGTCTGAAGCTTGCGCATCGGTCTCCCGTTCAGTGCTCGACGAGCTTGGACTTGTACTCGCTACGTCCCAGGCTCCCCCACGGGACCAGCTCCACGGTGGTCTGCACGACGAGCGTGCTGCGAAGTCTCTCGCGTATCGCGTCGGCCAGGCCGGGCCGGGCCGTGCCCTCCCGCGCGAGCTCGACGCTGACCGGAAGCGGCGGCTCCTGCTTCACGTCGCCGGAGCGCGGCCGGACGCGGATATGGCCGCTCACCTCCGGCGCGAACGCGCTCACCACCTCGCGCACGGCCGAGGGGAACACGTTCACGCCCCGCACGATCAGCATGTCGTCGGTGCGGCCCACGCAGCGCACGCGCGGGCCGGTCCGGCCGCACGCGCAGCGGCCCAACCGCACCTGCACGTGGTCGCGCGTGCGGAAGCGGAGCAACGGTGCGGCCCTGTGCCGCAGGTGGCTGAGCACCAGCTCGCCGGACGCCCCGTCCCGCAGCTCGAGCGCCGATCCCGTCTCGGGATCGATCAGCTCGGGATGCACGAACCCGCGCGCGCCCAGGTGCATGCCGTCCTGCTCCTCGCACTCGCCCCAGAGCGACACGCCGATGTCACCGATTCCCATCGCCTCGGTCACGCGCGCGCCCCAGCCCTCCTCGAGCTCGGCGCGGAACGCCGGCTCGCCGCCGCCGGGCTCCCCGGCCACGAGCACCCTCTCGACGCTCGACCCGCGCAGGTCCACGTCGTGCGCGTCCGCCCACTCGACGAGATGGGCGGCGTACGACGGAGTGAGCACCGCTGCGTCCGGCCGCAGCAGCTCGATCGCCCGCACGAGCCGCTCGCTGTTGCCGGTCCCGACCGGGACGTGCGTGAGGCCGATGCGCTCGAAGGAGGCGAGCGCCGCGCCCGCCGCGAAGGGGCCGGCGTTGTAGGTGCTCACGATCCGCTCGCCCGGCTCCACGCCCGATGCCGCGTAGCTGCGGGCGGAGCCGGTGATCCAGTTCTCGAGGTCGCCCGCGGTGAGCGGGATGTAGCTGGGCGTCCCCGTGGTGCCGCTCGTCGAGTAGATCCGGACGATCTCCTCCGGCGGTGCGCACAGGTGGGCGCCGACGGGGTTCTCGGGCGTGACGGTCGCCCTGAGCTCGTGCTTCTCGGTCAGCGGCAGCGACTCGATGTCCGCGAGGCCGCCCGCCGACTCCGGGCGGTCGAGGCCGAGCTTCTCGCGGTAGAAGGGGGAGCGCTCGAACAGGTAGGCGAGCTGGTCGCGGTAGCTCGCGTCGTCGCGCGCCAGCTGCTCCTCCCAGGGGAGCGTCTCGGCCTCGGGCGCGAGGATCAGGGCGCGTCGTCCTCCCTGCTCGGCTCGTACTCCACCGCCTCCTCCGCGGCGCCCGCCATCAGGAAGCCGATGGGCAGCTCGCGCTCCTCGGCGAGGTGCGCCAGCAGGCCGGCGGTGCGCGCCAGGATCGGCACCGCCTTGACGGTGGCCGAGGGGAAGCCCAGGTCGAGCATCACAGCCGCGATCGGCATGGACACGTTCATGGTGAGCGGGCGATCCCAGGCCTGCTCGGCGGCGGCGCGGAAGTGCAGCGCCAGCTCCAGGTGCGGCCCGCCCGCGCGGCGTTCCTCGGCAAGCTCGAGGATGCGCTCGGCGCGCGGGTCGAGCGGGCGGTGGACGGGGTGGCCGAAGCCCGGGAGGCGTGCCCCCGTCTCACGGAGCGCGCGTGCGGCGTGAGCGGCCACCGCGGCGGGGTCGCCCCCCTCGGCCACGCGCGCCTGAGCGTCCTCCAGGAGCCGCGCGCACTCCGCCGCCGTGCCGAGGATCACGGGCCCGCACCCCAGGATCCCAGCGGCCACCGCGCCCTGGAGCGACTCGGGGTCGGCGGCGAGCGTCATCCGCGCCGCGACGTTGGTTGGCATCATCCCGTGCTCGGCGATCGCCACGAGCAGGAGGTCGAGGAAGAAGCGCTGGTCGGCCGTCGGCTCCTCGCCGGTCAGGAGCAGGTGGAAGTACTCCGTGAAGCTGAGCCGTCCCATCAGTTCGCTGGTCAGGTCGCGCCCGCGGACCTCGACCCTGTCGGCGTGGGCGTGGCTGATGTGGCTTACGGCGCGGCCGTCCGGACCGATCGGCATGAGGCGTGGCGACGCTACTAGTTTCGGTGCGGTGCCGTCAGCCTTCACACCCGCCCACCGCGCCGGCGCAGGCCCCCCGCTCGTGCTCCTTCACGGGTTCCTCGACACGTGGCGGGTCTGGGAGCTCGTGCTCCCGGCGCTCGAGCGCAGTCACGAGGTTCTCGCGCCGACGCTTGCCGGCCATGCCGGGGGCCCGCCGATCGAGGAGGGCGTCCACGCCGACGTCCTGGCCGACCACGCCGAGCGTGCGATGGACGACGCCGGTTTCGAGACGGCGCACCTCGCCGGTAACTCGCTGGGCGGGTTCGTGGCCCTCCAGCTGGCGGCACGTGGGCGAGCCCGCAGCGTCACGGCGCTCGCCCCCGCCGGCGGCTGGGCGCTCGGCGACGAGTCCTACCGCGACGTGCTCCGGCTCCAGGCGGCGATGCGGGTGGTCGCCCGCTCCTCGGCGCCGCAGGCCGACGCGATCGTCTCCACCCCCGAGGGCCGGCGCCGCGCGACGGAGCTCATCGCCGTGAACTTCGAGCACATCCCGCCCGCTCTCCTGGCGCACCAGCTCCTCGGCGTGGCGGGCTGCACCGCCGCGAACGGCATGATCCAGCACGCCCTCGCCGAGGGCTTCGAGTTGGACGCCGCCCGGATCGAGTGCCCCGTCCGGGTGGTCTGGGGGACCGCCGACAGGCTGCTGCCCTGGCCGAGCGCCGCGGCGCGCTTCCGCGAGGACTGGCTCCCGCACGCGGACTGGGTGGTGCTCGACGGCGTCGGCCACGCGCCGCAGCTCGACGTGCCGCTCGAGGCCGCCGAGCTGATCCTGGGCTTCGCCTCCGGCTAGGCGGGCGCGGCCTCGCGCTCCGCGTCCTCCACGAGGCCCTCCTCGATCTGCTCGAGCGACTTGCCCTTGGTCTCCGGCACGAGCTTCACGACGAACACGAGCGCCAGCACGGCGATCACGGCGTAGCCGAGGAACACCGGGCCGGGGTCGAAGGCGTCGGTGAGGATCGGGAAGGTCTGCGAGACGGCGAAGTTCGCCCCCCAGTGGAGGAAGATCGCGACCCCCATCGCGGTCCCGCGCACGCTCAGCGGCAGCACCTCGGGCAGCATGACCCAGACGACGGGACCCCAGGTGGCGGCGAACGAGACGATGTAGGCGGCGAGGCACGCGAGCGTGATGACCGCGGCGGCGTCGCCCGGCTCGTCGGGAGTCGGCAGGGCCTCGAGCGAGATGCCCAGCACGGCCAGGCTCGTGATCACGCCCACGAGCCCCGCGATCAGGAGCGGCTTGCGCCCGACGCGGTCGATCAGGCGGATCGCGACGAGGGTCGCCGCGAGGTTGAGCACGCCGATGACGATGTTCGCGTAGATCGCCGCGTCTGCTCCGTAGCCCACACCGGTGAGCGTGGTCGGCGCGAAGTAGATGATCGTGTTGATCCCGATCAGCTGCTGGAACATGGCGAGGCCGACGGCCACGACGAGCGCGGGGCGGATCCAGGGCTCGGCGAGCTTTCTCAGGCCGCCCTCCTCCTCCTCGACCTCGCCCATCTCGCGGAGCTCCCTCTCGGCCTCGTCCTGGTCGGAGCGCGCGCTGCGCAGGACCTCCCGGGCGCGCTCCTCCTCGCCGTGCATCACGAGCCAGCGCGGCGACTCGGGCATGCGGACGAGCCCCGCGATCAGCACGAGCGACGGGATCGCGGCGAGCCCCAGCATCCAGCGCCATTCCCCGGAGGATGCGAAGGCCGCGTCAACGAGGTAGGCGATCAGGATGCCCGTCACGATCATCAGCTGGTTGAGGCCGGTGATCGCCCCGCGGATCTTCGCCGGGGCGAGCTCGGAGAGGTAGAGCGGCACGATCAGGGCGGCCGAGCCGACTCCGACGCCGATCACGAACCGGAATGCGATCAGCGCCCAGATGTCCTGGGCGACCGCCGCGCCGAGCGCGCCGAGCGTGAACAGGACGCCCGCGCCGAGGAGCAGCGCCCGCCGCCCGAGACGGTCGGCCAGCCGGCCCGCCGCCCCCGCGCCGAGCATCGCGCCGAGCAGCAGCCCCGCCACCACTGCGCCCTCCAGGAACGGGGTGGGGTCGAACTCGTCGGAGATGAACAGGATCGCCCCGGAGATGACGCCCGTGTCGTAGCCGAAGAGCAGCCCGCCGAGTGCGCCGAAGAAGTACAGCCGGGCGTTGTCTCGCACGTCCGCCATCCTCGGCGGGTCGTTACCCGGCGCCGCCGCTTTGAACCGCGCGGCTAGTGCGCGGGCTGGAGCGCCACGTGGTCCTTGACCACGTCGAGCAGGCGCTCGACGTTGATGGGCTTCGTCAGGTACTCGGCGGCGCCGGCGGCGAGCAGCTTCGAGACCTGCGAGCGCGTGGCGTCGGCGCTCACGACGACCACGGGGATGGAGTCCGTCGCAGGGTCGGCCTTCAGGAGCTCGAGCACCTCGTGCCCGTGCAGGTCCGGGAGATGTAGGTCGAGCAGGATCAGGTTCGGACGGTGCTGGCGGGCGAGGTCGATCCCGAGCTTGCCATGCATCGCCGGGATCAGGCGGATGTCGGGCAGGTGCTCGAGCGCCCGCTCGACCAGCTTCAGGTTCGAGAGGTTGTCCTCCACGTAGACGACCGTGCCGCGCTCGCCCGCGGAGCGCTCGGAGGCCCTTGGCGCGCCGTTGGCCGGCGGGCCCTCCTCCTCCGGCTCGACCGCGGTGTCGATCAGTACGCGCATCGTGGTGCCGGTCCCCGGCTCCGAGTCGGCCTCGATGGTGCCGCCCATGGCCTTCATCAGCCCGATCGAGAGGGAGAGGCCGAGGCCGGTGCCCTCCACGTCGCCGGCCTCGGCGCCGAGGCGGTCGAACGGGTCGAACAGGCGCTCCATCTGCTCGCCGGTCATGCCGCGACCCGTGTCGATCACGGCCACCTCCGCGTGGCCGACGCAAGGCACGCTGCACTCCACCCTGACGCTCCCGCCTCGGCGGTTGTACTTCACGGCATTCGAGAGCAGGTTGATCAGCACCTGCTTGAGCCGCTGCTGGTCCGCCTGGACATGCAGGCCGTTGATCGTCGACGGGTCTCCCTTGAGCTCCACGCCGGCCTCGTCGGCGAGCGGCCGGATCAGCGAGAGCGCCTCGGCGAGGACGCTTCCGAGATGGACCGGCTCGACCGACATCGACATCGTCCCGGACTCGATCCGCGAGATGTCGAGCACCTCGTTGATCAGCTCGAGCAGGTGGCGGCCGGCCTTCAGGATCTGCTCGACGCCCTCGTGCTGGCGCTCGTCGAGATCGTCGAGCTCGAGCAGCTGCCCGAAGCCGATCACCGCGTTGAGCGGCGTGCGCAGCTCGTGGCTCATGCGCGAGAGGAACTCGCTCTTCGCGCGGTTCGCGCGCTCAGCCTCGGCGCGTGCCGCCTCGGCGGCCCGCCTGTCCTCGTGCTGGTCGGTGATGTCCTCCGAGATTCCGAGCAGGTAGCGCGACCGTCCGTCCTCGTCCGCGATCGCGATCTTCCGCGTGTGCAGGATGCGCGTTCCCTTGGCCACGGTCTCGACGGTCTCCTCGGGGATGTCCACTAGCTGGCCGGAGGCGAGCACCTGGCGGTCCTTCTTGACGAAGAAGTCGGCGTCGTCGGCATCGAAGAGGTCGTAGTCGCTCTTGCCGATCAGCTCGTCGCGGGGGATCCCGAGCAGCTCCTCGCCGGCATGGTTCAAGCGGACGAAGCGCAGCTCCTCGGCGTCCTTCACGAAGACCATGTTGGGAAGGTTCTCGAGGACCGAGGAGAGGAAGCGCTCGTTGCTGCGCCGCTCCTCCTGGGCCGCCACGGTCGCGGTGATGTCGCGCGCGATCCCGTAGATGATGTTGTCCGCCGGCACCGAGACGGAGCTCCACATGAGGTGCCGGTAGCTGCCGTCCTTGCACTCGTAGCGGTTGTGGAAGTTCACGGTCCGGTAGCCCTCGGCGAGGCTGGCGGTCTCGGCGATGGTGCGCTCGCGGTCGTCGGGGTGGACGAAGTCGATGAACGGGCGCGAGCAGAGCTCCTCCTCGGTCCAGCCGACCGTGGCCTCCCAGGCCGGGTTCATGCGCGTGAAGACGCCGTCCAGGCCGGAGGTGCAGAGGAGGTCGCTGGAGAGCTCCCAGAAGCGGTCGGCCTCCGCCGAGACCCGGCGCAGGCGGCCCGCAAGGGCCCCCACCACGCCGCCGATCGCGAGGAAGGTGACTCCGCGCGAGATGTAGTCGAGCGCACTCGGCGCGGCCGACGCCCACGCCGCGGCCCAGAGGCCGAACAGCGCGAGCGCGAACGTGGCTGCGCCGAACGCCCAGGCCAGCCCGAGCTCGATCGCGATGAGCGCGATCGGGACCGTGAAGAGGAGCGTCACGAAGTCGTGGGGGTTCTCCGACGCGATCCGGAGGGCCATCACGACCGCGAAGAGGAGACCGGCGATCGCGAGCACGCCGCGCCGCTTGAGGTCAAGCATGGAGCACCTGCTGGCCAGTCGGGACGTCCGAGTCCCTCACGCGCCCCATCAGGCTTGGATGGTCCAGCCTGGCGAAGGCGCCGACCACGGCCGGGTCGAACTGCCTGCCCGCCTGGGAGAGGATCTCGGTGACGGCGTCCTCGACAGCCCAGGCGGGCTTGTAGGGACGTTCGTGCGTGAGCGCGTCGAATACGTCGGCAACCGCCACTATCCGGCCCGCGAGCGGCGTCTCCTCGCCGCGGCGCCCGCCCGGGTAGCCCCCTCCGTCCCAGCGCTCGTGGTGGGTGAGGGCGATCTGCTGGGCGAGCCTGAGCAGCGGGCTCTTGCTGCCCGCGAGGATCTCCGCCCCGATGGTGGTGTGCCGCTTGACGATCTCGAACTCTTCGTCGGACAGCTTCCCCGGCTTCAGGAGGATCAGGTCGGAGATGCCGATCTTGCCGATGTCGTGGAGCAGCGCCGCGCGCCGGATGAGCTCCGACTCCGCGTCGGGCAGCCCCAGCTCCCGGGCGAGGAGGGCGCAGGTCCGGCCGATCCGCCAGGCGTGCTCCTGTGTTGCGTCGTCGCGGTACTCGGCGGCCGCCGCGAGGCGTTCGAGGATCTCGAGCCGCGCCCGCTCGAGGTCCTGCGTGCGCTCGGCCACCTCGGCCTCGAGGTTGGCGTTCTGGCGCGCCAGCCGGCCCTGCAGGTGCTGGACCTGGAGCAGGTTGCGGACACGGATGGATAGCTCCACCTGGTCGATCGGCTTCGTGAGGAAGTCGCGCGCGCCGGCTCTGAGGGCGCGGCGCTTGGCGTCGTCGGTGGCGTCGGCCGTGAGCACCAGGATCGGGATGGCCGGTCCCATGCCGGAGAGCGGCGCGAGCTGCTCCATCAGGGCAAACCCGTCCGTCACGGGCATGTGGAGGTCGAGGATGATCAGGTCCGGCCGAAGCTCGACGTACATGCTCGGTATCGACGTGGGATCGGTCGTGGCCGCCACGCGGGTGTAGCCCTCGCGCTCGAGCACCCGTTCGAGCAGGAGGAGGTTCGACGCCTCGTCGTCCACGGCGAGGATCTGGAGCTCTTTGAGTTCCTGCTCGGGTGTCGTCATTGGGCGAGTCGACTCCTGCGAGTCCTTGCGCTCGCTATCGGCTTCTCGAGCCGAATTCATTAGGACAGGATTTCCTGCGGAAACCCAGGGTCCCTCGCCGACGCCGACCGCCCCCACTCGGAGGGAAGCCAATGAGGACAGTCGGCCGGCCGAGCGGCTTCGTCGAAGGCCGCCCGGCTGGCGCGCAGGCCCGCCGGCGCCGACTGCCGCAGCGCGGCGGTGCCGGCGTTCCTGAGGGCGACGTGCCTCGGGGCGGTCAGAGAGGGGGGTTGACTTCAAGTGCGCTTGAAGCCCTATCGTCCCGTCGCTCGAAATGACTGAGACCCGCGATTACCTCGAGCGCCGCTGGTGGGCGCTGGCGCTGCTCTGCATGACCCAGTTCATGGTCGTGCTCGACGCGTCGATCGTGAACATCGCGCTCCCCTCGATCGGGCGCGAGGTGGGGATCTCGCAGGAGAACCTCTCCTGGGTGGTCAACGGCTACGTGCTGACCTTCGGCGGGTTCCTGCTGCTGGGCGGCCGCATGGCCGACCTGCTCGGCCGCCGCCGGATCTTCATGACGGGCCTCCTGATCGTCGCGGTCGCGTCGCTGTTGGCGGGCTTCGCGCCGAGCGAGGGGGCGCTGATCGCGGCGCGCGCCGCCCAGGGCCTCGGCGCGGCGATCATCGCGCCCAGCGCGCTCTCGATCGTCACGACGATCTTTCGCGACGGAGCTGAGCGAAACCGGGCGCTCGGTGCCTGGGGGGCCGTGGCGGGGTCGGGCGGGGCGGCCGGCGTCCTGCTCGGCGGCGTCTTGACGGACAGCCTCGGCTGGGAGTGGGTGCTGTGGGTGAACGTGCCGGTGGCGCTCGCGGTGTTCGCGCTCACGCCGGGCCTGATCCCGGAGAGCCGCCCCGAGCTCGAGACCCGCACCTTCGATCTGGCCGGCGCCGTGACCGTCACGGCGGGGCTCTCCCTGCTCGTCTACGCGATCGTCGACGCGGAGAGCGCCGGCTGGGGCTCCACGCAGACGATCGGGCTGCTCGCCGCGGCGGCGGCGCTGCTCGCCGCGTTTACGGCGATCGAGCTCCGCTCCGTGGCGCCGCTCGTGCCGTTCAGCATTTTCCGCAAGCGGACGCTCACGGGAGCGAACGCGGTCGGCCTCATGGTCGGCGGGTCGCTGTTCGCGATGTTCTTCTTCATCACGCTGTACATGCAGCAGGTGCTCGACTACAGCCCGATCAAGGCCGGCCTCTCGTATCTGCCGCTCTCGATCGCGATCATCCTGTCGGCCGGGGTGGGCTCGCAGCTCGTCACGAGGATCGGCTTCAAGCCGGTGCTCGCCGTCGGCCTCATCCTGGTCGCGAGCGGGCTCTTCTGGTTCAGCGGGGTCTCGGTGGACGGCGGCTTCGCCTCAGACATCCTCGGTCCGTCGCTGCTCGCGGCAGTCGGGCTCGGATTCACCTTCGTGACGACCACGATCGCCGCCGTCTCGGGGATCGAGGACCGGGAGCAGGGCCTCGCGAGCGGGCTGATCAACACCTCGCAGCAGATCGGCGGCGCCCTCGGGCTCGCGATCCTCGCCACGGTCGCGAACACGCGTACGGACGACGCCCTCGCCGCGGCCGGAGGCGGCCCCAGCGCCGTTCCCGAGGCCCTCGTCGAGGGGTTCCAGGCCGCCTTCCTCGGGGCGGGCCTGATCGCCGTGGCCGGGCTGGTGCTGACGCTCGTTCTGATCCGTGGCAGTGACAGCCGCGCTCACGTCGAGCTCGCCGGGCGGGAGCGACGGGCCACGGCGGGCGCGTAGCCAGTCGAGCGGCGGCCCCGAGAGCTCGATCCCGTGCCGCCGGGCGGCGGAGAGCCGGTCTCGGGTCGACCGACAGCACGCTCGCCGGCGGAACAGCGGGAGGATCGGTCACACGCCGGCCGCCGAACCGGGTATGTTGCGCATGCAATGAGGGGAGTGAGGGTGTTGGCCGGAGTGCTCTCGGCGCTGGCGCTCGTGCTGGCCACCGCAGCCGGCGCGCAGGCGTACACGGCGCGCGGCAGCGTCGAGCAGGTGTACGTGACAGGCGCGACGCCCGGCGCGCAGCTGGTGCTCGAGGACAGCGCCGGCGGGACGGTGGGCACCCGAACGGTCAACCCGCTGGGGGCCACGCTCTTCCGCAACGTGCCCCCGGCTGCCGGCTACCGCGTGCGGCCGGCCGCGGGCGGTGGCGCGTCGCCTCCCGTGCGGGTGCTCTCCACGCGTTCGGCGCCGCCTGACACGAGCGTGTACGGCCAGTCGATCCCGCAGGACGGCTACGGGTACCTGACCACGCGCGACGGGACCCAGCTGGCCATCAACGTGCACCCTCCGCAGGACGTGGCCGACGTCATCCCGCTTCCCCCCGGCATCCCGCTGCCTCCGGTCCCGACGGGCCCGACGCCGACCCTGATCGAGTACTCCGGCTACGGCTACGCCAATCCGGACGGCCCCACGAACGGCATCGCCATCCTGGCCAACCTGATGGGCTTCACCGTCGTCGACGTGAACATGCGCGGCACGGGCTGCTCGGGGGGCGCCTACGACTTCTTCGAGCCGCTCCAGAGCCTCGACGGCTACGACGTCATCGAGACGATCGCGCGCCAGCCGTGGGTCGCGAACGGCAAGGTCGGGATGATGGGCATCTCCTACGGCGGCATCAGCCAGCTGTTCACGGCCGCCACGCAGCCCCCTAGCCTGGCCGCGATCTCACCCCTGTCGGTCATCGACAGCACGCAGACGACGCTCTACCCGGGTGGCATCCTCAACACCGGGTTCGCCGTCGCCTGGGCGCAGGAGCGCATCAACGAGGCCAGGCCCGCGTCCTCGACCGAGGGCCAGGCCTGGGCCTACCAGCGGATTCAGGAGGGCGACCAGACCTGCGCGGCGAACCAGGCGCTGCACCCCGAGGCCGTGGACCTGATGGCGAAGATCCGCGCCAACGACAGCTATGTGCCCGAGGTGGCCGACCCGCTGGCGCCCGAGACCTTCGTGAAGAAGGTGAAGGTGCCCACGTTCCTGGCCTGTCAGTGGCAGGACGAGCAGACCGGCGGCCACTGCCCGACCCTGGCCAAGGCCTTCACCGGCACGGACCGCAAGTGGTTCAACTTCACGAACGGCACCCACGTGGACTCGCTCGCGCCCGAGACCTTCAACCGCTGGTACGACTTCCTCAAGCTCTACGTCGCCAGGCAGGCGCCGATCACTGACTCGGCGCTCATCAAGGCGGCCGCCCCGGTGGTCTACGAGGAGGCGATGGGCGTCTCGGGCGTGACGATGCCCAGGGACCCGATCCAGGAGCAGCCGACCTACGCCGGCGCTCTGGCCGCCTTCGAGGCTCTGCCCGCGGTGCGCGTGCTGTTCGACAACGGAGCGGGCGGGCTGGAGCCTGGGCAGCCTCTGCCGGGCTTCGAGCGGTCCTGGGCGCGCTGGCCGATTCCCGGCACGACCGCGCGCTCGTGGTACCTGTCGGGGAACGGAAAGCTCAAGACCAAGGGACCGCCCGAGGAACCCGTCTTCGACAAGTTCACCTGGGACGCCCGGGCCCGTCCGTTGACGAACTTCACCGGGGACACGGGGTCCGGCGAGAACGGCCTCTGGACGGCCACGCCGCCGTACGGGTGGAGCCAGAACCCGCCCGGCAAGGCCCTCTCGTACATAACCCACCCGCTCAAGTCGAGCAAGACCGTGATCGGCGGCGGCGCGGTGCGCGTGTGGGTGAAGACGCCGTCCCCGAACGTCGACCTGCAGGCCACCCTCAGCGAGGTCCGGCCCGACGGCAAGGAGACCTTCGTGCAGGGCGGCTGGGTGCGCGCCGACAAGCGCAAGCTCGACGCCGCGAAGAGCACCACGCTCGCCCCGGTCCTGAGCCTGCGGGCCTCCGACGTCCAGCCGCTCCAGCCGACCGGCTGGTACGACGTGGTGATCCCCCTCTACTACCAGGGGCATGCGTATCGAGCCGGCTCGAGCATCCGCCTGACGATCGCGGCGCCGAACGGCGATCAGCCGATCTGGTCGTTCAACGAGGCGGACCCCGCCGGCACCACGGAGGTCCAGCTCGCGCTCACCAAGCTCACGCCCTCCCAGCTGATCCTGCCGGTCGTGCCCGGGGTGAGCGTTCCGACCGGCCTGCCGCCCTGTCCCGCCCTGCGCGGCCAGCCCTGCCGGGACTACCAGGCGTTCTCGAACCGGTAACCGGCCTTTCCCCTGGCCGACGGCTTGTGGCCGAGTGCCTTCGGCGCCTGGTCACGGAGATTTCACCCGCGCGCGTTGAGCCGTCACGCGGGTTCGTCGAGCGTGACGACCCGTGCGGGAGCGGGTGCGTGATGAGTCCGGGCAGGCGGCGCTGCTGCTGCTTGGCGTCGTTGCGGCGCTGCTCATCTGTGTCGCGATCCTGCTGGGCTTCGGCCAGGCGCTCGGCGCGAAGTCGCGCCATCAGCGGGCGGCCGACCTGGCGGCGCTGTCGGCCGCCGTGGCGATGCGCGACGCGTATCCGCGGTTGTTCGATTCCGGGCCGGATGGGCTGACGGTCGCAGCGTTCGAGGCGCTCGCTCGCGAGCGGGCGCTGCGTGTTGGGCGCGCCAACGGCGTGACGCTTCGAGCGTGGGACGTGACGTTCCCGGGCGGCTCGTTCGCGCCGACGCGCGTGCGGGTGGTGGCGCGGGGCGCGGCGAGCGTGCGGGTGGGGGAGCGGCCGCGGTCGGTGCCCGTGCGCGCGAGCGCGACGGCCGAGCTTGCGCCGGGGTCGGACGCGATCCTCGGCGGCCCGGCACGCGGGGAGGGCGGTGGCTACGACGGCCCGCTCGCGTACCGGATGGGTCACGCGATGCGGCCCGACGTGGCCGCCGCGTTCGACCGGATGGCGGCAGCGGCCCGCCGCGACGGGCTCACGCTGTCGATCAACAGCGCCTTTCGCTCCGACGCGGAGCAGGCGCGCCTGTTCGCCGCGAACCCGAATCCGAAGTGGGTCGCCCCGCCGGGCACGAGCCTGCACCGCTACGCGACCGAGCTCGACCTCGGCCCGCCCGCCGCCTACGGATGGCTGGCCGCCAGCGCCAGGCCGTTCGGCTTCATCCACCGCTACGCCTGGGAGCCGTGGCACTACGGCTTCGGTCCCAACCCGCGCGACCGCGCGCACCCCGCCCAGTACGAGCGCGGCTCCTGGGAGCCGCCCGGCGGCGACCACGGCCGTGTGGTCCGGCGACTGCCGGGCTTCGTGCCGCCTCGCTTCCATGACGGGATCGCCGCCGCGGCGCTCCGCTGGAACGTCCCGATGGAGCTGCTGGCGGCGCAGTTGTACGCCGAGTCCGGGTTCAACCCGTTCGCGGAGAGCGCGGCCGGGGCGCGTGGCATCGCTCAGTTCATGCCCGGCACGGCGCGCGAGTACGGCCTTGCGGATCCGCTCGACCCGGTCGCCTCGATCGACGCTCAGGCGCACCTGATGTCCGACCTCCTGAGCCGCTTCGGCGGGAAGGTGGCGCTGGCGCTGGCGGCCTACAACGCGGGCGCCGGGGCGGTCGAGCGCCACGGCGGCATCCCGCCGTTCGCGGAGACGCGCGCCTACGTGGCGCGCATCCTGGGGCTGCTCGGCGGCGCAGGGGCGATCGCGGGTGGATCGGCGTGGGAGGTGCGGCTCGTGGGGTGACCGTTTTTCAGACTGGCGCGACCGGGGGCCCCCGGCGTAATTTGGTACCAGCGCATACGGGCTCCGAGGGCGTCGTCGAGATCCCCTTGGGACGCACCCCCGGCTCCCAGCTTTGAGGTCGACCAACGGCGTACCTCACGGCGGTCAACAAGCCGGGCCTCGGGGTCCGTTGCGCACCATCTCCTCCTCGTACGTTCGGCCGGTCCCTGGTTTGCGCCGTTGCGTGGCCCGGGTACCTGCGCTCCATGTACATCGGAACGTCGATCTTCTTGATCGCGGTAGGGGCGATCCTCAAGTTCGCGGTGACGGCGACCGTCGCCGGCGTCGATATACAGACCGCCGGCGTGATC
Organism: Thermoleophilaceae bacterium; assembly: GCA_016929195.1. GTDB lineage: Bacteria > Actinomycetota > Thermoleophilia > Solirubrobacterales > Thermoleophilaceae > JACVRW01. The sequence continues at coordinate 33,151 of JAFGJG010000026.1, forward strand.
CTCATGGTCGTGGGCGCGATCGCGCTGGCGATCTCGCTGATGGAGCAGCTGCTCTGGGCAGACCGGAGACGCACGCGCGCCGTCGAGGTCGAACGCGAAGTCGTGACCCCCCGCGAATACCGCTGAGCATCCCCCTGGGCCCGCCCGCGGGCCGCGGTCATACTGCGCCGATGCGCAGGCGGCTCGCGACGTGCGTCCTCGCCGGGATCGTGGCTGCCCTGTGGGCGCCCGCCGGTGCGAGCGCGGCGCAGCCCGCGCCGTGCGACCCGGTCGGCGAGTACCCGGGCGACGATGCGGAGAAGTCGGCGATCGCCCGCTGGATGGGCGGCGGGGCGGCGGCCGCGGGCCTTCCCGCCGAGCTGCCGGTGGTCGCCGCGCTCGTGGAGTCGGGGCTGGTGAACCTCCACTCCGGGGACGCCGACGCCGTCGGGTACTTCCACATGCGCGTCGGGATCTGGAACACGGGCCAATACGAGGGCTTCCCCGGGAAGCCGGAGCTCCAGCTCGAGTGGTTCAGCGACCAGGCGGCCCAGGTGCGCCAGGCCCGGCTCGCCGCCGGCGCGCCCGACCCGCTGTCCGACGAGAGCCGGTGGGGCGGGTGGATCGCCGACGTGGAGCGACCGGCCGCCCAGTACCGCGGCCGCTACCAGCCGCGACTCGCCGATGCGCGTGAGCTGATCGGTCCGCTGTGCATGCCACCCGGCGGCGACCCGAGCGGCGGCTCGCCGGGGCCCGAGGCCCCCGACGCGTCAGACGTCCGGGCGCCGAAGCTCGCCGTGCGCGTCACCCAGGGGCAGCGCCCGCTTCGCCGCCGCGCGATCCTGCTGCGCGCACGCTGCCCGGGGGAGGGCTGCGTCGTGGCGGCCAGGGGGTCGCTCCTGGTCGGAAAGCGCGCCTACCCGCTCTCGTCGAAGCCGCGCCGCCTCGCCCGCAACCGCACCGGCGACGTGACGGTCAAGCTGTCGAAGGCGCTCCGGAAGAAGCTCAGGAGCGCGTTCGAGCGCGGCCGCCCGGCCCGGGCGCGGCTGACGCTGCGCGCCGCCGACCTCGCCGGCAACGTGACGACGAAGCGCATGTCGGTCCGGCTCTCGGACTAGCGGAACTCCGGCTCCCGCCACTCGGGAAGCATGTCCGGCAGCCCGGCGCTGACGCGGTCGGGAAAGTCCGCGTCCCGCTTCTCGAGGAAGGCCGCGATGCCCTCGCGCGCGTCCTCCGACTGGCCGCGGGCGAACATCGCGCGCGAGTCCGCCCTGTGCGCCTCCATCGGGTGCGACGCGCCCAGCATCGTCCACATCAGCCGCCGCGCGACAGCCACGGAGACCGGCGCGGCGTTGTCCGCGATCTCGTCCGCGAGCGCCCGCGCGGCGGGCATCAGCTCGTCGGCCGCGTGCACGCTTCGCACGAGCCGCCCGGCGAGCGCCTCCTCGGCGGTGAACACGCGCCCGGTGGCCACCCACTCCATGGCCTGCGAGATGCCGGTGATCCGCGGGAGGAACCAGCTCGAGGCGGCCTCCGGCACGATTCCGCGCCGCGCGAAGACGAAGCCGATCTTCGCGCCCGACACGGCGAGCCGGAAGTCCATCGGCAGGGTCATCGTGATGCCGACGCCCACGGCCGGGCCGTTGATCGCCGCGATGACCGGCTTGGCCGAACGGAAGATCCGCAGGGTCAGCATGCCGCCGCCGTCGCGGGGCACGTCGCCGGCGCCCTCCTCAGCCATGCCGGCTCGGGCCCGCCAGTCGAAGGTCTCGCCGCCGCGCTCGAGGTCGGCGCCGGCGCAGAACCCGCGTCCCTCGCCGGTCACGATCACCGCGCGGACCTCGTCGTCGGCGTCGGCCAGGTCGAAGGCCTGGATCAGCTCCTCGTGCATGGTGCGGGTGTATGCGTTGAGCCGCTCCGGCCGGTCGAGGGTGATCGTGGCCACGCGGCCGTCGACGTCGTATCGGATCTCGGTGAAGTCCAAGCTCAGCTCCTCGGTGGAAATGGGGGTCGGTTAGGCTCCGGCGCCGTGAGCATCACAGTCAACGGCATAGAAGAGCTGAAGGGCCTGCTCGGCCAGACGGTCGGGCCGACCGAATGGCGCGAGGTCACTCAGGAAATGATCGACACGTTCGCCGAGCTGTCGGGCGACGACCAGTGGATCCACGTGGACACCGAGCGCGCGAAGACCGAGAGCCCGTTCGGCACGACGATCGCGCACGGCAACCTGACCCTGTCCCTGATCGACGGCTTCCGCAAGGACCTGGTCCAGTCGACCGGGTTCAAGCTCGGCGTCAACTACGGCTGGAACAAGGTCCGCTTCCCCGCGCCGGTGCCGGCGGGCTCGCGCGTGCGCGCGAGCTCCGAGGTCGTGTCGGTCGAGGAGGTCGGCGGCGGCTGGTGGCAGGTCGCGACCAAGTTCACGGTCGAGGTCGAGGGCAACGAGAAGCCC
>JAFGJG010000027.1 GCA_016929195.1 Thermoleophilaceae bacterium
GCGGGCAGGATCATGATGTAGACCTCGGGGTGCCCGAAGAACCAGAAGAGGTGCTGCCAGAGCAGCGGGTCGCCGCCGCCGGTCGGGTCGAAGAACGAGGTGTCGAAGTGCCGGTCGGTCAGCAGCATCGTGACCGCGGTGGCCACGGCCGGCAGCGCGATGATCAGCAGGTAGCTGTAGACCAGGATGGTCCAGACGAACAGCGGCATGCGGCCCCAGCTCATGCCGCGGGCGCGCATGTTGTGGATCGTCGCCACGAAGTTGACCGCGCCCACGAGCGACGAGATGCCGGAGAGGTGGATCAGGAAGATCCACGCGTCCACGCCGCCGCTCGGCGAGTAGCTGTCGTCCGAAAGCGGCGCGTAGAAGGTCCAGCCGTTCTGCGGCGGCTCGAAGAAGACGCTCGTGTAGAACGCGATCCCGCCGAACACGAGCAGCCAGAACGACAGCGCGTTCAGGCGCGGGAACGCCATGTCGCGCGCGCCGATCATGAGCGGCACGAAGTAGTTGCCGAAGCCCGCGAGCACCGGCACCACGAACAGGAAGATCATCGTGGTGCCGTGCATCGTCACGAGGCCGTTGTAGGTCTCGGGAGCCACCATCGTCCCGTTCGGCTGCGCCAGCTGCAGGCGCATGATCAGGGCCTCGACGCCACCGATCACGAAGAAGAGGAAGGTGGCGAACAGGTACATGATCCCGATCTTCTTGTGATCGGTCGTGGTGAGCCACGACAGCCATCCGCTGGGCCGCTCGGGCTGCCCGTGGAGGACGATCTCGGGGTTGGCCGTGGCCGCCATCAGTCGGTCTCTCCCTCACGCAGGCGCCGCTCGCGCTGCTTCGCCAGGTCCTGGCCGGCCTGCTGGATGTCGGTCCGGGTCCGGTCGGCCCAGCTCGTGAACTCCTCCGGCGTGACGGCGCGCACCTCGGCGCGCATGTCCGCGTGGTTGGCGCCGCACAGCTCGGCGCACTGCCCGCGGTAGACGCCCTCCCTGCCGCGCGGGATCTTGAACCAGGTCTTGTTCACGTGCCCCGGCACGCCGTCGACCTTGCCGCCGAGCTTCGGGATCCACCAGGAGTGGATGACGTCGGCGGCCTTGACGTCGAGCGTCACGGTGGTCCCGGTGGGCACCACCATCTCGTAGAAGCTGTAGAGCGGCTCGTCGCCGGGATAGTCGTAGCGCCACACGTATTGGCGCCCGGAGACGACGATGTTGAGCGTCTGGCCGCCGCCCGCCGGCGGATTCGGCTGGTCGAGCGAGGCGAACTGCGCCTGCGAGGCGAGGCCGTCCGGCCCGGATGGCGGCGGGTTCTTGATGTCGTCCAGGTACACGAAGGTGATCACGGTCAGGACGACGAGGATCAGCGCCGCGCCCACGGTCCAGCCCAGCTCGAGCGGGGTGTTGCCGCGGATCTGGGCGGCCTCGGGGCCTCCGCGCCGGTGGCGGTGGCGCGTCAGCGACCAGATCAGCGTCCCCTCCACGATCAGGAAGATCACGATCGCGACGTACAGCGTGATCTTGTAGAGCGTGTCGATGTCATCGGCCTGCTGCGACCCGCCCGATTCGGGCGTGAACGCATCGGCGAAGGCGCCCTGAGCGACGACCAGAGCTACGAGAAGGCTCGCCGCGAGGGCGGCGAGCAGCACAAGACGTGTACGGCGCCGGGGCAAGGCGCGGCGCATCATATCCCTGGCCCGGACGAGGGCTCCACTTCGTGGCGGATGCCCTTAGGACGGTTCGCTAAGCGCCCTGGAACTCCGGCGCCCGCTTCTGGACGAAGGCGGTCACGCCCTCCTGGAAGTCGCGCGTGCGCGCGAGGGTGTGCTGGAGCTCGGCCTCCAGGTCGAGCTGCCCCTCCAGGTCCGGGTAGAGCATGCGGTTGAGCGCCTGCTTCGACGATGCGTACGAGCGCGTGGGCCCGGCGGCCAGCTTCTCCACCAGCTCGTTCGCCTCGGGCATGAGCCGGTCGTCCGGATGGACGAAGTTCACGAGGCCCCAGTCGAGCGCCCGCTGCGCGTCGACACGCTCGCCGAGCAGCGCCATCTGGAAGGCGCGCGCCTTGCCGACGGCGGTCGGGACGAACAGCGTCGACCCGCCGTCGGGCATCAGCCCGATGTTCACGAAGGCGAGCCCGAAGAACGACGACTCGGCTGCGAGCACGAGGTCGCAGGCGAACGCCAGCGACGCGCCGATCCCGACCGCGGGGCCGTTGACCGCGGCCACGACGGGCTTCTCGAGGCGCCGGACTCCGGCGATGATCGGGTGGTAGAGGGTGTGAAGCTCCTTCCGCACGTCCGGCATGCCGTCCTCGGCCGGCTCGAAGCCCTCCTTCAGGTCGGCGCCGGAGGAGAAGCCGCGGCCGGCGCCGGTCACGAGCACGGCCCGGACGGCCGGGTCTGCCGCCTCGCCCTCGATCACCTGCTTGAGGTCGCGGCCGAAGTCGGCGGTCCACGCGTTCAGGGAGTCCGGGCGGTTGAGGGTCAGCCGGCCGATCCCGCCGTCCCGCTCCCAGATCAGGTTCTCGTAGCTCATGGCGCGCGAGCCTATCCTGCGCTGCATGCTGCTCGACGCCCTGGAGTGGCTCGGCCACTCCGGGTTCCGGATACGCGCTGGGAGGTCGGTCGTCTACATCGACCCCTACCGGGTTCCGGAGGACGCGCCGAAGGCCGACCTGATCCTGATCACGCACGGCCACTACGACCACTTCTCGCCGCAGGACGTCGAGCTCCTGTCGAGCGACTCGACGTGGCTCGTGGGCCCGCCCGCCGTGGCCGAGCGCGTGAGTGGCCGGGTGCACTCGATCGCCCCCGGCGAGCTGCTCGAGGACGAGCTGGTGCGCGGGGTGGGCGTCGCGGCCGTGGCCGCCTACAACACCTCGAAGCGCGACGCGGAGGGGCGCCTCTTCCACCCGCGTGAGGCCGGCTGCGTCGGCTACGACGTGAACGTCCGCGGGGAGCGGATCTACCATTCGGGAGATACCGATGTGATCCCCGAGATGGACAGCGTCACGGGGGTGGACGTGGCCCTGCTTCCGGTGAGTGGCATCTACGTGATGACGGCGGACGAGGCGGCCGAGGCGGCGCGCCGGATTCAGCCGCGCGTGGCGGTGCCGATGCACTGGGGCGAGCACATCGGGACGGAGGCAGACGCGCGGAGCTTCGCCGAGCGCGCCCCGGTCGAGGTGCGGATCATGGAGAGGAGCGGCTGATGGCGGATCAGCGCGAGGCCCTGCGGAGGATGGCCGTGGAGGAGCCCGAGCTCGCCGCTCGGCTGGTGCTCATGACGCTGCCCGCGGCGGCGGCCCGGATCCCGGGCACCCTGGCCTACGACCTCGAGCTCGACGGCCTGGGCGCCTGGCGGGTGTCCGTGTCCGGCGGGCGCGCGCGGGTGGACCCGGCCGAGGGGCGGGACGGCACCGACTTCACGCTCAGGACCGATCCCGGCGCCTTCGCGGCGCTCGCCGCCGGCATCGTGAGCCCGCTCAAGCTGATGATGCAGCGCCGCATCCACGTGGACGGGCGGCGCCGCAGCGTGCTCCGCCTCCGGGCGATGGGCGACGGCGACGTGGCGATGTCGGACGTCGTCGCCGCCGGCGGGCGGCTCGACCCCGACGTGATCTTCCGCGCCCTGCCGTATCTGGTCGACCCTGCGTGGACGCGCGGGCACAGGTTCACCGTGCGCTACGAGGTCGTGGGGGACGGCGGAGGGGTCTGGGACGTCACGGTCGACGACGGCGAGCGGCTCCGTGTAAGCGGGGGCGACACGGCGGAGCCCACGGCGACCGTCAGGGTCGGGCTCGACAACTACGTGCGCATGGCGGCCGGCACGCTGACGCCCTCGGAGGCGATCCAGCACCAGCTCACGCACGTGGACGGCGACCTCTATGCGGTCACGCTGCTCGGCCGCTGGATCGACCGGGCGGGCGGCCGCGACGACGAAGAGCTGCGCCGCGAGGAGCACCAGCGCGGTGTCCAGTCCGCGCGCGAGGGTCTCTGGAGTCACACCGGGGTGGACGACTCCGAGCTGCTCGACTACCGCCAGCTCTATGCGCTCTGGGAGCGCCAGAACTGGCGCGCGCACGAGCTGGACTTCAGCGTCGACCGCGAGCACTGGCTGGCCACGCCGTCCGCCGCCCAGGAGAACCAGATCTGGAGCCTCGGCTCGTTCTACGTGGGGGAGGAGCGCGTGACCGCGGACCTCGCCCCGTTCCTGCTCGCCGCCCCGACGGGCGAGATCGAGCTCTTCCTGGCCACGCAGCTCGTGGACGAGGCTCGCCATGCCGCGTTCTTCGACCGCTTCGGCGCCGAGGTGATGGCGCTGTCCGCCCAGGACCTGCGCGGGCGCATGCGCGAGGTGGAGAGCCGGCTCACGTCGTCCTGGAGCGCGGTCTTCGACGACGGGCTGCGCAACGTGGCCGAGCGGATCAAGAAGAGCCCTGACGACACCGAGCTGTTCGTCGAGGGCATCGCGACCTACCACATGGTCGTCGAGGGCTTTCTCGCCGTCACCGGTCAGACGCTGATCCGCGACTACATGATGGAGCACGGCCTCTACCCGGGCTTCTGCGAGGGCTTCGGCCTCGTGGAGCGCGACGAGCACCGCCACGTGGCCTTCGGGGTGCGCGTCCTGAGGGACGCGATCGAGGTGGATCCCGCCTACCGCGGGACGATCGAGCGGACGGTGCTGAGGCTGGTGCCGCCCGCGGCGCACGTGTTCGTGCCGCCGTACGTGGAAGACCCGAGCGAGTTCGTCTCGTACGGGTACACCTCGCGCGAGATCTACGGCCGCGCGTACCGGACGCTGAAGCGCCGGATGAAGGTCCTCGGGATCGAGATCCCGCCCGCGAGCGAGCTGATGCCGGGGCCGATCTCCGAGCCGGCTCCGGTCGCGTCCGCGAACGGGCGCTAGCGGAACAGCGCCGCGACCGCGCGGATGATCTCGAGCCCGGCCGCGGAGAGGAAGCCGAAGCCGCCCTCGCTCGACCCGACGTCGTCCTCGGGAAGGCCGCCCGTCGGGGCGGGCTCCGTCACGTCCTGGCCCTGAAGCGGAAAGAGGATGTCGCCGGGTGCCTCGGGCGCGGCGGGGGCCAGCTGCACCGGGGGCGCGGACTCCGGCACCGGGGCCGTGACCTGGGGCGGAGCGTCGAGCAGGGGCTCGCTGCCGCCGCCGGCGCTCGGCACCACGGGCAGCGCCTGCGCGCCGCCGGACTGGGAGGCGCCGTCCCCGGTGGGCGCCGCGATCGCGGCGGCCGCGAGGGCGAGCGTGCCGAGCACGGCGGAGGCGAGAAGGGCCAGTCGGGCGCGGTTCACCTAGCCACTGTTCGCCGCGCGCGCCGAGGTTCCTATCCCGGCACGGGGCTATGCTGGCGGCGCTTTGCGTAGTACTCGCGCCCTCCGCACGCTCGCGTGGGGCGCGGTGGCGGTCGGCATCGCCACTCCACTGGCGCGGCACCGCCTCAGGCTGCGCCCGCCGGTGGTGTCGGCGCTCACGTGGCCGGCGCCCGCCGCGCTCGCTCTCGCAGCCCCACGCACCCCGCTGCGGGATGCGGGGATCTACGCGCTGCAGATGTGGACGTACTTCGCCCACTTCGACATGCCGGACGACGACCCCGAGAGGTTCCTGGAGCGGGTGCGCGTCCGCTACCCGATCGCGGTCGACCGCGTCATCGGGCTGGGCGAGACGCCGACCGTGAGGCTCCAGCGGGCGCTCGCGCGCGACCGCGACCCGGGCCCGCTCGAGTTCGGGCTCTCGGCGGTGCACTGGAGCTGGTTCCTCGTCCCGCACGGGACATGCGCCTACATCCTGCTCCGGCACCGGCGCTACTTCGAGCGCTCGGCGGTGCTGATGGCGGCGTGCTTCGACCTCGGCTGCGTCGTCTACTGGCTCGTCCCGACCGCGCCACCGTGGTGGGCGAGCCGCAACGGAGCGCTTCCGGCGGTCCGCAGGATCATGGCCGAGGCGGGCGAGCGCTTCTGGGGTCGCCTCTGGGACCCCCTATACAGTTCGCTGCAAGGGAACCCCTTCGCAGCAATGCCCTCACTGCACTTCGGCACGTCCGCGATGGCAGCTCGCCTGCTCTCACAGATCGGACCGGGGCACGGCGCCGCAGGCTGGACCTACGCGCTGACGCTGGGCTTCGGTCTCGTCTACCTCGGCGAGCACTACGTGATCGACCTGATCGCCGGGCTGGCGCTGTCCGAGGCGCTGTGGCGGATCGCCCCGCGGGTTGGGCCGGCGGCCCGGGCGATCGGCGGAGTCATCCAGCGACTCGAGCCGCGGGCCGCCTGATGCCCATCGACGAGCTGGACCGGGCGCCCGAGGTCGAGAACGACGGGGACACCACCGGCGACGCCGAGGTCGGAGCGTTTCAGGCGCTCCTGCAGGACCGCCGGAAGCTCGTCACCGGGGTCCTGCTCGTCGTCGCGATCATCGCGGCGATCTACATCCTGTTCCCCAAGGTCGTCGGCCTCGACGACGCGATGGACCGCCTGGACGAGGCCACCTGGTACTGGGTCGTCGTGGCGGTCGGCTTCAACGTCGTCGCGTTCGGCGCTTACGTCGCCCTCTTCCGCGGCGTGCTCGGCGGCGTGGACATCCCCAAGGTCCGGCGCCGGCTCGACTGGCGCGCGTCGTACCAGATCACGATGGCCGGGCTGGCGGCCACCCGCATCTTCTCCGCGGCCGGCGCCGGCGGCATCGTCCTGACCTACTGGGCACTCCGCAAGGCGGGTCTGCCCACCCGCCGGGCCGCCTGCCGCATGGTCGCGTTCCTCGTCCTGATGTACGGCGTGTACACGACCGCGCTCGTGCTGTTCGGGATCCTGCTGCGGACGGGGGTGCTGCCGGGCGACGACCCGTTCGGGGGCACCGTCGTGCCCGCGGGCGTCTCGGCTGGTGTAATGATGATCTTCCTGCTCGTCGCGCTGATCCCGCAGGACGTGGAGCGCCGGATCGCGAGCTTCGCCGGCGGATATCGGCGCAAGCGCTACCTGCTGCGCCTGGCGAAGGGCCCCGCGACCGTGGCGACCGGAGTGCGGACCGCGATCGCGTTCGTGCGCCACCCGAGCGGCGGCGCGCTGGCGGTCATCGGCGCGGTCGGCTTCTGGGCGGCGAACATCGGCATCCTCTGGGCCGCCTTCGAGGCGTTCGGCGGGAACGTGCCCTTCGGGGTGCTCGTGCAGGGCTTCTTCATCGGGATGGCCGCGAACCTGATCCCGTCGCCGGCGGGGGGCGTCGGCTCGGTGGACGCCGGGATGATCGGCGCGTTCGTCCTCTTCGGGCTGCCGACCTCGGTCGTCTTCCCCGCGGTGCTCACATACCGCGTCATCGCGTTCTGGCTGCCCATCCCGCCGGGCATCGTGGCCTTCTTCCAGCTGCGTAAGACGGTGGCGCGGTGGGAACAGGAGGTCGAAGAATCGCCCCACGAGCTCTATACTTCAGAAAGTAAAGTGAGTGCGTGAGAATGGACACTGAGATCAAGGACATCGAGAACGTCGTGATCGTGGGCAGCGGGCCCGCCGGATACACCGCTGCGCTCTACACGTCGAGGGCCGATCTGGAGCCGCTCGTGATCGAGGGCTTCGCGTGGGGCGGCCTGCTCCAGCAGACCACGGACGTCGAGAACTACCCCGGCTTCCCGGGCGGGATCCAGGGGCCCGAGCTGATGCAGAACTTCCGCGACCAGGCGGAGCGCTTCGGCACGCGCTTCATCACGGACGACGTGACGCGCATCGACTTCGCCGAGGAGGACGGCGGCGTCCACCGCGTCTACGTCGGCGACCGGGAGATCCGCGCCCGCGCCGTGATCCTCTCGATGGGCGCCGAGCCGCGGAAGCTCGACGTGCCCGGCGAGGACGAGCTCGCCATGGGCCGCGGCGTGTCCTATTGCGCCACCTGCGACGCGGCCTTCTACCGCGACCACAACACGATCGTGGTCGGCGGCGGGGACACCGCGATGGAGGAGGCGACCTTCCTGGCCAAGTTCGCCGGCAAGGTCACGATCGTCCACAGGCGGAACGACTTCCGCGCCTCGGCCATCATGGTCGACCGCGCGCGCGAGACCGAGAACATCGAGTTCCTCACGCCGTACGTCGTCGAGCGCTTCGAGCCCGGTGAGAACGGGTCGCTGGCGAAGGCGATCCTCCGCCACGTCGACGACGGCAGCGAGAGGGAGATCGAGGTGACCGGCGCGTTCGTCGGCATCGGGCACCGCCCGAACTCGCACCTGGTCGAGAACGACCTGCCGACCGACGAGAACGGCTACCTGGAGGTCGAGGGCCGCTCGACGCGGACCAAGATCGCGGGGGTGTTCGCGGCCGGCGACCTCACCGACCACGTGTACCGCCAGGCTGTCACCGCCGCGGGGACGGGCTGTGTGGCCGCGCTCGACGCCGAGGCCTACCTGCGCGACACCCCGGTGGACGCCGAGGCGCACTGGGCGCCGGACGTGGCCAAGGTCGAGGCAGCCGCCGAGCGCGCGGCCTCGGGCTAGCGCCCGAACTGCCGCGTGTCCCAGATCTGGACGAACTGGGCCGGCGATCAGCGCTGCTCGCCGGAGCGCATCGAGCGTCCGGGGAGCGAGGAGGACCTGGTGCGCGTCGTGCGCGGCGCGCGCAGGCTCCGGCCGGTCGGCTCGGGGCACTCGTTCACGGATGCGGCGTGCACCGACGGGGTGCTAGTGGACGTGGCGCGCATGTGCCGGGTCCTGTCCGTGGACGGCGCGGACGTGACGGTCGAGGCCGGCATCCGGCTGAGAGACCTGGGTGAGGAGCTGGCGAGCCGCGGGCTCGCGCTCGAGAACCAGGGCGACGTGGACATGCAGACGCTCGCAGGCGCCATCTCCACCGCCACGCACGGCACGGGCGGGCGCTTCGCGAACATCTCGTCCCGGGTCGTGGGCATGCGCGTCGTGAACGGAGCGGGCGAGGCCGTGGACGTGGGCGGCGACGACCTGCGCGCCGCGCGCGTCGGCCTCGGCGCGCTCGGGGTGGTCTCGGCGATCACCGTCCGCTGCGTGCCCGCGTTCCGCATCCGTCGCATCGACGAGCCGCGCTCGCTCGACGACGTGCTGCCGCGGCTGGACGAGCTCGTGGACGGCGTGGACCACTTCGAGGCGTTCGTGCTGCCGTACACGCGCACCGCGCTGACGCTCACCTCGGAGCGGACCGACCGCGAGCCGCGGCCGCGCTCGCGCGCCCAGGCGATCTTCCAGGACCTCGTCGTCGAGAACGGGGTGCTCGGGCTCGCGTCCGCGATCGGCAAGCTGCGGCCGGCGCTGATCCCGGCGGTCAACCGCCTCCTGGCGAGGCTGATGTCGCGCACGGAGCATCTCGACGCGAGCCACCGCGTCTACGCGAACGAGCGCCACGTGCGCTTCACCGAGATGGAGTACGCGATCCCGCGCGAGCACGCCGCCGAGGCGCTCGAGCGGGTGCTCGCGCTGATCGAGCGGCGCAGCCTGCCGGTGGGCTTCCCGATCGAGCTGCGTGCGGTGGCGCCCGACGACGCCTACCTCTCGACCGCCTACGGCCGCCCCACGGCCTACATCGCGGTGCACCAGTACCGCGGCATGGAGTTCGAGGCGTACTTCCGCGCCGTCGAGCGGATCATGGACGACTACGAGGGCCGGCCCCACTGGGGCAAGCGCCACTACCAGAGCTCCCACACCCTGGCGCCCCGCTACCCCGAGTGGGAGCGCTTCCAGGAGGTGCGCCGCCGCTACGACCCGGAGGGCCGGTTCGTGAACGACTACCTCGAGCGGGTGCTGGGCGTGGGAGCTCCCTAGAGCTCGGTCCGGCCCTCGCCCCGGTAGGTCGGGACCTCGTCCACCACGCGGCCGCCGCTCACCAGGTGCAGGGTCGCGAAGCGCTCGCACAGCTCGCCGGCCTTGGCGTGGCGGAGGTACACGTGGTCGCCGATGCGCAGCGAGGCGGCGGCCGCGCCGATCACCGGGGTCTGGACCTCGCCCGCGCCCTCGCGGTCGTCCAGGCGCAGGCCCGCGGGGAGGTGGGGGGTGGGCAGGCGGTCGCCGCCGGCAGGGCCCGATGCGTGGTAGCCGCCGCCGAGCAGCGTGGCCACGCCGCCGCTCGGGCGGCGGACGACGGGCAGGGCGAACATCGCCGCCGGGATCGGGTCGAAGTCGTCGTAGCGGTCGAAGAGGGTGGGGGCGTAGAACCCGGACCCGGCGGTCAGCTCGGTCACGGCCGCCTCGCGCGAGGTCGTGTGGAGGCTGCCGGTGCCGCCGCCGTTCACGAACTCGACCGGCGCCACCTCCGCCACGGCCGCGACCACCGCCGCGCGGCGCTCCGCGATCTCGGCCGCGGAGCGGCGCTTGATCCAGCGGATCGCCGGTGCCTGCCAGCGCGCGCCGGCCGGGCGGTCGCCGAGGCCCGCGATGTGCGCCTCGTAGCCCATCAGTCCGGCCAGCTCGAAGCCCGGCCGCGCCGCGATCGCCGCCGCCAGCTCGCGCGCCGCCGCGGGCGTGCGGACCGGCGAGCGCTTGGCGCCGATCTTCATCCGCCCGCCGGCGGGCCACCAGCTCACGTCGAGCTCGATGCAGACGCGGATCGGGCGCCGGTCCGCGCCGGCGGCCGCGTCGATGAAGTCGAGGTGCTCGACCGAGTCGACCATCACCACCGGCGGGCGCTCGGAGTCGACCCGCCCGAGCCGCGCGAGTCCCTCGCGGTCGGCGGTCGGGTAGGCGAGCAGCAGGTCGTCGAAGCCGCGGTCGTGGAGCCAGAGCGTCTCCGCCAGCGTGAAGGTCATCACCCCGCGGAACCCGGGGTCGCGGTCGAGCACCGCGCTCAGGAGCGCGCGGCAGCGGACCGACTTGCTGGCCACGCGGATGGGCTTGCCCCCGGCCCGAGCGAGCATGGCGGCCGCGTTGACCCAGAACGCGTCGAGGTCGACGAGCGCGAAGGGTGCGTCCACGTCGCGGAAGGCCGATTCCAGCTCCTCGTAGGAGAGCGGGCGGTCGCGGGGGGCCGCGACCGGTGAGCCGACGGAGGTGGCCACACCCCGATTATGGCGGGGGCTACCGTGCGGCCGTGCCCGCGCCCGCTCTCGTCCTCGTGGCGATCGCCTCCGTCCAGCTCGGCGGCGCCCTCGCGAAGACCCTGTTCGACGAGATCGGGCCGGGCGGCACGGTCTGGCTGCGCATCCTGACGGCGGCCGTGGTGCTCGCGGCCGTGTGGCGCCCGCGGAGCCGCGGCCTCGCGCGCGACGAGATTCTCCTCGTCGCGGCCTTTGCCGTCTCGCTCGCCGGGATGAACCTCGCGTTCTACGCGTCGCTCGACCGCATCCCGCTCGGCGTCGCGGTGACCTACGAGTTCGTCGGGCCGCTGGGCGTGGCGCTGTTCGGGTCCAGGCGCGCGCTCGACCTGCTCTGGGTCGCGCTCGCGGCGGGAGGGATCCTGCTGCTCTCGGACTTCGGCGCCACGGACCTCGACGGGACCGGCGTGGCGCTGGCGCTCCTCGCGGGCGCGTTCTGGGCCGCCTACATCCTCCTGAGCGTTCGCGTGGGGCAGCGCTTCGAGGGCGGCGACGGGCTCGCGCTGGCGATGGTCGCCGCGGCCGTGATGCTCACGCCGGTCGGGATCGCCGACGGTGCCGGGGACCTCCTGTCGGTGGAGGTCCTCGCCCTGGCCGCGGCCGTGGGCGTGCTCTCGTCGGCGATCCCCTACTCGCTCGAGCTCGAGGCGCTTCGCCGCCTCCCGTCGGGCGTCTTCGGCGTGCTGATGAGCCTCGAGCCGGCGATGGCTGCGCTCGCCGGGTTCATCGTTCTGGGCGAGGACCTCGCCGCGCGCGAGCTGGCGGCCATCGCGCTGGTGGTCACCGCGAGCGCCGGCGCGGCGATGGGGGCGCGCGTGACGCTCCGCGACGCCTAGGCCACCACGACGAGCACGACCGTGAAGGCCGTGAGCAGCATCCCCGCCAGGGTGAAGCCGAGCACCCAGCCGTCGCTCAGCTCGGCGAAGTCCCCGCGGCGCAGCGCGTCGCGCACGCGCCGCTGACGGATGCCGGCGGCGCCCATCAGCACGAACGCGAGCACGCCGTAGGAGGCGCCGAGCACGACGTAGGGCCACGACTCGCCCCCCACCAGCTCGGGGATCAGCCTTCCGATGGCGATCGACGCGGCGGCCGCCGCCAGCCCGGTCCGCCACCAGGCGAGCCAGGTGCGCTCCGCGGCGAGCTGGGTCCGGCGGGGTGCGTCGAGGTCGTTCACGCGAATCTCGCGGCGCAGGCTACCCGCCCGTGCGATGATCCCCGGCGAATGGAGCTGCGGGCCGACGAGCATCCGCTGTACCAGGGCCGCCCCTCCTGGCGCGCCCTCCTCTCGTTCTACGTGTCAGGCGTGCTCGCCGGGCTCGCGATCGGCGCGATCCTCTGGTTCGCGGCCTCCGAGGGCGTCGGCGCCGCCGCCTTCGTCGTGATCGTCGCGGGCACGGTCGTGATCGGCTATCTGCGCCGCCTGTTCACGAAGTACCTCGTCACGACGCGCCGGCTCCGCATCACGCGCGGCATCGTCAGCCGCAAGGTCCAGGAGACGCGGCTCGACCGCGTGCAGAACGTCAACTACGAGCAGGGCGTGATCGATCGCATCTTCCGCGTGGGGACGGTGGACTTCGACACCGCGGGCACGGACGACTCGGAGTTCCGCTTCGAGTGGGTGAACCGCCCGGACGAGGTCGTGCGTGCGGTCGACGACGCAATCGCCAACGTGCAGGGTCCGCCCGGCCTAGGCGAGGGTCGCGGCGGCGCGCTCTGAGCGCACGGCTCTGAGCAGCGCCTCGACGACCTCGGGATCGAACTGCGTTCCGGCGCAGCGGCGCAGCTCGGCCGCCGCCTCGTCGCGCGGCAGCGCCGGGCTGTAGGGGCGCTCGCTCGTCATCGCCTCGAAGGCGTCCGCCACGGCGAGGATGCGCGCCTCGAGCGGGATCTGCTCGCCGTTCAGGCCCAGCGGATAGCCGCTTCCGTCCACGCGCTCGTGGTGTGCGAACACCCACTCCGCCAGGTCGCCCAGGTTCGCCCCCGCGAGGATCCGCGCGCCCAGCTCCGGGTGGCTCCGCGCCTCGTCCGTCTCGGCGTCGTCCAGCGGACCGGGCTTCTGGAGCACGGCGTCGCTCACCCCGATCTTGCCGACGTCGTGGAGCACGCCGGCCAGCGCCAGGCGCTCGACGGCCGGCTGGGGCAGCTCGAGCTCCGCGGCGATCGCGCGGGCATAGCGACCCACCGCCTGCGAGTGCTTGGCGGTGCCCGAGTAGCGGACGTCGATCGTCTCCGCCAGCAGGAGCAAGGACGAGAGCTGGCTCACGTCCTGCCTGGCCGCCTCCTGGCCGATGCCCGCGACCACGTCGGCGTTGTAGATCACGGAACGGTCGCGGCCGAGCTGCTTCGCCGCGTAGAGCGCCTGGTCGCCCGCCCGCAGCAGGTCGTCGGCGCCGTCGCCGTCGTCCGGGTGGCAGGCCACCCCGACGCTCACGGTCAGCGGTGCCGGCCCGTCCGCGAACGCGGCCTTGGCCGCGCGCCGCAGCCGCTCGGCCACGAGGAAGGCGTCGTGCTTCTCGGCCTCCGGGAGCAGCACGGCGAACTCCTCTCCTCCCAGGCGCGCCGGCACGTCCACTCCGCGTGTGAGTCGGCGCATCTGGGCGCCGAAGCTCTTGAGGACCGCGTCGCCGCCCGGATGGCCGAGACGGTCGTTGACCAGCTTGAAATGGTCGAGGTCGACGACCAGGAGGCTGAGCGGCCGGTCCGTCCGCCGCGCCCGCGACAGCTCCGCCTCGAGCACGTCCTGGAAGCCGCGCCGGTTCCACAGCTCGGTCAGCGGGTCCTTGCGGGCCGCATCGGCCAGCCGGTCGATCAGGTTCTGGACGCAGCCCTTGAACCAGCCGACCACGAGGCCGGCAAGCACGGCGGTCCCGACCGTTGCGGCCCACAGCGCGCCGGCCCCGGGAGGGGACTCGACGGCGAACGCCACCCCGGCGCTGATCGCGATGGCGGCGAGCGGCACGACGGTCTCCCGGCCGCGGAGGAAGAAGGCGGCCTCGAGCGCGATCCAGACGAAGAAGAGCTCGTACACGCCGGCGCGGTTCTCGCTGGCCACGAGCCCGAGCCCCACGAGCGCCGCGCCGGCCACGAACGCGGCCGAGAGCCCGGTCCGGGTCACGCGACCGCGCAGCGCGATCAGCAGGAGGCCGCAGGCCAACGCCGCGCCGTTCACCGCGGCGAGGCCGGGCCTGTCGGCGCCCGGCGGCGCCGCGACGGCCAGGACGACGAGCCCGGCCAGGGAGCCGAAGCAGTAGGCGGCGCCCAGGAACGTGGACGCGACCCGGGCATCGGTCAGCGCAGAGAGCGTTTCGACGTTCTCGAGGCGCGGGATCACGCGCAGATGGGCACGGGCCGGCCAGGGCCGCATCAGGTCCTTATCGGCCGCGCCCGCCGTGGCGATTAGCCCGGATGCGAGGATGGCCGCATGGAGGCCGGAATCCGCGCCAGGACGAGCGCTCGGATCCGCGAGTTCCTGGTCGCGCGCCTGTCTCCCGAGCGGACCAGGCGAGCGACGCTCTTCGAGCGTCTTACCGTCGAGCGCCTGACGTGGAGCAGCGCCGTCCGGCTCAACCGCTGGCTCGAGGTGCTCGGCAGGCTCACGACGGCCGTATGGGCCGGCTTCATGGCCTCCCTGCTCCTGGGCGTCGAGTGGAGGGAGCTGGTCCAGGACGCGGTCAACTCGGGCAGGCCCGTCAAGGGCGCGGTGGCCCTCGCGATCATCCTCCCGACCCTGCTGTTCGTCGCCGCGCGGTCGGTGATCGGCTTCCTGCGGTGGCGCCTTCAGCGGGAGCTGTGGCGCCGCGACGTCGCGCGCCTCGAGGACGACGCTCAGCGCATGTAGACGGGGTTGGACACGATCCAGGTGCGCGAGCGCCCGTGCGCGCGGCGGCGCACCTCCACCCGATAGACCCCCGGCTCCGAGTCCTCATGGGCCAGCTCGGTTGAGTCGCCGGCCGTGGCCACCGGAGCGCCGTCACGGAGCAGGCGCAGCTCGGCCCGCGCCGGAGCGCGGACTCGGAAGGTGCGGCCGGCGGCCGGCGCCTCCGCGCCCATCGCCAGCCCGTCCGCCTCGAACGAGAACCCCCGCGGCGGTCCGAGCGAGTCCATCGCGAGGTAGCAGCGCCCGTCGCGCAGCGCCGCGTAGACCTGGGCGCGGTCGCGCTCCAGCTCGCCCGTGGGCGGCTCCGAGCAGAGCACGTGCGTGCGCAGGTAGCGGAACGACCGCCGGTAGGCCATCAGCCGGAACGGCACCACCGGGCCGATCCGCTTCCCGATCTGGTGGGCGTCCAGGCCCCCGATCGCCACGACCCTCCGCGAGCGGCAGAGCCGGTCCCACTCGCGCAGGTTGTGCTCCGGCGGGTGGTCGAGAAGCCGGCCCGGCGCGACGATGAAGCGGAGCGCCTCCGGGATGCTCGCGAGCGTCTCCGCGGTGTCGGTCACGAAGCTCCACAGCTCCACGCCGTCGAGGTCGGGCGAGTCGAGCGCGGCGAACGGCATCCCGGTGCCGGCGCGCCTGAAGCGGCGCGAGCCGCGCGACCACGGGTGGGCGGCGAAGGAGAGGCCCCCGGCGGCCCGGATCGCGCGCAGGTAGTCCGCCGGTGCGAGATCGCGGTCGATCTCCTCGCCGATCCCGAAGGCGAGGCAGTGGTCGCGCCGCGGCGGCGAGACCTCCTCGCCCACCAGCAGCAGCACGCCGTCGTGCCAGCCCTCGTCGCCGGCCCGCTTCGCGGCCAGCGTGTCGTGGTCGGTGAGCATCACCACATCCACGCCCGCGCGGCGTCCGGCCCGGACGATCTGGCGCACGGTGCCGGTGCCGTCCGAATGCACCGAATGCAGGTGAATCACGCAGGCCAGGTCGTGCACCGGGCGCACGCTATCCGGACCATGCCCGTCGATAGGGTTGAAGTCGTGTCGCATCCCGACAGCTACGGGGCCCGGGCTGAGCTCAAGGTGGGCTTCGACACCCATGAGATCTTCCGCCTAGACGCCCTCCAGTCGCGCTACGACGTGGCGCGCCTGCCGTACTCGCTGAAGGTCCTGCTCGAGAACCTGTTGCGGCGCGAGGACGGCCAGAGCGTCACCGCGCAGGACATCGAGAACCTCTCGACGTGGGTGGCCACCGACGAGCCCTCGCGCGAGATCGCGTACACGCCCGGGCGGGTGCTGATGCAGGACTTCACCGGCGTCCCGGCGATCGTGGACCTCGCCGCGATGCGCGACGCGATGGACGAGCTGGGCGGCGATCCCACGCGCATCAACCCGCTCGTGCCGGTCGAGCTCGTGATCGACCACTCGATCCAGGTGGACGTGTTCGCGGAGCGGCTCGCGTTCCAGCGCAACGCCGAGCTCGAGTTCGAGCGCAACCGCGAGCGCTACGCCTTCCTGCGCTGGGGCAAGACGGCTTTCGAGAACTTCGCGGTCGTCCCGCCGAACACCGGGATCTGCCATCAGGTGAACCTGGAGTACCTCGCGCGCGTCGTGGAGACCCGCGACGGCCAGGCTTTTCCCGACACGCTCGTGGGCACCGACTCCCACACGACGATGGTCAACGGTCTCGGCGTGCTGGGCTGGGGCGTCGGGGGCATCGAGGCCGAGGCCGCGATGCTCGGCCAGCCGGTCTCGATGCTGATCCCGCAGGTGGTGGGCTTCCGGCTCGAGGGCGAGCTGCCGGAGGGATCGACCGCCACCGACCTGGTGCTCACCGTCACCCAGATGCTGCGCGAGCGCGGCGTGGTCGGCAAGTTCGTGGAGTTCTTCGGCCCCGGCCTGGCGGGGCTGCCGCTCGCGGACCGGGCCACCATCGGGAACATGGCGCCCGAGATGGGCGCCACGTGCGCGATCTTCCCGGTCGACGCTGAGACGCTCCGCTACCTCGAGTTCTCGGGCCGCCCGCAGGAGCGCGTGGAGCTGGTCGAGGCCTACTGCCGCGAGCAGGGCCTGTTCCACGACGAGGACGCCGAGGACGTGACCTACAGCGACACGCTCGCACTCGATCTCTCGACGGTTGAGCCGTCGCTGGCGGGTCCGCGGCGGCCGCAGGACCGCGTGGCGCTGCGCGACGCCGCATCGGACTTCCGCTCCGAGCTCGGCGAGCTGCTCGGCGAGGCGGTGCAGCACAGGCCCCCGGCGGGGTCCGTGGAGGAGTCCTCGGCCGAGAGCTTCCCGGCCAGCGACTCGCCCACTCCCAGCGCGACCGACGGCGCGAGCGCGCCCGGGCACCGGCATCACACCGCGGTCGGCGAGCCGCCCTGGCAGAGAGTGCCCGTGAAGCTGGCCGACGGGACCGAGTTCGAGCTGGACCACGGCGCCGTAGTGATCGCCGCGATCACCAGCTGCACGAACACCTCGAACCCGGCCGTCATGCTCGGGGCCGGGCTGCTCGCGAAGAAGGCCGTTGAGGCCGGACTGGTGCGGCAGCCGTGGGTCAAGACGAGCCTCGCGCCCGGGTCGAAGGTGGTGACCGACTACCTGGAGCGCGCGGGCCTGATCGAGCCACTCGAGCAGCTCGGCTTCAGCCTCGTGGGCTACGGCTGCACGACCTGCATCGGGAACTCGGGGCCGCTGCCGGAGGAGGTCTCGAAGGCCGTCGTGGACAACGACCTGGCCGTCTGCTCGGTCCTGTCGGGCAACCGCAACTTCGAGGGGCGCATCCACCCCGAGGTGAAGATGAACTACCTCGCCTCGCCGCCGCTCTGCGTGGCCTACGCGCTGGCCGGGCGGATGGACATCGACGTCGCGCACGACGCGCTCCAGGACGGCGTGCACCTGCGCGACATCTGGCCGAGCCAGCACGAGGTGAACGACGCGATCGAGCAGGCCATCGAGTCGGACATGTTCCGGCGCAGCTACGGCGAGGTCTTCGAGGGCGACGAGACGTGGAACTCCCTGCCGGTGCCGGAGGGCGAGCGCTACGCCTGGGACGGCGACTCGACCTACGTGAAGCGCCCGCCCTACTTCGAGGGGATGCCGGCCGAGCCGCCCGCCGGCTTCGACACGATCGAGGGCGCCCGGGCGCTCGCGCTGCTCGGGGACAGCGTCACGACCGACCACATCTCTCCCGCCGGGGCGATCCGCAAGGACTCGCCCGCCGGCCGCTACCTGCTGGAGCGCGGCGTCGAGCAGCGCGACTTCAACTCGTACGGGTCGCGCCGCGGCAACCACGAGGTGATGATGCGCGGCACCTTCGCGAACGTGCGGCTGCGCAACCGGCTGGCCCCCGGGACGGAGGGTGGCGTGACCGTCAAGGACGGCGAGCAGACCTCGATCTACGAGGCGGCGATGGCGTATGCGGACGAGGGCGTTCCGCTCTGCGTGCTCGCGGGCAAGGAGTACGGCTCCGGCTCGTCGCGCGACTGGGCCGCGAAGGGCCCGCGCCTCCTCGGCGTGAGCTTCGTGCTCGCCGAGTCGTACGAGCGCATCCACCGCTCGAACCTGGTCGGCATGGGCGTGCTCCCGCTGCAGTTCCCGGACGGCGAGTCGGTCGAGTCGCTCGGCCTGACGGGCTTCGAGCGCTTCGACCTCGCTCCGCTCGAGGAGGGCGCGCGGACGCTCGCGGTCACGGCCGCGCCCGACGACGGCGAGCCGGTGACCTTCGAGGCACGCGTTCGGATCGACACGCCGAACGAGTGGCTGTACTTCCGCGGCGGCGGCATCCTCCACTACGTGCTCCGCCAGCTGCGTGCGCGCGGATAGCTCGATCCGCCACCACGATCTCTGCTTCGGCTGCGGGCGGGCGAACCTGTTCGGGCTCCAGCTCGAGCTCGAGCCCGCGGACGGCGGGGTTGAAGGGCGCTTCTTCGTCAAGCAGGACCATCAGGGCCCGCCGGGCTACGCGCACGGCGGCGTGATCGCCGCCGCACTCGACGAGGCGATGGCGCTGCTCGTGCACGCCGAGGGGCAGATGGCGCTCACCGGCCGGCTCGAGATCGACCTGCTCGCGCCCGCGCCGGTGGGCGCGTTCGTGAAGCTCAGCGCGCGGCGCGCCGGCGCGGAGGGCAGACGCATGACGCTCGAGGCGGGCGCGTCCGTGGAGGGCGAGGACGTGGCCCGGGCCCGCGGCACCTTCGTGCGCGTCTAGACCCGCTCGAGCACCACGACCGGGATCTCGCGCGCGCCGGCGCGGCCCTGGTAGGTGTCGTACCCGGCGTAGTAGTCGACCGCCTCCGCCCAGAGCCGGTCGCGCTCGGCCCCCTCGGCCTCGTGAGCCACGTACTCGCCGGTGCGCCCGCTCGGGGCGAGGAACGAGACGTTCGGGTCCTTGCGGAGGTTGTGGAGCCACGCGGGGTGCTTCGCGGCGCCCGCCTTGGACGCGATCAGGACGATCCGGTCGCCGTCGGTGACGTAGAGGAGCGGGGTCTCACGCGGTGCCCCGCTCTTCGCCCCGACCGTCCGGAGGAGGCCGACCTGCTGGCCGGGCGAGCAGCTGATGCGGCCGTTGGTCAGCGGCAGCAGCCGGCGGTCGATCGGCATCGCGACGTTCAGGAAGTACCACCCGCCGGCCCTCGTCTTCGCGAGGCGCTCGAGCGGGCGCTCGTACCAGCGCAGCTGCCTCCGCCGCCGGGCCACGCTGTGGACCCTATCCCGGCGGGTAAGTTCCTGGTCGATGGCCGAGAACCTGACCCGGCAGATCCTCGCGGAGCACCTGGCCGAGGGCGAGCTGAAGGCCGGCGCTCCGGTCGCGCTGCGGGTCGACCAGACGCTGCTCCAGGACGCGACCGGGACGATGGCGCTGATGCAGTTCGAGCAGCTGGGCGTATCGCGCGTGAAGGTCGATCGCGCCATCCAGTACGTGGACCACAACGTGATCCAGCTCGACAACAAGAACCCCGACGACCATCGGATGCTCCAGGCGCTCTGCCGCCGCTACGGGATCCACTTCTCGCGGCCCGGCAACGGGATCTGCCACTACGTGCACATCGAGCGGTTCGCGCGCCCCGGCCACGTCCTGGTCGGGGCGGACTCGCACACGACCACGAGCGGGGCGCTCGGCATGCTCGCCATGGGCGCCGGCGGGCTCGACGTGGCGGTCGCGATGGGCGGGCACGCGTACGAGATCGCCTGCCCCGAGGTCGTGGAGGTCCGGCTCGAGGGCACGCTGCCGCGGCCGTGGGTCCAGGCGAAGGACGTGATCCTCGAGCTGCTGCGCCGGCTGACCGTCCGCGGCGGGCTGAACAAGGTGTTCGAGTTCACCGGGCCGGGCACGGCGGACCTGAGCGTGCCCGAGCGCGGCACGATCGCGAACATGATCGCGGAGCTCGGCGCCACCGCCGCGGTCTTCCCGCCCGATGAGAACACGCGCGAGTGGCTCGTCCGCCAGGAGCGCGAGGAGGACTTCGCCGAGCTGGGCCCGGACGAGGGCTGCGAGTACGACGCGCGTGAGGAGATCGACCTCTCCGCGCTCGGCCCGCTCGTGGCGAAGCCGCACAACCCCGACAACGTCGTCCCGGTCGAGGAGGTGGCGGGCACGCCCGTCGAGCAGGTCTGCATCGGCTCCTCGGTCAACTCCGCGTACGCCGACCTGGCGCTGCCCGGAGCCGTGCTGGCCGCCGAGGAGGGCCGCCACGTGCACGAGCGCTGCACCGCGACCGCCACGCCGGGCTCGCGCCAGATCCTCGTGGCGATCGCCGAGTCGGGCGTCTACCGCCAGCTCGTGGAGGGCGGCGTGAGGATGCTCGAGCCTGTCTGCGGCCCGTGCGTGGGCATGGGCCAGGCGCCGCCGTCGGGCGCGAACTCGCTCCGCACCTTCAACCGCAACTTCCCGGGCCGCAGCGGCACGCAGGACGACTCCGTCTTCCTCTGCTCTCCGGCGGTGGCCGCCGTGTCGATGCTGCACGGCGAGATCCGCGACCCGCGCGAGTACGGCGATCCGCCCGAGCTGCTCGAGATGCCCGCGCTCAAGCCGTACGTGGACGACGTGCACATCTTCCCGCCGGCTCCCGAGGAGGAGGCCGAGGACGTGGAGATCCCGCGCGGGCCGAACATCAAGACGCCGCCGGAGCACACGCCGCTCGAGGACGAGCTGAGCGCCCGCATCGCCACGGTCCAGCCGGACAACATCTCGACCGGGGACCTCGCGCCCGACGGCGTGATCGTCATGTCCTACCGGTCGAACATCCCGGCGATCGCCGAGTTCACGTTCCAGCACCGCGACCCCGAGTTCCGCAAGCGGATGGCCGACTGGGGCAGCGGCTTCATCGTGGGCGGCCACAACTACGGCCAGGGCTCGTCGCGGGAGCACGCCGCGCTCGCGCCGCTCCAGCTCGGCGTGCGAGCGGTGCTCGCCAAGTCGTTCGCGCGGATCCACCGGCGGAACCTCGTGGCGCAGGGGATCCTCGCGCTCACGTTCGCCGACGAGGACGACTACGAGCTCGCCAAGGTCGGGGACACCTGGACGCTGCCCCGGGTGAGGCGCGAGCTCGAGGAGGGAGCGGAGACGATCACGGCCCGGATCGAGGAGTCGGACCGCGAGGTGGCGCTCCGCCACGACCTCGCCCCGAAGGACCGCGAGATCCTGATCGCCGGGGGGCTGCTCAGCTTCCTGCGCGGGGAGGAGGCCGTTGCCTAGCACGGGGCTCGACCCGCACCTGGTGCGCGAGCGCTTCCCGGCGCTGGCGAGCGGTGACGTCTTCTTCGACGGCCCGGGCGGGTCCCAGATGCCGGCCGAGGTGATCGACGCCATGGTCGCCTACATGCGCGGCTCGAACGCGAATCTCGGCGGCGCCTTCCGGACCTCGGAGGAGTCCGACGAGGTGCTCGAGCGCGGCCGAGCCGCAGCCGCGGACTTCACCGGGAGCGAGCCGGAGGAGATCGCCTTCGGCGCGAACATGACCACGCTGAACTTCCAGCTGGCGCACGCGGTGGCGCGGACGCTCGAGCCGGGCGACGAGATCGTCGTGACCGACCTCGATCACGACGCGAACGTGTCGCCCTGGCTGCTCGTGGCCGCGGACCACGACCTCGTCGTCAGGGAGGCGCCGATCCGGGCCGAGGACGGCACGCTCGACGCGGAGGCCCTCGAATCGCTGCTCGGCGAGCGCACGAGGGTCGTGGCCTTCACGCTCGCCTCGAACGCGCTCGGCTCGGTCACGGACGCGGGCCGCATCGCGGCCGCCGCGGCGCGGGCCGGCGCGCTCGCCTGGGCCGATGCGGTGCACCTGGCGCCGCACCGGCGCCTCCGCCGCGCGGAGCTCGGCATCCACGTGCTGCTCTGCTCGCCCTACAAGTTCTTCGGGCCTCACCTGGGCGTCGCCGCGATCGAGCGCTCGCTCGCCGAGCGGCTGCCCGCGGACCGCGTCCGTCCGGCCGCCGAGTGGCCGCCCGGGCATCGCTTCGAGACCGGGACCCAGTCGCACGAGGCGATCGCCGGGGCGACCGCCGCCGTGGACTACCTCCGCTCGCTCGGTCACGGCGACCTCGACGCGGCGTTCGAGGGCATCCGCGACCACGAGGAGTCGCTCTCGCGCCGCTTCCTCGAGGGGGCCGCCGAGCTGCCCGGCCTCGACCTCTACGGCATCGCCGACCCGGCGCGGGCGCGGGAGCGCACCCCGACCTTCTGCTTCAACCTCGGCGACGGCGATCCGCGCGCCGTGGCCGCCGCTCTCGGCGAGCGCGGCATCTACGTGTGGGACGGCGACTACTACGCGCTCGCGCCCATGCGGGCGCTGGGGCTCTCCGAGCGCGGCGCCGTGCGCGCCGGCTTCCTCCACTACACGACGGAGGACGAGGTGGACCGGCTGCTGGTGGCGCTGGGCGAGCTCGCCGGTTAGGGTCGCGCGATGCGCCTCCGCCCGCTTCTCGCCCTCACCGCCCTCATCGCATCGGCCTTCGCCTCCGGCTGTGCCTTCGTCGACGTCCACAGGCTGGCGGGTGACGCGATGGCCGGCCGCAACAACGGGACGGCCGGGTCGACCGCCGCGCGCGAGTACCTGCTGAGCCAGATCCAGCCGATCACCGACCCGGTCGGCGGCTCGTACACGCACTCGATCGCCCAGGGCACGAACGTGCTCGGCGTGATCCCCGGCACCGAGCTGCCGGACGAGTACGTGATCGTCGGGGCGCACTACGACCACGTGGGAAGCTCCTGCACCTCCAAGGAGGCGGGCGACACGATCTGCAACGGCGCCACGGACAACGCTGCCGGCGTGGCGGCGGCGCTGGCGATCGCGCGCGACGTCGCGCGGGCGCCCCTGCGCCGCTCGGTGATCATCGCCTTCTGGGACCGCGAGGAGGACGGCCTCGTCGGCTCCCTGGCATACACCCAGAACCCGCTCGTCCCGCTGGCCGACACGGTGGGCTACGTCAACTTCGACATCCAGGGCGCCAACCTGCTGCCCGTCCTGAGCAACACGACCTTCGCGGTCGGGTCGGAGTCGGGCGGGGCCCGCTTCCAGGAGATGGTCGCGGACGCCGCGTCCGAGCAGAGCCTGGACACCGGCCTCTTCAGCGCGATCTTCGGGCAGGGCCGCAGCGACTACGCGAGCTTCCTGAACGTGGACGTGCCGAGCGTCTTCTTCACCGACTCGACGGGCCGCTGCTACCACACGAACCAGGACGAGCCGGGGATCGTCGACTACGGCAAGCTCCAGGACCAGATCAACACCTCGCTGAAGGTCACCCGCGACCTGGGCGACACGGACGACCCGCCCGCCTGGACCGAGAACGACCTGGCGGTGTACTCGGACGCCGTCACGTTCGCCGGTGTGGTGGACCTGGCCGCCTCGGACCTGAGCCTGTTCAGCGCGCAGGACGCGGCGACCATCACGGACATCAAGGCCAGGGTGGACGCGCTCCGGGACGCGGGCGAGGAGAACTTCGACTCGAACGACGTCGGGCCGCTCCTCGGCGACGCGGCGACGGCGGTCAGCCTGCTCACCCGCGGTGCGTGCGATGGCTTCCTCGGCGACTGACGGCTCCGAGAAGGAGCTGATCGAGCGGTTCTACGGCGCGTTCGCGCGCCTCGACGGCGACGCGATGGCGGCCTGCTACGCCCCGGACGCGCACTTCAGCGACCCGGTCTTCACCGACCTGCACGGCGAGGAGCCGGGTGCGATGTGGCGCATGCTGACCGGACGCGCGGAGGACCTCGAGGTGCGGCTGGCCGAGCACGAGGCGTCCGGCGGCCACGGACGCGCGCACTGGCTGGCCGACTACACGTTCCGCACCGGACGCCGGGTGCACAACGACATCCAGGCGGAGTTCCGCTTCGAGGACGGCCTGATCAAGGAGCACCGCGACTCCTTCTCCCTCTACGCCTGGGCACGTCAGGCGCTCGGGCCGGTCGGCCTGGCCCTCGGCTGGACACCGATCGTGCAGGGCAAGGTCAGGCGCGAGGCGCGCGCCGGGCTCGACGAGTTCCTCGGCCGCCGCTAGCCCTCGGCGCGGGCCCGGATCGCGCGCAGCCAGTCGCGCCGGATGAGACCGCTGCCCGGGCGAACGACGGTCCAGTAGGCGCGGAAGCGCCGGCGGGCGCCGGGGTCGGTTCCGAGCACGCGCGTCTCGGTCGTCAGCACGCAGCCGCCGCCCGGCGCGGCCTCGACGCGGAAGTTGAAGCCCGCCTTCGCGAAGCCGGGCTCGGCGAAGGCGGCGAACTCGCCGGGCGGCAGGTGGAGGAGGCCGCCGCTCGGGCGCCAGAAGCGCCCGGCGCTCCCGTAGGCGACCTCGTCCTCGCTCGCGCCGACGACCGCGAAGCCCATCCGCTCGAAGCCGCGCAGCAGCGGCACGTCCGTCCGGCCGCGGAGGCTCACGCCCAGAGTGCGGACGGCCATGAGGCCGCGCAGCAGCGGGATCTCGCGGCCCGTCACCTCGCGCGCCGCCGCGAGCGTGCGCTCCGGGGAAGCCGCCACCCGGATCGAGTGACGCTCGCGCACGTCCCACGCCGGCATCTGATCGTCCAGGATCATCCGCGCCAAGTGTCGCGCTTGCTCCGGCTCTCCCGGCTGTGCTCTCATGCCGCGTGAGCCGGGAACGCCTCGTCTTTCTCGTCGCGGTCGGCCTGATCGCCTTCCACGTCGTCGACGACTCCTTCATCCAGCCGGAGGACGGCACCTCGGCGGGCGATCACGTCGTCAGCGGGCTGGTTCCGCTGGCCGCGCTCGCGGCGGGCGCGGCCGTGTATCCGCGCCTCCGCGCCGGCTGGCGTGCCGCGCTCGCGCTCTTCTTCGGGATGTTCGGCGTGGTGGCGGGGCTCGAGGGGTGGCACTACGCACGTGAGGTGGGCGCCTCCGGCGACGACTACAGCGGCCTCGCGGCTCTGCCCGCCGGCCTGGTGCTGCTCGCGCTGGGCGCGGTGACGCTCTGGCGCTCCCGCCGCCGTGAGGGTCCACGCGCGCGCCGCTACCTGCGCCGGGCCCTGATCGGAGCGGCGGGGGTGATCCTGACGGTCTCGGTCGTGGCGCCGTTCATGGCGGGCTACGCGTACACGCACCTGGCCCGCGCCGTGGTGCCGGATCCGGAGCTGGGCGGGGCCGACTACGAGGACGTCACGTTCGAGACCAGCGACGGCCTGGAGCTCGAGGGGTGGTACATCCCGTCGAAGAACCGCGCGGCCGTGATCGCCTTCCCGGGGCGCAGCGGCCCCCGCGAGCCCGCGCGCCTCCTGGCCCGCCACGGCTACGGCGTGCTGCTGTTCGACCGGCGCGGCGAGGGGGCGAGCGAGGGCGACCCGAACGCGTTCGGCTGGAACGGGACGAAGGACGTGGACGCCGCCGTCGCCTTTCTCCGCAACCGCCCCGACGTGGATCCCGAGCGGATCGGCGGCATCGGCCTGTCGGTCGGCGGCGAGATGCTCCTGGAGTCGGCCGCCGGCGGCGACGCCCTCAGGGCGGTCGTCTCCGAGGGCGCAGGCATCCGCTCGGTCCGCGAGGCGACCGAGCTGGACGGCGCGGAGATGTGGGGCCAGCTGCCGACGTGGGCGGCCACCACGCTCGGGACGGCTGTCTTCTCCGGCCGGGCGCCGCCGGACAACCTGAAGGAGCTCGCTCCGCGGATCGCGCCGCGCCCGGTGTTCTTCATCTACGCCGATCGAGGCCAGGGCGGGGAGGAGCTGTCCGCCGAATTCTACGAGGCCGCCGGGGAGCCGAAGGAGCTCTGGAAGACCGACAGCGGGCACACCGGCGGGTACGACGCGGCTCCGGAGGAGTACGAGCGCCGGGTGGTCGGCTTCTTCGACGACGCGCTGCGCTAGCCGTCGCCGAGCAGCCGCTCGACCGACTCGACCTTGTCGGCGAGCGTCTGGCCCGGGCGGTCGGCCCGCTCGTCCAGCTTCAGCACCGTGTACACGCGCGGGATGCCCTCCTCGAACGGGACCGCGTGAAGCTCGCCCACCATGGCCAGGATGTCGGCCGTCGATCCCTCGAGCGACGTGCCCATCGCGTGCATCCGGTAGCCCACCCTGTCCTGGGCGGCCAGCCGGCGCTGGATCTCCGCGATGTAGCGGCTCGCGCTCACGTCGGGGCGGCCCAACGCCAGGACGGTGAGGTCTGCCGTGGCCATGTCACGGAGTATGAGCGCGCCAGGCCCAGATCGTTCCGCAGGACGGGAACCGGCCCGGCACTCGATCCTGGCCGCCGTAGCCGGCGCGGGCCAGCAGCCGGCTCGCGGCGTCCGCCGGGTCAGGGTCGGGACAGCCGAGCGCGTGCCACTCCATGACGATCACCCGCGCGTCGAGACCGGCGAGCCGCGGGTCCGCGAGGATCGGCCACTCGGCGCCCTCGATGTCGACCTTGAGGAGGTCGGCCGCGGGCTCGGCGAACAGGTCCACGACGGGAACGCCGACCCAGTCCTCGCCGTGCAGCGCGGCGCGGCTCTCGGAGAGCATCCCGGCGGCGAACCGGAGCGTCCCGGACGCGGCGCCGACCGCCACGCCCGCGACCTCCCAGCACGGGAAGGGCGCGGCGGTGGCGGACAGGAGCTCCGCATTGGCCGGGTCCGGCTCGTACGAGCGGATCCGCACGACGTCCCAGCGCCCGAGGGCCCAGGCCCCGAACAGGCCGACGTTTCCGCCGAGGTCCGCGATCCGAAGCGGGCCGTCGAGCAGCGGCAAGACCTCGGCCGGCGGCTCGTAGCTCCGGGCCGCGAAGATCTCGGCGAGGATGTCGAGGTCCCGAGAGCGCCGCCGCAGGTGCAGCTGCGCGCCGCCGTTGCGGAGCCGGTAGCGGCCCACGCTGCCCCGGCGCCCGGCGACCACGCTCCGCGCGGGCCGGAGCAGGCGCACGGCTCGCTCCGTCTGGATCAGACGCTGGGCGATCGGGGTGTCGGCGACGGCCCGGAGAGCGGGCGAGGCCCGCAGGGCCCTGCCACCGATGGCCGCGGGCGAGGCCATGGGCCGGGACGCTAATCCGCCGGAGCGGGTCGCGCCCTATACGTTCGTCGAGGACCGCAGCCCCGCGCCCGAGCGCAGCAGCGGCGCCGCGCGGTAGCGCTCCTCGCGGCGCTCTCGCCAGAGGCCGTCGACCGTCCCGAGCACGTGGTCGAGGCCGATCGCCTCGCCCCAGGACACGGCGCCGCGCGGGTGGTTGAGCCCCAGCGTCAGGCCGGCGTCCACGTCGTCGCCGGAGCCCACGCCCTCGCCCACGGCGAACGCCGCCTCGTTCACGAGCTGGCAGACGATGCGGCCGAGCACGAGCCCCGGCGCGTCGGCGACCCACTCCGTGTGGAAGCCGAGGTTCGCGAACAGCGCCTCGGCCGCCTCCGCCGTCGCGGCCCGCGTGCCGGGCAGCCTGGTGAGCTCCGCGAGCCGCGACTCCGCCAGCGGCGGCAGGAGATGGAAGCCCGCGGCCCCGGGCACGCCGTAGGAGGCGAGCGAGCGCTCTGCGCAGAGGGCGACCAGCGTGCCGGTCACCGCGAGCGGCTCCCCGCCCGGCACCTGCGCGTCCACCACGAGCGGCGCGGCGGCGTCGTCCGAGACCTCGTACCCCGCCGCGTCGGCGCGCTCGCGCAGGCCGGCGGCGATCGGGCCCTCGCCGACTATCGACAGCGGCCCGCCGCCGCCCCCCGGCTCGCGCGCCGCGGGGTCGTCCGGCCTGTGGGAGCCGTCCTGCCCGTAGTCGTAGTAGCCGCGCCCCGCCTTCCGTCCCAGCCGGCCCGCGGCCACCATCCGGGCCTGGATCGGGCTGGGCTTCCAGCGCGGCTCGCCGAACGACAGCTGGGTGAACGACTTCGCGACCTCGAAGCCCACGTCCACGCCGACGAGGTCCATCAGCTCGAAGGGCCCCATCCGGAAGCCCCCGCCGAGCCGGCAGATCCGGTCGATCTGCTCGTGGGTGGCCACGCGTTCCTGGAGCAGGCGCAGCGCCTCGGCGCCGAACGGGCGGGCGCAGCGGTTCACGAGGAAGCCGGGGCCGTCGGCGGCGAGGATCACGGTCTTGCCCATCGCCTCACCGGTCTCCCGCGCCACCTGGACGGCACGGTCGCCGCTCTGGTCGGCTGGAATCACCTCGAGCAGCTCCATCAGCGGCGGCGGGTTGAAGAAGTGCATCCCGACGACGTTCTCGGGATGCTTGTACGAGCCGGCGAGCGACGTGACCGGGATGGAGGAGGTGTTCGTCGCGACGAGCGCGTCGTCGCCGAGAACCTCCGACAGGCCTCCGAACAGGTCGCGCTTGAGGTCCGGCCGCTCGGGGGCCGCCTCGATCACCAGCTCGGCCGGGGCGAGGCCGTCGAGCGAGCCGGCGGGCTCGAGCAGCCCCGGCTCGGAGACCCGGCCCTTCTCGATCCAGCGGCCGAGCCCGCTCCGCACGCGCTCGAGCCCGCGCTCGAGCGCCTCGGGGACCGGGTCGTGGAGCAGGACCCGCATGCCGGCGGCGCATCCGAGCTGGGCGATGCCGGCGCCCATCGTGCCGGCGCCGACCACCCCGAGGGTCTCCGGAGCGCTCACCTGCCCCTGAACTCGGGCTTGCGCTTCTCGATGAAGGCCTGCATCCCCTCCACGCGGTCCTCGGTCGCCATCGCGAGCTCGAACAGCCGGCGCTCCTGACTGAGGCCGCCGGCCAGCGTCGTCTCGTCAGCGGCGAGCACCGCCTGCTTGGCCAGCCGCACCGCCAGCGGCGGGCGGCGCGCGATCACCTCGGCCAGGTCGAGGGACTCCTTGAGCCAGTCCCTCGCCTTCGTCACCCGGTTGACGAGGCCCATCGCCTCGGCCTCGAGCGCGGTGATCCGCCGCCCGGTGAGCACGAGCTCCATGGCGCGCTGCTTGCCGAGCAGGCGCGCCAGGCGCTGGGTGCCGCCGCCGCCGGGGATGATCCCGAGCAGGATCTCCGGCTGCCCGAACTCGGCGCGCTCGGACGCGACGATCATGTCGCAGGCCAGCGCCAGCTCGCAGCCGCCGCCCAGGGCGTAGCCGGACACGGCGGCGATCAGCGGCGTGCGCACCGCCGCCATGCGCGGCCAGAAGCCGGTTGAGGGGGAGTCGAGCATGTCCTGGAACCCGCGCGACGCCATGTCGCGGATGTCCGCGCCCGCGGCGAACCACTCGTCGCCGCCGGCGATGACGATGCACCGGACCTCGGGGTCGCCGTCCCACGCCTCGAGCGCGGTCGCGAGCTCCTTGAAGACCTCAGGCGAGAGCGCGTTCCGGGCGTCGGGGCGGTTCAGCGTCGCGAGGCCGACCGGCCCTCGGATCTCGGTCAGGACGGTGGACATCAGACCATCGCGTTCACGCCCGTCACCGAGCGGGCGATGATGAGCTTCTGAATCTGCGAGGTGCCCTCGTAGAGAGTCGTCACGCGCGCGTCGCGCAGGTAGCGCTCGACGGGGTAGTCGTCCACGTAGCCGGAGCCGCCGTGGACCTGGATCGCGAGGTTCGCGCAGTTCACCGCCGCCTCGGTCGCGTAGAGCTTCGCGATCGAGGTCTCGGTCGTGTTCGGCTGGCCCGTGTCCTTCAGCCAGCCCGCGCGCCAGACGAGCCCGCGGCCCGCCTCGGTCTGCACCACCATGTCGGCGATCATCTCCTGCACGAGCTGAAAGGAGGCGATCGGCCGGTCGAACTGCTGCCGCTCCTTCGCGTAGGCCACGGATGCGTCCACGCTCCCCTGGCAGATGCCCACGCAGCCGGCGGCCACGCTGTAGCGGCCGGAGTCGAGCGCAGACATGGCGATCTTGAAGCCGTCGCCGAC
>JAFGJG010000003.1 GCA_016929195.1 Thermoleophilaceae bacterium
GGAGCAGGTCACGTTCATCGCGCACCTGATCCCGTCGCGGCAGGACGTGCCCGAGTACGCCGAGTACCTGGAGCGCATCGAGGCGCTCGTGGCCGTCGTCAACCACCGCCACGGGACCACCGACTGGATGCCGATCGAGCTGCGCCTGCGGGAGAACCTCGAGGAGGCGATCGCCGCCTACAAGCACTACGACCTGCTCATGGTCAACGCGATGTTCGACGGCATGAACCTCATCGCGAAGGAGGGCCCGCTCGTCAACGAGCGCAACGGGGTGTCGCTGTTGAGCGAGAACACCGGCGCCCACGAGGAGCTGGCCGAGTTCGCCCTGTCGGTGAACCCGTTCGACGTCCAGGAGCAGGCCGACGCGATCCACCGCGCCCTGACGATGTCCGCCGAGGAGCGCTCCTGGCGCGCGCAGGGCCTGAAGCGGATCGTGACCGCGCGCGACCCGGGCGACTGGGTCGACGACCAGCTGGCCGACATCGAGGCCAAGCGCAAGGGCCACGCGCCCGTGGCGTCCTAGAGACCCGCGTTACGTTCGGCCGCCATAGGCGGCTCAACGTAACTCGCATCACCCAGGGTCGGGCGTGAACTCGCCGTGGCGGGGCGGCGGGGGCGCCGGCCGCGGGCGTGGTGGCGGAGCCGGTGCGGGCGGCGACACGGGCGGGGCGGCCTGAGGGGAGCGCTCCACGGCCGGCGCCCTCGGCTCCCTGACCCGCCGCCGCTTCCGCGCGCGGGGGCGCTCCGCCCGCGGCTCGACCGGCGCCACGGGCGCCACGGGCGGCGGGGGGCGCCAGCGCCGCTCGGGGGCCTCGGGGCGCTTCCACCCCCACACGACCAGCACGCCCGCGGCCACCACCGCGGCCAGCTTCGCGACGTTCTCCCACCTCACCCGGCGCCGGTCCACGGCCCGAGAAGACCCGGCGCGCAGGTCTTAGCCCCGGCCGGACGGTCCGCGTCCGCTATCGTCCCGCGGCTGATGGCGGGCCTCTACGACCTCATGCTGCTGGTTGACCCGACCGCTCCCGAGGAGCGGCAGCAGGCCGTGATCTCGGAGGTGGAGTCGCTGATCCAGTCGGGCGGCGGCGAGATCACCGGCAGCTACGACTGGGGTCAGCGCCGGCTGGCGTTCGAGATCCGCCATCGCCCCGAGGCCGAGTACCGGCTCTACCAGTTCGCGGGCGACCCCGCCCTGCTGGAGCGCCTGAACGGCCGCCTTCGCATCCTCGACGGGCTGCTGCGCTTCCGGATCATCAAGGTCAAGCCGGGTCAGCCGACCCCGCCGCCGCCGGACCAGCAGGCCGCGCGCCGGCGCGAGGAGCGGGAGCAGACGGACACGCGCGTGGCGGCCCGCGCCGCGGCGGACGCTCCGGCCCCCGGCGGGGGCGACGAGACCGACGAGACGGACGAGTAGGCGCCCCTTTCCCACAGGTGCGCGAAACAACGCGCACTTGCCGGTGAATTCCGGGCGATCGCATTCGCGACCGCCGCTCGCGTTTGTACAGTCGCTCGACCGCTATCGAGTCTTTCGGACGGACCGGGAAGGGAGCAGTCCCATGGCAGCAACCAACATCAACAGGGTCATCATCACGGGGAACCTCACACGTGACCCGGAGCTGCGCAGCACGAACGGCGGCATGTCCGTGTGCAGCCTGCGCGTGGCCGTGAACACCCGCCGCAAGGACCAGTCCTCGGGCGAGTGGGTCGACAAGCCCAACTACTTCGACGTCACCGTCTGGGGCGCACAGGGCGAGAACTGCGCCCAGTACCTCCAGAAGGGCCGTCCCGTTGCCGTCGACGGCCGTCTCGAGTGGCGCGAGTGGCAGGACCAGCAGGGCAACAAGCGCCAGTCGGTGGATATCATTGCCGACTCCGTCCAGTTCCTCGGCTCCCGCGAGGGTGGCGAGAACGGAGGCCGCTTCACGCCACAGAGCGACGTTCCCGCCGATACCGGGGACTTCGAGCAGGCGCCGGTGGCCGCGGGGAACACGGACGACGACATTCCGTTCTGATCCCGACGTAGAGAGCAGGCGAAGCGACACCGGTGGCAAAGCAGCGAGGAACCCCAACGCGTGACCGCAAGCGCGGACGCGGCAAGGGAGCTCCCGGAGCGGGGCGGTTCAAGCCGTGCCCGTTCTGCCGGGAGAAGGTCGACATCGTCGACTACAAGGACCTCGGTGCACTGCGGCGCGCGATCAGCGACAAGGGCAAGATCCGCTCGTCGCGCGTCACCGGCGCATGCCGCCGCCACCAGTCGCAGCTCGCTCGCGCCGTGAAGCGTGCCCGCGAGCTCGGCCTGCTCCCGTACGTGTCCGACCGCTAGTCGGGTCAGTGGCTCAGGCGATCCTCCTCCAGGACGTCGACACGCTCGGCGAGCGTGGCACCGTGATCGACGTCTCGCCGGGCTACCTGCGCAACTACCTCGTCCCGCGCAAGCTCGCGCAGCCGGCCACGCCGGCCGCGATCGCCGAGTCGGTGCGCCGCATCGAGGCGGCGGAGCGCGCCGCTGCCGAGGCCGCGGAGAAGGCCGAGGAGACGGCATCACTGCTGCGCAAGACAGTGCTCACGATCTCCCACCAGGCCGGTGACGACGGCCGCCTGTTCGGCTCCGTCACCACGCAGGAGATCGCGGACGCGGTGCGCCAGGCGCGCGGAGTACGACTCGACAAGCGGCGGATCCTCCTCCCGGAGCCGATCCGGACGACCGGCACCCACATGGTGACCGTCGAAGTGGTGGACGGCGTGACCGCCGACATCAAGACGATCGTCACCCCCCAGGCATGACCGGTGGCCGTCGCAGTCCCGCCTGACGCAGCGGGCAGCGTCCCTCCGCACAACGAGGAGGCCGAGGCCTCGGTCCTCGGCGCGATCCTGCTCACCGAGCAGGCCCTCGACAGCGTGCTGCTCGAGGTGGGGCTGAAGCCGGAGCACTTCTACCGGCCCCGCCACGCGCTGATCTTCGGCTCCATGATCCACCTGAAGGAGAAGGCGGAGCCCGAGGCCGTGGACGCGCTCACCGTCTGCGACGACCTCCGCCGCGCCGGGCAGCTCGAGGAGGCCGGCGGCGAGGCCTACATCCACTCGCTCCCCACCGTGGTGCCGGCTGTCGGGGCGGTGATGAACTACGCGCGGATCGTCCACGACCACGCGCTGCTGAGGAACCTCCTCGACACGACCCGGGCGATCCAGGGCGAGGTGCTGGCGCACCGCGGCCACCCACGCGAGCTGATCGAGCGGGCCGAGGCCAAGCTGTTCCAGATCGGCCACGACGGCGGGTCGGCCGAGATGCGGAACATCGAGGCCGTCCTCCACGAGGAGATCGACAAGCTCGAGGAGCTGTCTCGCAAGGACGTGGGGCTCACGGGCGTGCCCTCGGGATTCTCGGACCTGGACCAGCTCACCGGCGGCTTCCAGCCGGGCAACCTGGTCATCATCGCGGCGCGGCCGGCGATGGGGAAATCGACTCTGGCCACGAACATCGCCGAGAACGCCGCGATCGACCACGGCGTGCCGGTCGCCCTGTTCTCGCTCGAGATGTCCGAGACGGAGCTCGCGCACCGCTTCATTGCGTCGCAGGCGAAGGTGTCGAGCGACGAGCTCCGGAAGGGCAAGGTGCGCGGCGACCGCTGGCCGAAGGTCCTCAACGCCGTGGAGAAGCTCGCCAGCTCGCCGATCTACCTCGACGACTCGAGCGACATCGGCGTGCTCGAGATGCGCGCGAAGGCGCGCCGCATGCACGCCAGGCACGGGCTCGGGCTGCTGGTCGTGGACTACCTCCAGCTCGTCCGCGCCGACACCCGCTCGGACAGCCGCGTGGAGCAGGTGGGGCAGATCAGCCGCGGGCTCAAGATCCTCGCCCGCGAGCTCGCCATCCCGGTGATCGCCGTGTCGCAGCTCTCGCGCGCGGTCGAGGCGCGCAAGCCGCCGGAGCCGATGCTCTCGGACCTCCGCGAGTCCGGCCAGGTGGAGCAGGACGCCGACCTCGTGATGTTCGTCTACCGCGAGGACTACTACCTGCAGGAGGAGTCCGAGCGCCAGGGCGAGGCCGACGTCATCATCGCCAAGCACAGGAACGGCCCCGTCGGGAAGGTGGCGCTGACGTTCCTGTCCAAGTACCCGCGCTTCGCGAACCTCTACCGCGAGCGCTCGGGGGACTTCGGCGCTCCCGTGAACGGAGCCGGCTGACGTGCTGCGCCCCGTGCCCGACGCGCGCGCGCCGGAGCCCACCTGCCGCTTCGGCGAGTGCGACGGCAGCGGCTGGCTGCTCGACGAGGAGACGAACACGGCGCGCCGCTGCCGCTGCCGGGCTCAGCCGGACCGGGGCATCAGCGGGCGGCTGCGGGGCGGCATCCCGAAGCGCATGCTGGCCGCCTCGCTCGACCGGCACCCGGACCTCGACCCGACGCTCGTGCGCCACGTCCGCCGCTTCATGACCGAGATCGAGCCGAACGTCGAGGCGGGCCGCGGGCTCTGGTTCCACGGGACGGTGGGCACGGGCAAGACCACGCTGGCCCTGCTCGTGGCGCGCGCGGCGCGCGACGCGGGCCGGACCGTCGCGATCTACTCGGTCCCGCTGCTGTTCGCCGAGCTGCGCAACACATTCGGCGACGACAACGACGACTCCCACCTGGCGCTGTTCCGGCGCCTGTCCGAGGTCGACGTGCTGGTGTTGGACGACCTCGGCGCCGAGCGCCAGACCGAGTGGGTGCTCGAACAGCTGTTCTCGCTCGTCAACGAGCGCTGGCAGGACCAGCGCTCGATCATCGTCACCAGCAACGTGCCCGACCCGTACCGCGACGTGACGCTCGCGACGCTGCGCGCCGAGATCGGCGAGCTGCGCCGGCGCCGGCAGAGCGGTGCGGCCCGCGACGATCTCGAGGCCGTGGCCACGCGGCTCGAGCGGGTCGCCGCCCAGCTCGCTGCCAGCGACCTCTCGAACGACGCCGATCCGCTCACGTGGCTGCGTCAGCAGGTCGGCTCGCGCACCGTCAGCCGCCTGATCCAGATCTGCGACGACCCGCTGCTGATGATGGGCTCCGACCTCC
The DNA here is from genome assembly GCA_016929195.1 of Thermoleophilaceae bacterium. GTDB lineage: Bacteria > Actinomycetota > Thermoleophilia > Solirubrobacterales > Thermoleophilaceae > JACVRW01. The sequence continues at coordinate 5,046 of JAFGJG010000003.1, forward strand.
GGATGCAGCAGGGCGCCTGACGCCGCGGCCTACACTCGAAGCGCGATATGCCTGGTCTAGTGATAGTCGGCGCCCAGTGGGGCGATGAGGGGAAGGGAAAGGTCGTCGACCTGCTCGCGGAGCAGGCCGACCTGGTGATCCGCTTCCAGGGGGGCAACAACGCCGGCCACACGATCGTGCGCGACCAGGAGGTCTTCAAGTTCCACCTGATCCCGTCCGGGATCCTCTACCCCGGCAAGATCTGCGCGATCGGCAACGGCGTCGTCGTCGACCCGCGTGTACTGACCGAGGAGATCGCCGAGCTCCATCGCCGCGGGATCGACATCAGCGGCCTGCGCATCTCGGCGAACGCGCACCTCATCATGCCGTACCACAAGCTGCTGGACCAGGCGGGCGAGGCGCGTCTCGGATCGCTCCAGATCGGGACGACGCGGCGCGGCATCGGGCCCTGCTATGCCGACAAGGCCGCCCGGCTCGGCATCCGGATGCAGGACCTGCTGGACGAGAAGATCCTGCGCAAGAAGATCTACGCGGCGCTCGAGCCGAAGCGCCTGATGCTGCGGCCCTTCGCCAAGGATCCGCAGCTCGACCTGCACGCGATGACCGAGGACTACGTCCAGCTCGGCCACCGGCTGGAGCCGCACATCGCCGATACGGCGCCGATCGCCTGGCGGACGCTCGACCGGGGCGAGCTCGTGGTCTTCGAGGGCGCGCAGGGCACGATGCTCGACATCGACCACGGCACCTATCCGTTCGTCACCTCGTCCAACCCGGTGGCAGGCGCCGCCTGCATCGGTGCGGGCGTGGGGCCGCGCTCGATCGACGAGGTCTGGGGCATCGCGAAGGCGTACGCGACCCGCGTGGGCGCGGGTCCCTTCCCCACGGAGCTCGAGGACGCGCTCGGGGAGCAGATCCGCGAGGCCGGCGGCGAGTTCGGGACCACCACCGGGCGCGCCCGCCGCACGGGCTGGCTCGACCTCGTGGCGCTCCGCTACGCGGGCCGCGTCAACGGCTTCACCGGGCTGGTCATCACCAAGCTCGACGTGCTCACCGGCATCGACCCGCTGCACGTGGCCGTCCGCTACCTGGGCCCCGAGGGCGCGACCTTCGAGGAGTTCCCCTACCACCAGTCGATCCTCCACAAGGCGCGCGGCGACCTGGTCGAGCTGCCCGGCTGGCACGAGGACATCTCCGGCGCCCGCTCGATCGACGACCTCCCTCGCAACGCGCAGGACTACCTCGACTTCATCAGCGACTTCCTGGGCGTGCCGATCGTGATGGTCGGCGTGGGCCCGGCGCGCGACGAGATGATCTGGACCGGCGCCGCCGAGCGCGTGCGGCCGGCCGCCGCCTAGCTACTCTCGCACGACGTGCGTCGAGCAGATGAAGTCGTGCAGGGCACGGTTCTCGCCGTCCCATAGCGGCCAGAGCCAGTCCAGGAGCGTCGGCAGGAAGAAGCTGCCGCCGACGATCCCGAACAGGAACCACTTCACGACCACCTCGCGCAGAAAGGCGAACCAGAAGCCGAGCTGCTCGCCGTTGTCGCGCACGACGCGGATCCCCATGATCTGGCGGCCCCACGTCTGGCCGTTGTGCGCGCCCGCGCGGCGCATGAGCACCGGGGAGTAGAGCGTGAGCGCGGCGACGTAGGCAAGGCCGGCGACCACCCACGCGAGGACCTCGAGCGCGCCGCTCGTGTTCACGGCCACCGCGATCGCGCCGCCGGCCAGCACCGCCACCGGGACGAAGAGGATCAGCCCGTCGAGCACCGCCGCGCCCACGCGGCTCCACCAGCCTGCGAGCGGCCTGCCGCCCCAGGCGTCCGACCGAGACGGCTGCTCGTGCTGCCACCCGCCGGGCGGGACGGGGCCGCCGTACGGCGCCGGCACCTCCGGCCTCGGCATGACATCGGGCTCGTCCCCCGGCGGGCGCGGGGGCAGCCAGCCGCTCTCGCTCACAGGAGCTCCTCCGGAGGCACGTCACGGGTCTCGCGCGCGGGCACGCCCATCACGACGGTGCGCGGCGGGACGTCACGCGTGACGACGGACCCGGCGCCCACGAGCGCCTCCTCCCCGACCACGATCCCGGGCAGCAGCACCGCGCCGGCACCGATCCGGCAGCCGCGCCGCAGCACAGCTCCGGCCAGCTCCTCGCCCGGTTGGCGCCGGCCGGCGCGCGGGTCGTTCGTGAGGACGACTCCGGGGGCGATGAACACGTCGTCCTCCACAACGGAGCCGGCCGTGATGTACGCGTTCGTCTGGATGCGCACGCGGGCCCCGATGCTCACGTCGTTGTCCACGGCCACGCCGCGGCCGACCATGGACTCCGCGCCGACGGCCGCGCGCTCGCGGACGTGCGCCTGATCGGCGATCACAGACCCCTCGCCGACCCGGGCGCCGGCCACCAGGACCGCGCCGGTGCCGATCAGCGCGCCGGCGCCGACCTCGGCCGGCGGTGGGCTCTCGCGCGAGGCCTTCGAGTGGCGCCCGAGGGCCAGCGGCTTCCCGATCACGCAGGCGTCGAGCAGGCGCGCTCCTGCACCGATCACGGTGCCCGCGTAGATGACGACGTTTGCACCGATCTCGGCGTCACCCGCCAGCTCGACCCCGTCGCCGAGGAGCAGCCCGGGCGCACGCTCCGAGGCCTGCAGCGCCGCCGTCAAAGACGCACGAGGTTGGGAGCCTCGATGCCGCGCGTCACGCCGCGGAAGTCGACCACGAGCGGCGCGGAGGCCACGATGCGCTCGAGGTCGAGCCCGGGGTGCGCCGTCACGATCACCACGCAGTCGGCCCCGTCGAGCAGCTGATCGAGCGGCTCGGTGACGAGGTCGAAATCGGGCAGCTCGGGCACGAACTCGTCGTGATAGACGAGGTCCGCGCCCAGGTCGCGCAGGAGCCGCGTGATCTTGAGGCCGGGCGACTCGCGCAGATCGCCGACACCGGCCTTGTACGAGACGCCGACGATCGCGATCCGCGACCCGTTGATCGGCCGCCCCTGGTCGTTCAGGGCGCGGCCGATCTTCTCGACGCAGAAGTACGGCATCCGCTGGTTGACCTCGCCCGCGAGCTCGATGAACTCGGTGGGCTGGTCGAACTCGCGGGCCCGCCAGGCCAGGTAGAAGGGATCGACCGGGAGGCAGTGGCCGCCCATCCCCGGCCCCGGCCTGAACGACATGAACCCATAGGGCTTGGTGGCCGCCGCGTCCGCGACCTCCCAGATGTCCACGCCCATCCGGTCGCAGAGCATCGCCAGCTCGTTCATCAGCGCGATGTTCACCGAGCGGAAGACGTTCTCGAGCAGCTTCGTCATCTCGGCCGCCTCGGGGGTCGAGACCTCGACCACGTGGTCGCAGACGATGTCGTACAGGGCGACGGCGCGCGCGAGCGACTCGGGCGTCATCGCGCCGACGACCTTGGGCGTGGTCCGCAGCGTGTAGTCGGTACGGCCCGGGTCCACCCGCTCGGGCGAGAAGGCGACGTGGAAGTCGCGCTCGGCGGCCAGCCCGGACTCCTCCAGCATCGGCACGAGCCGCTCGCGCGTTGTGCCCGGATAGGTCGTGGACTCGAGCACCACGAGCTGGCCCTCCTGCAGAACGCCCGCCAGCGCCGTGCCGGCGGCGATCAGCGGCTGCAGGTCCGGCTCGCGGTTCTGTGTGAGCGGCGTGGGCACCGCGATGACGATGGCGTCGACCTGGGCGAGGTCCGCGTACCGCGTGCTCGGCTCGAAGCGGCCGGAGATCGCCGCAAGCGCCTCCGCGCTGACGTCCTCGACGTGCGATTCGCCGCGGGCGAGCGCCTCGACGACCCGCGTGTCCACATCCACGCCGACCACGTCGCAGCCCGCCTCGCAGAACGCCACCGCGAGCGGGAGACCGACGTAGCC
>JAFGJG010000180.1 GCA_016929195.1 Thermoleophilaceae bacterium
GACGGGTCCTTGCCCGAGAAGGCGCCGCCGCCGTGGCGGGCCATGCCGCCGTAGGTGTCGACGATGATCTTGCGCCCGGTCAGGCCGCAGTCGCCGACGGGGCCGCCGATCACGAACCGGCCGGTCGGATTGACGAGGAAGTTCTTCGCCGTGTTCAGCTTGCGCTCGTCGTACAGCTCCGCCGGCAGCACCGGGTGCACGACGTGCTCCCAGAGGTCCGGGCGGATCATCGTGTCGCAGTCCACGCCGTCGTTGTGCTGGGTCGAGATGAGCAGCTTCTCGATCTCGATCGGGCGGCCGTTCTCGTAGCGGACGGTCACCTGGGTCTTGCCGTCCGGGCGCAGGTACGGCACGACGTCGGCCTTCCGGACCTCCGCCAGCCGGTGCGCCAGCTTGTGCGCCAGCGAGATCGGCAGCGGCATGAGCTCCGGCGTCTCGCGCGTGGCGTAACCGAACATCATTCCCTGGTCGCCCGCGCCGGCCACGTCGAGCTCGTCCTCGTCGGCCGGGTCGGTGCGCGCCTCGAGCGCCTCGTTCACGCCCTGGGCGATGTCCGGCGACTGCTTGTCGATCGCGTTGATCACGGCGGCGCTGTCCGCCGAGAAGCCCAGGTTGGCGTCGGTGTAGCCGATCCGGCGGATCGTGCCGCGCGCGATGTCCTGGATGTCGACGTAGGTGTCGGTCGAGATCTCGCCCGACACGACCACGAGCCCGGTGTTCACGAGCGTCTCGCAGGCCACGCGACCCATCGGGTCCTCGGCCAGGACGGCGTCCAGGACGCCGTCCGAGATCTGGTCCGCGACCTTGTCCGGGTGGCCCTCGGTGACCGACTCGGAGGTGAACAGGAACTCGTGGTCTGACAGCTCAGGTGTGCTCATCGGTCGCGAAAGGGTACAGGCGAGAGCTCGTGCATCGACCCGATGACCTCGTCGGCCAGCTCGAGGGCGTCGCCGCGGGGCGGCCACTCGGTGTTCGGCAGCACCACCACGCACATCCCGGCCGCCTTGGCAGCCCTGATGCCGTTCTCGGAGTCCTCGACGGCGAGGCAGTCCCCGGGCCGCACGCCGAGCCGGCGCGCCGCCTCCAGGTAGACGTCGGGCGCGGGCTTGCCGCGCGCGACCTGCTCCGAGGACAGCGTCACCGCGAACAGCTCCGCCAGGCCGGAGAGCGCCAGGAACAGGTCGATGATCTCCCGGTTGGAGGACGAGGCGAGGCCGAGCGGCCAGCCCGCGGCCATGCGCTCGACGGCCTCGCGCGCGCCGTCGATCCACGGGAGCCGCTCGCGGTAGATCGCCTCGAGCCGCGCCACGACGGCGTCCGAGATCGCGGCCCCGTCCATGTCCAGGCCCAGCTCGTCGCGCAGGTAGGCCGACCACTCGGGCGAGCTCATGCCCATCATGTCCCGGGGCGCGCTGTCGCGCCAGCTCCCGCCGCGCTCCTCGACGAGCTCGCGCTTGGCCTCGTTCCAGACCTGCTCGGACTCGAGCAGGACGCCGTCGAGGTCGAAGATCACCGCGGCGATCAACCGCGGTCCTTCCCCTTGAAGTCGATCACGAGCGGAACGCCGTCGAGCTTCCACCGGTCGCGCAGGCGGTTCTCGAGGAAGTACGCGTAGTCGCGCGTGACGAGGTTGCGGTCGTTGATCTGGACGGCGAAGCGCGGCGGAGCCGTCTGGAACTGCGACATGTAGTACATCCGGAGCCGCTTTCCGCGCTTGGCCGGGGGCTGGCGCACGGTCTGGAGGTCCGCGAGGAAGCGGTTGAGCTGCGCGGTCTGGATCTGCTCGCGCGAGCGGTCGGCGCGCTCCAGGGCCGCTGCGACCATCCGCGTGAGGCCGCGGCCGCTCTTGGCCGACACGGCCAGCACCGGCGGGCGCTGGCGGAGCTTGCGGGCGACACGCGCCTTCGCGTCCTCCAGGTCGGTGCGGGTCTCGTCCCACTTGTTGAGCGCCAGCACCGTGGCGCAGTTGCTCTGCATGGCCATCTCGGCGATGCGGAGGTCCTCGCTCGTCACGCCCTCCATCGCGTCGCAGACCACGATCGCCACGTCGGCGCGCTCGGCGGCCCGCTCGGACCGCAGCTGGGCGTAGTAGTCGACGGTTCCCGCGACCTTCGAGCGGCGCCGGAGCCCGGCCGTGTCCACCAGCACGACACGGCGCCCGTCGAGCTCGATCGGCGTGTCGATCGCGTCCCTGGTCGTGCCCGCGCGGTCGTCCACGATCACGCGCTGCTCGCCGAGCAGCTTGTTGACGAGCGAGGACTTGCCGACGTTGGGGCGCCCGATCAGCGCCAGCCGCACGGTGCCCTCTTCCTCCTCCTCGCCGCCGCCCTGCGGGAGCCGCTCGGTGATCCGGTCGAGCAGGTCCCCGGTGCCGAGCCCCTGGGTGGCCGAGACCGGCACCGGATCGCCCAGCCCGAGGCCGTAGAACTCGGCCGCCAGCCCGGCCTGCCCGAAGTCGTCGACCTTGTTCGCCGCCACGAGCACCGGCAGCGACCCGCCGCGCAGCTCCGCCGCCAGCTCGGCGTCGCCGGGGCGCAGCCCCGCGCGGGCGTCGACCACGAGCACCGCCAGGTCGGCGTCGGCGAGCGCGGCGCGCGCCTGGTCGCGGACCGACTCGGCGAGCACGTCCTCGTCCTGGAGGTCCACGCCGCCGGTGTCGACGAGCGTGAACGCAACGCCGTTCCAGTCGGCGCCGACCTCCTTGCGGTCGCGCGTCACGCCCGCCTCCGAGTGGACGACGGTCTCGCGGGAGGACGAGAGGCGGTTCACGAGCGTCGACTTGCCGACGTTCGGATAGCCGACGATCGCGACCTTCGGAGCGCTCATGGCGCGGCCGCGCGCACGATCGCGGCGATGCGGTCCACGACCTCGTCGACCCCCAGGCCGGTGGTGTCGAGCTCCACGGCGCCCGGGGCGAGCGCGAGCGGCGAGTGCTCCCGGCCCTCGTCCTGGGCGTCGCGGAGCGCCTGCTCTCGGAGCACGGTCTCGGCGTCGCCCCCCAGCTCGGCCGCGCGCCGCCGCGCGCGTTCCCGGGGATCGGCGCTCAGGAACACCTTCACCTCGGCGTCGGGAGCGACCACTGTCCCGATGTCGCGCCCCTCGGCGACCCAGTCGCCGTCGCCGAGCAGCTCGCGCTGCTTCTGGACGAGCGCTGCGCGGACGCGCGGGTTGGTCGCGACCCGCGAGGCCGCCTCGCTCACCTCCGGGTCGCGGATCTCGTCCGTCACGTCCTCGCCGTTCGCCACGACGCCGTCGTCCAGCTCGAGGCTGAGCCGCTCGGCCTGCTCGGACGCGGGACCGCCGTGGCGCAGCGTCATGAGGCCGACGGCGCGGTACATCGCGCCGGAGTCGAGGTAGCGGAAGCCGAGCGCCCGGGCGAGCGCGCGCGCCACCGTGCTCTTGCCGGCCCCGGCGGGTCCGTCGATCGCGACGATCACGGCGCCAGCAGCGCCCGCAGGTCGGCCTCGAAGCCCGGATAGGACACTGCGGCCGCGTCCATGCCGAGCACCTCGACGCCCTCGCTGGACGCCAGTCCGGCCACCGCGCCCAGCATCGCGAGGCGGTGGTCGCCGTGGGAGTCGATCGTGCCGCCACGGAGCGGCGACCCGTCGCCGCGCACCACGAAGCCGTCGCCGGTCTCCTCGATGTCCGCGCCCAGCCCGCGGAGGCCGCCCACGACCGCGGCGATCCGGTCGGACTCCTTCAGGCGCAGCTCGGCGGCGCCGGTGACCACGGTCTCCCCGTCCGCGAACGCGCCGAGCAGCGCGACCAGCGTCAGCTCGTCGATCGCGAGCGGCACCTCGGCAGGGTCGACCTCGGTGCCCTCCAGGGGGCCCGAGGCGACGTCGATCTCGCCGAGCGGCTCCGTGTCGCTCTCGGTGCCGGGCTCCTCGAGCTCGCAGACGACGACGGCCTTCATCCGCTCGAGGATCCGGAAGAACGCGGTACGGGTCCAGTTGAGCCCCATGCCGGTCACGACCACGCGCGAGCCCGCGACGAGCGTGGCGGCCGCCACGATGAACGCCGCCGACGAGGGGTCGCCGGGCACCACGATCTCGTCCAGCTCGATCTCGTCGACCTGCGACACCGTCAGGCGTCCCTTCTCGGCCTCGAACGGCACGCGGGCGCGCCGCAGCAGGCGCTCCGTGTGGTCGCGGCTCGGCGCGGCCTCGACGACGGTGGTCGAGCCGTCGGCCAGCATCCCGGCGAGCAGCACGCACGACTTCACCTGTGCGCTCGCCACGGGCAGCTCGTACTCGATGCCCGCCAGCGCGGCCCCGTTCACGGTGAACGGCGGGAAGCGCCCCTCGCGGGCATCGACGGTCGCGCCCATCGCGGCGAGCGGCTCCGAGATGCGGTCCACGGGCCGGCGCCGGATCGACTCGTCGCCGTCGAGCGTCCAGGCGCGCCCGGGCTGGCCGGCGAGCCATCCCGGCAGGAGCCGCATCAAGGTCCCCGAGTTGCCCACGTCCAGCAGGCCCCCGGTGGCCTCGAGCGGGGCGTGGAGGCCCACGCCGCGGACCAGCACCGATCCGGCGCGGTCCTCCTCCACCCCGGCGCCGAGGCTCTGGAGCGCGCTCAGCGTGGACTGCGTGTCGGCGGACTGGAGGTAGTTGCGGATCACGACCGGCTCGTCCGACATCGCGCCGAAGAGCGCCGCCCGGTGCGAGATCGACTTGTCCGCGGGCGGCGTGTAGGTGCCCTGGAGCGGTCCCGAGGGCTCGAAGCGCCTGTCCGTGCTCACAGCTCGGCGACGGGAAAGCCCAGCTCGCCGATCAGCTCCGTCGCGCGCGCGGCCTCGCCGTCGCCCGCGATCCAGAGCGTCATGGCGCCCGTGAGCATGTCCGACGCGGGGGCCAGCGTCAGGTCGACGATGTTCACCCCTGCTCGACCGAGTGCCAGCGCCACCGACGCGACGATACCGGGGCGGTTCGGAACCGTCAGCCGCAGCTCGTGGACCGGCCGGCCGGTGAGGTCGGCCTCGAGCAGCCGGCGCCGGGCCTCACGGGCGTCGTCGTTCCAGGCGGCCACGTCGCCGCCGGACTCGAGCAGCTCCGCCACCTCCTCGAGCGAGCGCGCGAAGCGGCGCGCCTCGGCGGCCACGGCCTCGCTGTTCGAGCGGTAGACGTCGGCCCACATGGCGGTGTTGGCGCCCGCCACTCGGCTGGCGTCGCGAAAGCTCGGGCCGACTTGGCGGAGCGCCTCGCCCTGTTCGAGCAGCGGGCCGGCGGCGTGCCGGACGAGGACGTTGGCGAGAACGTGCGGCAGGTGGCTGAACACGGCGACGAGCCGGTCGTGGGTCTCGGGGTCCACCGCGGCCGGCTTGGCCCCGATCTGCTTCAGCAGGCGGTGCAGGCGCTCGTAGAGCAGCCCGCCCGTGCGCTCGGTCGGCGTGAGGTACCAGACGGCGCCCTGGAACAGCTCGGCGCGCGCGTGCTCCACGCCGGCCGTCTCGGCGCCGGCGATCGGGTGGCCGCCGACGAAGCGCGGGTCGTCGATCGCCGCGACGAGCTGGCGCTTGGTCGAGCCCACGTCCGTGACCACGCAGTCCTCCCCCGCGGCCGCCAGCGCGGCGCCGACCTGGTCCGGCAGCGCCCCGACCGGCGCGCAGGCGAAGCACACCTCAGCGCCGTCGAGGGCCTCCTCGAGGGTCCCGGCCACGGCGTCGATCGCGCCCAGCTCGCGGGCGCGCTCGACCCTCGCCGGGTCACGGCCGTGGCCCACCACCTCCGCGCCTGCCACGAAGCGCCGGACGGCCATGCCCACGGAGCCGCCGATCAGGCCAACTCCCAGTACCGCGATCCTCATCGGCCAGCCAGGTCCCGCGGGGGTCCGGGGGCGCGAGCCCCCGGCTGTTATCCGCCCCGGCGGGCCCGTACGGCCTCCGCCAGCCCGCCGAGGACCTCGACGGTGGTGTCCCAGTCCATGCAGGCGTCGGTGATCGACTGGCCGTAGGCGAGCTCGCCCTCGGTCAACCCGATCTCCTGGCGCCCGGCCACGAGGAAGGACTCCAGCATGATCCCGACGATCGCGCGGTTCCCCTCGGCCACCTGGCCGGCGAGGTCGGCGGCCGCGATCGGCTGGCGGTTGTGGTCCTTGCCGCTGTTGTCGTGCGATGCGTCGATCACCAGCCGCTCGGGCATGTGCGCCGCGCTCAGCATGGCCAGCACGCCCTGAACCGCCTCGGCGGGGTAGTTGGGCGCCCCGCGGCCGCCGCGCAGGATCACGTGGCAGTCGAGGTTGCCCTTGGTGTAGACGATCGCGGGGCGGCCAGTCTCGTCGACGCCCGTAAAAGCGTGTGGGACTGCGGCGGCGCGGACGGCGTCCACCGCGACCTGCACGTTGCCGTCCGTGCGGTTCTTGAAGCCGACGGGCATCGACAGGCCCGACGCGAGCTGCCGGTGCGTCTGGCTCTCGGTGGTACGGGCGCCGATCGCCCCCCAGGCGACGGCGTCGGAGATGTACTGCGGGATGATCGGGTCGAGGAACTCGCAGCCCACCGGCAGGCCCAGCCCGAGCACGTCGAGGAGCAGGCCGCGCGCCATCCGCAGGCCGGCGTTCACGTCGCCCGAGTCGTCGAGGTGGGGGTCGTTGATCATCCCCTTCCACCCCGTGGTCGTGCGCGGCTTCTCGAAGTAGACGCGCATCGCGATGCAGAGGTCGGCCCGGAGCTCTTCCGCCTGCGCGGCCAGCCGGGTCGCGTAGTCGCGGGCGGCCGCCAGGTCGTGCACGCTGCACGGGCCCACGACCACGAGCAGGCGGTCGTCGTCCTGGTTGAGGACAGCCTCCACCTGGTCCCGGCCGCGGAGGACGACATCCTCCAGCTCGGGACCCAGCGGCTGCTCCTCGAGCATCTCCGCCGGCGTGACCAGCGGTACGAGCTGGTCGATTCGTCTGTCGCGCACCCGGTCGTGTGCGCGCGGCTGGGTCATCGCGGCCTCACCGCGCAACCCGTTCTGTATGGCGATCATCGGAAAACATCCCCTCGGAGTCCTGTTCAGCTTTGCCGCTTACAGCTCTTTTCGGCGCCCGACTGGTGAAGCATTCGTACTGGGCGGCCTGATGATGCGGCCGCCGGGCCGGACGCCTAGCTAAATCGCCAATACCGGTACGCGCGCCGACGGCCGCCGAAGGCGGTTCTGTCGCTCAGGGTCGGCGCGTGCAGGGACATCGCTTAGTTTTGTAGCAGGCGCCCCGGTCTAGAGCAAATCGTCGAGGGCGGCGAGGAAGCGGTCGTTCTCCTCCCTGGTGCCGTACGTGACCCGGAGGTACCCGGCCTCGCCGAGCGCCGTCCCCTCGCGCACGATCACCCCGCGCTCGGCCAGCCCGCGCACGATCTCGCCCTCGTCGCGGTCCCCCACCGACACCCAGGAGAAGTTCGCCTGGCTGTCCGTGGTGCCGAGCCCGCGCTCGGCGAGGGCCGTCTCCACGTGCATGCGCTCGACGGCCGTCCGCTCCACGCGCCGCTCCACCTCGTCCTGGTGCCCCAGCGCCTCGGCGGCCGCGGCCTGGGCGAGCGCGTTCACGGAGAACGGCTGCCGGATCCGGTCGAGCGCCAGCCGGAAGTCCTCGGAGCCGAGCGCGTAGCCGACCCGCAGCCCGCAGAGGCCGTAGACCTTCGAGAAGGTCCGCAGCAGCACCAGGTTGGGGTGGCGCTCGAGCAGGTCGAGCGAGTCGTCCGGGTCCTGGAGCGTCGAGAACTCGACGTAGGCCTCGTCGAGGATCACCGCCACGTGGCGCGGTAGATCCGCCACGAACGCGTCGATCGCCGCCGGCGGGAGCGCCGTGGCGGTCGGGTTGTTCGGGTTGCAGACGATCAGGATGCGGGTGGCCGCGGTGACCTCGCGCGCCATGGCCTCCAGGTCGTGGCGGCCCTCGGCGTCGAGCGGCACCGTGACGGCCCGGGCGCCGGTCATCGCGGCGAGGTGCGGGTACATCGAGAAGGACGGCCAGGCGTAGACGATCTCGGCGCCCGGCTCGAGCATCGTCTCCGCCGCCGAGAGCAGGATCTCGCAGGAGCCGTTCCCGACCGTGATCCGGCCGGTGGGCACGCCCGTGCGCTCCGAGATGCGCTGCCGGAGCCGCGACTTGGCGGGGTCCGGGTAGCGGTTGAGGCTGCGCAGCGCGGACTCGATCGCCTCGAGCACCTGTGGATGCGGAGCCCACGGCGTCTCGTTCGAGGCCAGCTTCACGAGCTCGCCCTCGAAGGCGTAGGTCGCCGCCGCCGGGTACACCGGGATGTCGCCGACGCGGGTGTTGAACTCGAGGGTCACTGCGCTCCCTCGAGGTCGCGCCGGAGTCTGACCGCCTCGCGCAGGTAGACGTGGCGGGCGGGCTCGCTCGGCTCGGCGTAGCAGTGCACGAGCAGCCGGATCACGCGCGGGAGCGCGCCCGGCACGCTGATCTCGCGGGCGCAGAGGAGCGGCACCTGATCGAGGCCGAGCCGCCGCGCGGCCAGGGCCGGGAACTCGGCGTCGAGGTCGTCGGTGGCCGTGAAGATGCAGCTGACGAGCTGGTCCGGGTCCAGGGAGTTGCGCTCCATCACCTCGTGCACGAGCTCCTCCGTAGCGCCGACGATGGCGTCGGCGTCGTTCTCGTCCACGGTGATCGCGCCCCTGAGCGCCCTGAGCCTCACGCGGCGGGATTCTTCCATCCGCGCGCGCCGCGCCCCTTCGATCCGGTCCGGCGGCGCCCGCGCGACGGCGGGCGCGGATCGGCCGAGCCGCGCAGCCGCTCCACCTCGCGCTTGCTCAGACGGCGGCTCTGGCCGAGCTCCAGGCCGCGCAGCCCGAGCGGTCCGAAGGCCACCCGCTCGAGCTCGGTCACGCGGTGTCCCACGGCCTCCAGCATGCGCCGCACCTGTCGCTTGCGGCCCTCGCGCAGGACCACCTCGACGACGCTCGGGGCCACCTGCCGGACGCGCGCCGGGGCGGTCCGGCCGTCGTCGAGCTCGACCCCGTCGCGGAGCGCCTGGAGCGCCCGCGGCGCTAGCCGGCCCGGCGCGATCTTGGCGCGGTAGACCTTCTGCACGCCGTAGCGCGGGTGCGTGAGCCGTTCGGCGAGGTCGCCGTCGTTCGTGAGCAGGATCAGGCCCGTGGAGTCGGCGTCCAGGCGGCCGACCGGGTAGAGCCGGCGGTGCGAGCGCACGAGGCCGACGACGGTCGGACGGCCGTGCGTGTCGCGCGCGGTCGACACGACCCCGGCCGGCTTGTTCAGCGCGTGAACCTCGAGCGGCTCGGGCGCGACCGCGCGTCCGTCGACCTCCACGCCGCTCGACTCGTCCACGTCGCGGGCCGGATCCGTGACCGTCTCGCCCGCGATCGTCACGCGCCCCTCGGCCACGAGCCGCTCCGCGGCGCGCCTCGAGGCCACGCCGGCGTGAGCCAGGAACTTCGCCAGTCGCATGCCCTCAAGCGTGTCACGGCCGGCCGGGTGACGCGGGGCCCCGGGGGCGGGAGCCCGGCGCGGCGGCCAGGACCCGCGGGCGCGAGCCGGCGCGCCCGGCCAGGACCCACGGGGGTCCGGGGGCGCGAGCCCCCGGCTGCGAAACTCGGGCGCGTGGACCTCAGGCTGCTCGAGGAGCGCATGACCGAGCGCGGCGAGCCGCGCTTCCGCAGCCGCCAGGTCTGGGAATGGGCGGCTCGCGGGGCGGGGTCCTACGAGGACATGACGAACCTGCCGCTGGCCCTGCGCACGGAGCTCGCCGGCGCGGTTCCGTTCTCCTCGCTCGAGCTGGAGCACGAGGCCGTCGCCTCGGACGAGACGCGCAAGGCGCTGTTCCGCACGGCCGACGGCCGGCCGCTCGAGACCGTCCTGATGGTCTATCGCGACGGCCGGCGCTCGCTCTGCCTGTCGAGCCAGTCGGGCTGCCCGCTGACCTGCACGTTCTGCGCGACGGGCCGGATGCGCTTCGGCCGCAACCTCACGACGTCCGAGATCCTCGACCAGGCGCTGCACTTCCGGCGCTCGGGGCCGGTCACGAACGCCGTCTTCATGGGGATGGGCGAGCCGCTCCTGAACCTCGACGACGTGCTCGCCGCCTGCGAGCGGCTTCCGGACGTGGGCATCCATCACTCGAGCACGGCGATCTCGACGGTCGGCTGGCTGCCGGGGATCGAGCGCCTCGCCACCGAGGGCCCCAACGTGCGGCTCGCGCTCTCGCTGCACGCCCCCGAGGACTCGCTGCGCTCGGAGCTGATGCCGGTGAACGAGCGCTACCCGCTGCGCGACGTGCTCGA
>JAFGJG010000028.1 GCA_016929195.1 Thermoleophilaceae bacterium
GCCGGCCCTCGTGCTCGACGACCGCGACGAGCCCCCGGACGCCGGCGTCCACAACGATCCGGCTGCCCCGGCGTCCGGCCCGGTCCGGATCTACCGGCAGCCCGCACCCGCGCCCTCGGGGCGCCGCATCGCCGTCCGCGTGGTGGCCCTCACGACGCTGCTGGGCCTCGTGATCGGCGCCGTGGCCCTCACCGCTGCGGAGCTGATCGCGGGACAGTCGATCGGCAGGAGCGACAGCGCGACGTCGCTCGTGGGCGGCAAGTCGCGGAAGACGCGGTCCTCACCGGACACCGAGACCCGTTCGCCGGCTCCCGCCGAGACGACGACCGTGACCGCTCCCACCACGCCGGAGGAGCAGCCCACGGTGACCGTGACGGTTCCAACGGAGACGACGCCGGCGCCCACCACGGCGACGACGCCCACGCAGACAGCGCCCTAGCCGGTCCGGGCGCCGATCCCGCTCAGGAGCTCGCGCAGCCGGGCCGGGCCGGCGCCGCCCGGCTCGAGCGGCGGCGTGTCGATGCCGGCGCCCTCGCGCAGCCCCGCGAGGAGGTCCTGGAGCGCGTCGACCGAGCTGCGCCGCGGCCGCCAGCCGAGCTCCTCGCGAGCGCGTGTCACGTCCATCAGGGGCACCTGGAGCCCCATGTCGAGCCAGCCGGGCTCCGAAGGCTGGAGCCGCAGCCGGTAGCTCGCCGCCGCCGCGGCGCGCAGCAGCCGCTCCGGTGCCGGGACCGGCCGCGCTCCGAAGACGCGGCCCAGCTCCTCGCGGTCGAGCACCGGCTCGGCGGCGATGTTGAAGGGCCCGCGCGCGTCGCCGACGAGCGCGCGCCGGTAGGCGTCCCCCACGTCGAGCGAGTGGACGGCCTGGAAGCGGAGCCGCGCCGGGAGCGGCAGCAGGGGAAGCAGCTCCGGCCGAACCACGCTGCCAGGCAGGAGCGGGCCGGCGAAGAGGCGCCTGATCCCCGAGGCGGCCTCGCGCTTGAAGATCAGCCCGGGACGCAGCCGAACGACGCGGATGCCGGGGTGCTCGCCCTCGAACGAGTCGAGGATGCGCTCGACCTCCGCCTTGTGGCGCGAATAGAAGGACGTCGCGATCCCGGTCGTGGGCCAGCTCTCGTCCACCGTCCGGTCCTTCGGGCCGGGCGCGTAGGCGCCCACCGAGGAGGCGTAGACCAGGCTGCGCGCCCCAGCGGCCGCCGCGGCCGTGAACACGCGCTCGCTGCCTGTCACGTTCGCCTCATGCACCTGGCGGCGGTCCCGCCCCGGCTGGATCTGCCACGCGAGATGCACGACGGCGTCCGCCCCGGACAGGATCGGAGCCAGCGGCGAGGTCGCGACGTCGGCCGCCCGCCACTCGACCTTGGGGAACGACACGTCCGGGATGCGGCGCGCCACCCCAACCACCGACTCGACCGCGGGCTCGTCGCCCAGGGCCCTGAGGAGGCTGGTTCCCACGTTCCCGCTCGCGCCGATTACGGCTACGCGCACTACGCGACCCGGCGGCAGCCCTGGCCGGCGCGCACGCGCGTCTGCCAGTCGAGCCACCAGCCGGCGTGACGGACCGCCGCGGCCACGAGGCCCAGCGGAGCTTCGAGCACGTTGCCCATGCGCGCCGGCTACCCGGCCCGATCCACCGGGAAACCGCGTGGGCGCGTGCGACCATCTGTGGTGGTGGGCGGACACCATCATCACGGCCACGCAGCGGACGCCGACGCACGCCGGCTGCGAATCGCGCTCGCGCTGATCCTGGGCTTCATGGCGGTCGAGGTCGTGGCGGGCGTGGTCGCCTCCTCGCTGGCCCTGCTCTCGGACGCGGCGCACATGCTCACGGACGCGGGGGCGCTCGCGCTCGCGCTGCTGGCCGCTCGGCTGGCGCGCCGGCCCGCCGGCGGCGGCTTCACATTCGGCATGCGGCGCGCCGAGATCCTGTCCGCCCAGCTGAACGGCGCCACCCTGCTCGCGCTGGGCGCGGTGATCGTGCTCGAGGGCACACGCCGGCTGATCGACCCGCCCGACGTGGAGGGCGGTCTCGTGATCGCGGTCGCGCTGGCGGGCATCGCGGTCAACCTCGCGGCCACGATGGTCCTGTCCGGGGCGAACCGGCGCAGCCTCAACGTGGAGGGCGCGTTCCAGCACGTGCTCACGGACCTGTTCGCCTTCATCGCAACGGCGGTCGCGGGCGTGGTCGTCGTGACCACCGGCTTCGGGCGCGCCGACGGCATCGCCGCCCTGATCGTCGCCGCGCTGATGATCCGCTCCGGGATCGCGCTGCTGCGCGACTCCGGGCGGGTGCTGCTCGAGGCCGCGCCGCGCGATCTCGATCCGCAGGAGATCGGCCGCGCCCTGGCATCGGCGCCGCACGTGGTCGAGGTCCACGACCTGCACGTGTGGGAGGTCACCTCGGGATTCCCGGCGCTCTCGGCGCACGTGGTCGTGCAGGCCGGCTGCGACACGCAGACCCACCGCCGCAAGCTCGCCCTGATGCTGAACGAGCGCTTCGGGATCGAGCACACCACCCTCCAGGTCGAGGCGCGCCCGGGCGGGCCGCTCGCGATCGAGCCGCTCAGCCGCGCCTGATCCGAGTAGTCCGCCCGCTGCTTGGGTACCCGTGGCCGCAATGAATGGCGCGCCACCCGAGGACCCCACCGACCTGAAGGCACGCTCATGGGGCGGCGCGCTGCGCCGGACCGTCCGCGAGTTCAAGGAGGACAACCTCACCGACTGGGCGGCGGCGCTCACCTACTACAGCGTGCTCTCGATCTTCCCGGCCCTCATCGCGCTGGTCTCGGTCCTGGGGCTGATCGGCGAGTCGGCCACCGACCCGCTGCTCGACAACATCCGCGAGCTCGCGCCCGGCCCGGCGCGCGACATCGCGACGAACGCGATCGAGAACCTGCAATCGAGCCGCGGCTCGGCCGGCCTCGTCTTCGTGATCGGCGTCGCGGCCGCGCTCTGGTCGGCGTCCGGTTACGTCGCGGCCTTCATGAGGGCGTCGAACGCCATCTACGACATCGATGAGGGCCGCCCGATCTGGAAGACGCTCCCGGTCCGGGTGGGCCTCACGGTCGTGCTCCTGGTGCTGGTGGGCGTGAGCGCGTTCGCGGTCGTGCTCACCGGAGGGCTCGCTGAGGCGGCCGGCGACCTCGTGGGCCTCGGCTCCACGGCCCTGACCGCGTGGGACATCGCGAAGTGGCCGGTGCTCCTGCTCGTCGTGTCGTTCATGTTCGCGCTCCTCTACTGGGCCGCGCCGAACGTCAAGCAGCCGGGCTTCCGCTGGATCTCCCCCGGGAGCGTGCTGGCGGTCCTCCTCTGGGTGGCCGCCTCCGCCGCGTTCGCCTTCTACGTGTCCAACTTCGGCTCGTACAACAAGACCTACGGCACGCTCGGCGGCGTGATCGCCTTCCTGGTCTGGCTCTGGATCTCGAACATCGCTGTGCTGCTCGGTGCCGAGCTGAACGCCGAGCTCGAGCGCGGCCGCGCGATCGAGGCCGGGCAGCCGGCCGGCGAGGAGCCGTTCATGGAGCCGCGCGACACGCGCAAGATGGAGACGCGTCAAGCTTGAGCGCGTGAAGCGCTGGTGGCCGATCCTGCAGAGGACGGTCCAGGAGTTCCAGGAAGACCACCTCACGGATTGGGCGGCGGCGCTCACGTACTACGCCGTGCTCTCCGTCTTCCCGGCGCTGCTCGCGCTCGTCTCGGTCGTGGGGCTGGTCGTGGATCCGGACACGCTGACCCGCGTCCTCAACGACGGCGTCGAGAAGCTCGGCCCCGAGTCCGCCACCGACACGTTCGCGGCCCCGATTCGCAGCTTCTCCCGCAACCAGGGGGCGGCCGGTGTGCTGTTGGTGATCGGCCTGCTCGGCGCGCTCTGGACGGCCTCCGGTTGGGTCGGCGCGTTCATGCGCGCGTCGAACACGATCTACGAGACCGAGGAGGGCCGCTCGTTCTGGAAGCGGCGCCCGCTCCAGCTCTTCGTGACGCTCGCCATGATGGTGTTCCTCGCGCTGCTGCTCGTCGGGCTCGTCGTGACGGGGCCTGTCGCCCGTGACGTCGGCGACACGATCGGGGTCGGCGACGCGGCAGTCTCCGCGTGGAACATCGCCAAGTGGCCGGTGCTGTTCCTGCTCGCGACCGTGATGTTCGCGAGCCTCTACTACATCGCCCCCAGCGCCAAGCTCCGGCGCTTCAGGCTGTTCACGCCCGGCAGCATGCTCGCGGTGTTCCTGTTCGTGCTCGCCTCGGCGGGGTTCGCCCTCTACGTCGCCAACTTCGGCTCCTACGACCAGACCTACGGGACGCTCGGCGGCGTGATCACCTTCCTGATCTGGCTCTGGATCGCCAACCTGGCGATCCTCCTGGGCCAGGAGCTGAACGCCGAGGTCGAGCGCGAACGCCAGCTGGAGGACGGCGTCCCGCTGGCCGCCGACGAGCTTCAGCTTCCCGTCCGCGACTGACGCGGTTACGCGTCCGCCCGCACGGGTAACGCCACCTGATGCCCGGGACCGACACCCAGCCCAAGGCCGCCGGCGGCCCGTTCACCGGATACGCCGAGCCGGAGGAGCGACCGCCGTTCAAGTCGTACGCGTCGTTCGCCGCCGTCTTCAATGCGAGCGTGGCCGGCGCGCTGATCGCCGCGCGACGGAGCGGCCGCGACCTTCCCGCTAAGGCCTCGGCCGGCGACGTGGTCCTGATGGGCGTGGCCAGCCACAAGATCAGCCGGCTCGTGTCGAAGGACAAGGTCACCGCCTTCGCCCGCGCGCCGTTCACCGAGTTCCAGGAGAAGGGCGGCCCCGCCGAGGTCGAGGAGCGGGCGCGCGGCACCGGGCTCCGGCGGGCCCTGGGCGAGTTGCTCGTCTGCCCCTACTGCCTCGGGCTGTGGGTGGCCGCGGGGCTGCACGTCGGCCTGATCTTCGCGCCGCGCACGACGCGCTTCGTGGCGTCCGTATTCGGCTCGCTCACGATCTCCGACTTCCTGCAGGTCGGCTACAGGGCCGCGGAGGACCGCGGCCTCGGCGGCAGCTAGCGCTGCTCGCTCGCGGCCCGCCGCTCGCGCGGGTCCTGGAGCCGCGGGGGCGCGGCCGACGCGAACAGGCGGCTCGCCTTGCCCATCTTCGCGCGGCAGCGCGGGCAGTCCTCGGAAAGGCTCAGCAGCGGTCGATAGACCGTCAGCCGACAGGTCGGGCAGGTCAGGTACGACAACTCTCTCCTCCTCGCGTAGCCAGCGGCACGAGGTCCGTCCAACCGCGCGAGTCGGCGGTCGTCCCACGCTTCCTTGGCGGTCCCGAGCACGGTATCCGAGGTCCCCGCAGGGATCAATAAAGACTGACAAATGGACAAGTTTGTCCGCGCTACTTGGACGTTTCGGCGAACGCGGTCGTCGAGCGTTACCGGGACCGGCTCCCGGGTACCGGCGCCGTCATGCGCTACTGGACCCAACTCGCCACCGAGCAGTTCGCCCCCAGCGAGCTCGTGCCCCAGGCTCAGGCCGCGGAGCGGGCGAGCTTCGACGCGCTGAACGTCAGCGACCACTTCCAGCCCTGGTGGGAGCCCGGCCACTCCGGGCATGCGTGGACCATCCTCGGAGCGATCGGGCAGGCCACGGAGCGCATCCCGCTCGGCACCGGCGTCACGGCGCCGGTCTTCCGGCACAACCCGGCCACGACCGCGCAGTTCATCGCGACCGTCGAGGAGCTCTGCCCCGGCCGGGCATTCCTCGGGATCGGGTCCGGCGAGTCGCTGAACGAGTCGCCCTGCGGGATGGACTGGCCGCCGGTCGAGGAGCAGGTCGACCGCATGGAGGAGGCGCTCGAGATCATCGGCTGCCTCCTTGACGGCGAGCGGCTGGACCACGAGGGACGCTTCTACCGGACGAAGCACGCGTACCTGCACACGCGCCCGGAGCGGAGGCCGCCGATCTACGTGTCGGCGTTCGGGACGCGCGCGGCGCAAGTGGCGGCGCGGCTGGGCGACGGCCTCTGGACGCTCGCCGACCCCGAGTCGGCGCCCGAGATCATCGAGGCCTACCGGGCGGCCCGTGACGACGCCGGCAAGGACACCGGCGAGATCATCCTGCAGACGGGCTTCTCGTGGGCCGAGGACGACGATGCGGCCCTCGAGGGCTCACGCGTCTGGAAGGCGACGATGCCGGAGGAGTACTTCACCGACGACTGGTATGACCCTGAGGCGATGCAGGCGCACGCGGACGAGCAGTTCTCGGACCAGGACTTCCTCGAGCAGTACATCGTCGGCTCCGACCCCGAGATGCACGCCGAGCGGATCCGTGAGATCGAGAAGCTCGGGCCGACCGTCGTCTGCCTCCAGAACGCGTCGGGAGCGGACCCGGTGCGCGCTCTCGAGGTCTACGGCGAGCAGGTTCTGCCGGCCCTCAGAGGCGTCCCCGTTTAGCCCCGGACGCGGCGGGAGATACTGTCCTGTGGAGGCAGTTTCCACGGGACACATCGGCCTGTGGTTGCACCTCAGTCCCACGGGGGGACGGATTCCGACCGCCAGCAACGGTTGCCAGACGGACCTCGCGTCGTAAGTAATCGACGGAAGGCATCCGAATGGCCGTTGCAACACCGGCTCCCCCAGGAGTCCTTCGCAAGATCCCCCTTCGCCCGCGGGACGAGCGCGAGCGCGAGCAGGCGCGCAGCGCCGAGCGCGAGCTGCTCGTGCGCTACCACCGCGAGGGCGACGTCGCGGCGCGCGACGAGCTGATCGAGCGCTTCATCCCGCTCGCGCGGGATCTGGCGCTCCGCTACAGCTACACCGACGAGCCGGTCGACGACCTGCTCCAGGTCGCGTGCCTCGGGCTGATCAAGGCGATCGACCGCTTCGAGCCCGGCCGGGGCACCAAGTTCACGAGCTACGCCGCCCCCACGATCCTGGGCGAGCTCAAGCGCCACTTCCGGGACAAGGGCTGGGCGCTCCACGTACCGCGTGACCTTCAGGAGCGCTCGCTCGCGCTGAGCCGGGAGACCGAGTCGCTCTCGAAGCAGCTCGGCCGCTCGCCGAGCATCCGCGAGGTCGCGATGGCGATGGGCTGCACGGTCGAGCAGGCGCTCGAGGCGAGCGAGGCGGCGTCGAGCTACGAGGCGGCCTCCCTGGACGCCCCGACCGCCCGCGATGACGACGAGTCGGGCTCGCTGATCGACATGCTCGGCCACCGCGACGACTCCTACGAGCTGGTCGAGAGCCGCGACGCCATCGCCGCCACCTGGCACGAGCTGCCGGACCTCGAGCGCAAGGTCGTCGAGCTGCGCTTCACGCACGACCTCACGCAACGCGAGATCGGCGAGCGGATCGGGTACTCGCAGATGCACGTCTCGCGCCTGCTGCGGCGTGCCCTGCGCCGGCTCGAGAATGCCGCAGAAGCCGCTTGAGCAGCTTGGCGTTCTCCACCGCGAACCCCTCCCAGTCGTTGTTCAGGTAGATGAAGACATCGGCGCGCCGCGCCCAGCGGGCGACCTGCGCGGCCCACTCCTCGACCTCGCTCGGGGAGTAGTTGCCGCGCCGCCCGCGGCGGCCGTGGTGGAGGCGGATGAGCGTCCAGTCGGCGGTCAGCTCGCGCGCCTGGAAGGGCCAGCGCGGGTGGTCGCCGACCACGAGCGCCGCGCCGTGCCGGCGCAGGAGCTCGTAGACGGGCTCCTCGAACCAGGTCGGGTGGCGGAACTCGAAGCAGTGGCGGCCCGGCGGGAGCGCGGCCAGGGCCTCGGCCAGCCGCTCGTCGTCGCGCCGGAAGTTCGGCGGCAGCTGCCAGACGACCGGGCCCAGCTTGCCTGACCGCACGAGCGGATCGATCCGCTCGTAGAAGCGCTCGAGGCCGGCACCGAGGTCGCGGAGCCTGCGGACGTGCGTGAGGTAGCGGCTGGCCTTGACCGCGAACACGAAGTCGTCCGGCGTCTGCTCGACCCAGCGCTCGACGCCCCTGAGCGACGGCAGCCGGTAGAAGGTCGAGTTGACCTCGACCGTGTCGAACACCTCGGCATAGCGCCCGAGCCAGCGCGACGGCCCCATGCCCTCGGGGTAGAGGCGGCCGCGCCAGGAGTCGTAGTTCCAGCCCGAGCAGCCGACCCGCACCGGCGGCATGGCGTCAGTCAGCGCCGCGGGCGTGGAAGGCCGCTCGTGTCGACCGCCTCGAAAGCGCTGCCCGGGACCTCGTGGAGGGAGTGCAGGTCATCGTTGTCCCATCCCCTCGACGGCGCGCCCGACACATACCAGGGCGAGCCGTTGTCGGCCAGGATCATCCCGTACCGCTTCAGTGCCCGAAGCACGATGCGGGCCTGCCGCGGGAAGCCGGAGATGCGGAAGCCCCGCTTGAGGCGGAAGCGCTGTCCCATCGCCGGCAGGTCGGGGCTCGTGAGCGACGAGGCGAAGTGGCGCGCCGGGTACACGAACGCCCGGCGGGTGCGCGGTGCCGTGAAGCGCAGGGCGTGCTCGATCCGGCCGCGCTTGACCTCGTCGTAGCGCGTGAGGCCCGGCAGGATCGGCAGCCCGGCGGCGTCGGCGGACGTCCAGCCGCGCGGGCGAAGGCGGTTCGAGCGGAGGTTCCAGATGGCTCCCGAGCCGGCGCGCCAGCGCGCGCCGCCCGCCTCCGGATACGCCGCGAACAGCTCGTAGAGGCGGCAGCGGGAGCGGTCCACCACGATCACATGGCGGTCGCCGTCGGCGTTCCGGCCGCCCTCGACCGGGGCGCCCCGCGGAATGGGGTAGCGGTGGCCGTCGGACTCGTCCGCGTAGTCGAAGCTCACCGGGACGCGCGGCTGGGCGCGAGGCACCGTCACGAACGGGATGCCGATCGGACCGCCTTCCCACAGGCCCGAGCCGAAGTCGGCGTGCATGTTGGCGCCGCTGCCGATGGCGCGCACCATCGCCGTCGAGCGGGCGTGCACCGGCAGCCCGTCCACACGCGCGTTCCACTGGCTGTTCTTCGGGAACACCGGGCACTTCGGGGCGCCGGGGAGCGGCCGCGCCGGCGAGCCGCCGGCCATGCCCAGGCCGAGCAGCACGACGACCGCCGCGGCGGTTGCGAGCCGTACGCGCACCCGGAGCAGGGTAGGGCCGGGACCGGCGCGCGGCCGGCCGCGTAGGCGGATGTTCTAGCGGCGGGTCTCGCCCTCGGGCAGGCGCCCGTCACGGCCGACGTAGCCGTCCTTGCCGCCAGCCACGAGATAGAGCGCGGGCTCGTCGCCCACGTTCTTGATCCTCCGGACGGTGCTCGCGTCCACGCGAGCCAGCCCGCCGGGGCCCAGCGTCAGCGTCGATTCATCGCCGAACGTGATCTCCACGTGGCCGCGGTGGAGGAAGTAGAGCTCCTCCTGCTCGTCGTGAAAATGGTTGCCGGTCTCGTAGCCCGGGGGGATCTCGATCGCGTTCACTCCGAAGGCGTTCACGCCGAGTTCGCGGCGCACCTTGCGGAAGCCCGGCCCGTCGCCGAGGGCCTCGACGTTGGCCACGGCCCAGCCGTCGCCCTCCACGACCTCTGTCACCTCATCGGGCATGCGCCGATCGTACAACCGGTGATCCTCAGGCCGCCTGCTCGGCGCTGTGCAGGCCTCCGCGCGCCCATAGAAGCGCGGCGCCCACCAGCGCGGCGCCCACCGCGAACGTGATCACAACGTGCACCGGGTCGCCGGCCACGAAGCCGCGCTCCGTCGTCAGGATCAGCGTCATCGGGTTGACCGTGGCGGCCGCGTGCACCCAGCCCGTGATCAGGTCGTAGGGCAGCCACACGGGCGCCAGGAACAGCAGCAGGAAGACGGGGATCTGCATCAGCGGCCCCGCCTGCATCGTGCGCAGCCGCATGGCCACGCCGCAGCCGAAGAGCGTCGCCGCGGCGTTGACGAGCAGCGCGAGCGTGTAGAGCCCGAGCAGGTCGATCCCGCCGCCCTGGACGTCCATCCCGGCGGCGAGGGCCACGACCGTGATGATGCAGATCGTGAAGACGGCGCGCATCACGCCGGTGAGCCAATAGCCGGCCACGATGCCCCCGTGGCTGGGCGCCGCCAGCAGCAGCCTGCGCGAGAACCCCGACTCGAAGTCGCGGGCGATCGAGAAGCCGGTGAAGACGCCGCCGAAGGCCGACGCCTGCATAAGCACGAAGCCGTAGACGAAGGCCGTGTAGTTCGAGCCGAACTCGAAGCCGGGGACCGAGTCCACCCGCGACAGGCCGCCCGCGAAAGCGGTGAAGAAGAACAGCGGGAACAGCAGCCCGGGGATGAAGATCGCCGGGTTCGTGAAGTAGTTGTGGGCGCCGCGCCAGGCCACGGCGAGGGCGACATCCCTGGTCCCGCCGGCCCGGCTCACGTGCGCACCATCTGCGTCCGGAGGGCGGCGGCCGCCGCGACGAGCGCGATCAGGGCGACTCCGCCGGCGCAGGCGAATCCGAGCGCGAGCGCCTCACCGTCCCAGCCCGTGATCACGAGCGAGCGGATGCCCTCGAGCATGTAGGAGACCGGATTCCACGTCGCCACCTCGCGGAACCAGTCGGTCTCGATCAGGTTGCGCGGCAGCGCCATCGAGCTGAGGAAGAGGGCTGCGAACATCAGCGGGAAGATGCCCTGCACGGCCTCGCCGGAGCCGGTGCGGAGCGCCACGAAGGCGCCGATGCTGCCGAAGCCGAGCGAGATCAGGAGCGCGAGCGCGACGATCACGAGCGCACCGGCCACGCCGGCGTGGATCCCCTCTCCCGCGATCGCGCCGACCACGAGGAACGTGACGGCCTGGATCAGTCCGAGCGCGAGCACGCCGGCGAGCTGGCCCATCAGCAGCGCGGTCTTGCGCAGCGGCGTCAGCGAGAGGCGGTTGAGGAAGCCCGTCTCGATGTCGTTCGCCACGTTCGTGCCGGCGCTGTTGGCGGCGAACAGCCCGCCCTGCACGAAGCAGACGGCGAGCACGAAGTCGAGGTAGTGGTCGGCCGGGAACCCGGGCAGGTCGGTGGCGCGCTGGAGCCCGCCGGCGTTCACGGCCAGCAGGAGCAGCGGGAAGAACAGCGCCGGCACCACCATGGCGGGCTGGCGAAGCGTGCGAACGATCGACCGGCGCGCGAGCGTGCCGACCTGGAGCGCGGTGGCGCGGTTCACGCCGCCACCGGATCCGGCTCGGCGTCCTCCACGGCCGCGCCGTCGCCCGCGCCCTCGAGATGCCGGCCGGTCTTCGCGAGGAAGACGTCGTCGAGCGTCGGCGCGTGGAGCTGCAGGTGCTGCACGCGGATGCCCTCAGCGTCGAGCGCGCGAACGACATCGGCGAGCTGCGCGTCGCCGCCCGAGAGCCTCACCGCGGCCGCCTTCGGGGGCGAGGCGACCGACTCGCCGAACCGTGCGAGCACCGACTTCATGCGCGCCAGATCCGCCGGCTCGGCCGGGATCACCTCGACGCTCGGGCGGCCGATCTCGTCCTTCAGGTCGTCCGGGGTGCCCTGCGCGACGATCTTGCCGCGGTCGATGATGGCGATTCGGTCGGCGAGCTGATCGGCCTCCTCCAGGTACTGAGTGGTGAGGAAGACGGTCACCCCGTCGTCGCTCGCCAGGCGCTGCACCTCGGCCCAGAGCGCGCTGCGGCTCTGCACGTCGAGACCGGTCGTGGGCTCGTCGAGAAAGAGGATCCGCGGTCCGTGCACGAGCGCGAGCGCCAGGTCGAGGCGCCGCTTCATGCCACCGGAGTATCCGCCGACCTTGCGGTCCGCCGCGTCGGTCAGGCCCACGCGCCCGAGCAGCTCATCGCCGCGCCGGGCGCGCTGCTCGCGCGGCAGGCCGTGGAGCGCCGTCTGGAGCTTCATGTGCTCGCGGCCCGTGAGGAACGGGTCGAGCGCAGCCTCCTGGAGCGCGGCGCCGATGGCGGCGCGCACGCGGGTCCCCTCCTCCACAACGTCGTGGCCCGCGACCCGGGCGCTGCCAGAGGTCGGCGGCAGGAGCGTGGTCAGCATGTGCACCGTGGTGGACTTGCCGGCCCCGTTCGGGCCGAGGAACCCGAACACCTCGCCCGGAGCGACCTGGATGTCCACGCCGTCGACCGCGCGCGGCCCCTTCTTGAACTCGCGGACGAGGTCGGCGGTCTCGATGGCGGGAGAGGAGCTCATGCGCCGGGACGCTAGCAGAGGATCGTTGGCGATGCAAATTATCTAGGTTTGCTACTATTACGTCCAGGAATGGCCGTGCGACACGAGATCGAGCCGGCCGTCGAGGCATGGACCCTCATCTGGCGGCTCGTCCAGGCGAACAGGCCGCGCATGGTCAGGCTCGCGCAGGAGCTCGACCTCGCCCCCATGCAGCTGCATGCGCTCAGGTTGATCGAGCCGGGCGCCGAGCTCGCGATGGGCGCGCTCGCGCAGTCGCTCTTCTGCGACCCGTCGAACGTGACCGGGATCGTCGACCGGCTCGAGTCGCGCGGGCTGATCGAGCGCCGCGGCGCGGCCCGCGACCGGCGCGTGAAGATCCTCACCCTCACCCCGGAGGGCGAGCGGGTGCGCGCCGAGGCCTCGCGGCTGATGGAGCAGCCGCCGCCCGAGCTCGCGGCCCTGCCGGCCGAGGTTCAGGTGGCGCTGCGGGACGCCCTGCGGAAAGCGACGGACCCGGGCCGAAGCCCGGGTCCGTAGCCGATCCGTCTACGCGCCCTGCGGGTGAGCGGGCGAGCCGCCGTGCTGGCCGATCCGGCCCGCGGCGATCGCCCCGAGGCCACCGACGAGCCCCGCGCCGAGCGCGCCGAGCGCCCATGCGGTGCCCGCGACGTCGAGGCCGAGGGCGTTGTCGAGCGAGACGTCGCCGGCGCCCACGCCCGCGAGGGCGAAGGCGATCGTGCCGAAGACGAGCGGCAGCTCCCAGCCGCCGTTCGTGCTCCAGACGCCCTTGCCGCGGTGCGCCGTCAGGGACGCCGTGACCATCGTGGCGATGATGGCGGCCGCCGCGAGCGGGGTAAGCAGACCGAGGAGCAGCAGGAGCCCGCCGCCGAACTCGGCCAAACCGGCCGCGGTCGCGTGGACGCGTCCAGGCCTCAGGCCCAGTGATTCGAAGAAGCCGCCGGTGCCGTCGATGCCATGACCACCGAAGAGCCCGAACAGCTTCTGGGCCCCGTGGCCGACAAAGAGCGCGCCCGGGATGGCGTGTAGAGCAAGCAGCCCAATGTCCATCTTGAAGAAATCCCCCTTATGATTCGTAAGCAGCCACCTCAGAGGTTAGCAGATGGTTGCTAGCGCAATCACTTTCCTCCGATTTGCGCCGGGAGGAGCCGGGAATCAGCCGACGAAGCTATTCGCTATACTTTCGATAAGTCTCGAACTATCAAACGAAGCGTGGACATGACTCAAGCAACTGTTACCCGGAGCAATCCGACGACTCCACCTGAGCTGCTGGAGGACTCCCTCCAGCTGTTCTTCAATGAGGCGCGGCGCTATCCGCTGCTCACCGCGGAGGAGGAGATCGAGCTCGCGAAGCGGATCGAGAAGGGTGATCTGGCGGCCAAGGACCGCATGATCAACTCGAACCTCCGCCTCGTGATCTCCGTGGCCCGGAAGTACCAGGGCCAGGGGCTCCCGCTGACCGACCTGATCCAGGAGGGCATGCTGGGCCTGATCCGCGCGGTCGAGAAGTTCGACTGGCGCAAGGGCTTCAAGTTCTCCACCTACGGCACGCTCTGGATCCGCCAGGCGATCGGGCGCGGGCTGGCCAACTCCGGCCGGACCGTGCGGCTCCCCGTGCACATCGTGGCGCGGGCGCGCAAGATCGCCGACGCGGAGCGCAAGCTGGCCGTCGAGCTCGGTCGCAGCCCGACCGAGGAGGAGATCGCAGCCCACGTCGAGCTCCCGCTCGATGAGGTCGCGGACATCCGGCGCGCGGACCGCGGGCCGGCGAGCCTCGACCAGGGCGTGGGCGAGGACGGCGACACCGCTCTCGGCGACCTCGTGGCCGGTGACGGCCCGAGCGTCGAGGAGGAGGTCGAGACCGACATCGCGACCGAGAGCCTGCGTGCCGCCGTGGACACCCTCCCGGAGGTCGAGCGCAACGTGATCTCCCTGCGGTTCGGCCTCGACGAGGAGCAGCCGGTCGCGCTACGCGAGACCGGTCGCCGCCTCGGGCTCTCGAGCGAGCGCGTGCGCCAGCTCGAGGACCGCGCCCTCAAGCGCCTTGCGCGCGAGGAGACGGTGGCCGCCCTGCGCGACGCCGCCTAGGCAGCCTCCAACCGACTGAGATGAAGGCCGCGGCCGTTTGGTCGCGGCCTTCGTCGTTCTAGACGGCGATCCGCTCCAGCTCGTCCGGCGCGAGCTCCAGCTCGGCGGCCGCGACGTTCTCCTCGAGATGCTCGATCGAGGCGGTGCCCGGGATCGGCACCATCACCTCGGAGCGCGCCAGCAGCCAGGCCAGCGCGACCTGGCCGGGCTTGACGTCGTGGTGGTGGGCGACCTCGTCGAGCGGGCCGCCCGGACGGGCGAGGCGCCCGACGGCCAGCGGGAACCAGGGAATGAAGCCGATGCCCGCCTGCTCGCAGACCTCGAGCACGTCCTCCGAGTGGCGGTCCTCGAGGTTGAAGCGGTTCTGGACGCTCACCACGTCCACGATCCCGCGCGCCGTCTCCAGCTCGTCCACGGACACGTTCGAGACGCCGACGTGGCGGATCTTGCCCTCTTCCTGGAGCTCCTTTAGCGCGCCGACGGAGTCCTCGTACGGGACCTTCGGGTCGGGCGAGTGGAGCTGGTAGAGGTCGATCCGGTCGACCTTGAGGCGCCGCAGGCTGCCCTCGCAGCACTCCTTCAGCCGCTCCGGCCGCGCGTCCCGGGGCCACTCCCCCGGTCCGGTCCGGCGCAGACCGCCCTTGGTCGCGATCACGAGCCCGTCGGGATAGGGATGGAGCGTCTCGGCGATCAGGCTCTCGCTCACGTCGGGCCCGTAGGAGTCGGCCGTATCGATGAAGTTCACGCCGAGGTCCAGGACGCGGCGGAGAACCGCTCGCGCGTTGCCGGGGTCGGCGGGAGGCCCCCAGATGCCGTCGCCGGTGATGCGCATCGCTCCGTAGCCGAGGCGGCTGACCTCGAGGTCGCCCCCGATGGTGAAGGTGTCCATCCGGCCGACACTAGCGGCGGTCTCATTCACACCAGGGTCACGGGCGCTTCACAGGGCCGGCGCCGGCCGGTCGTAGCTTCGCGACCCATGATCTCCAGCCTCCGCACCCCCACACCGACGGAAGACCCCGAGCGCCCGCTCCGCGGGAAGCTCTCGTCCCACACGCGGCGCGACTTCGTGCGCGGAGTCGCCGCCGCCGGAGCGAGCACCGCCGGCGCGGTCGCGCTCGGCGGCACGGGGCTCGACCTGTTCGGAGAGACGGCGCTCGCCAACTCGCGCTCGAACGGGTTCGGGCACTTCGAGGCGATAGCGGCCTCGAGCGGCGACGCGCTCGAGGTGCCGGAGGGCTTCCGCGCACAGGTGCTGATCTCGTGGGGCGACCCGTTCCGCGACAGGAAGGGTCGCACCCACCGCTACGGCTTCAACAACGACTTCCTCGCGTTCTTCCCGCTCGACCGGCGCGGCGAGGGCCTGCTGTTCGTGAATCACGAGTACCCCGACCCGTTCTTCATCCACGGCTACAAGCCGGACGGCGCCGCGAAGACGCCCGAGCAGGTGCAGCTCGAGAAGGACGCGGTCGGGAACTCGATCGTGCACGTCCGGCGCCGGTCGGGCGGCGGCTGGAAGGTCGTCTCCCCCTCCCCCTACAACCGCCGCATATACGGCGACCGTCCGGAGCTCGACTTCACCGGCCCGCTGGCCGGCGCCGCCGGGGTGGGCGTCACCGCGAACGGGTCGGTCGCCAACTGCTCCGGCGGCGTGACGCCGTGGGGCACCGCCCTCTCCTGCGAGGAGAACTTCGACGACTTCGGCGTGGACGTGGAGGCCGACGCCGCGGACGCGTACGGCTGGAAGCAGTTCGGCGGCTCGCCGGCCGACGCCGAGTACGACTCGGAGACGCAGGCCAAGTACGGCTGGGTCTGCGAGCACGACCCGTACGACCCGCACGGAGTGGGGCGCAAGCACACGGCGCTCGGACGCTTCCGCCACGAGAACACGGCCTTCCGCCACGAGCCGGGCAAGCGCTTCGTGCTCTACATGGGCGACGACAAGGCGAACGAGTGCGTCTACAAGTTCGTCTCCGACCGCAGGTTCCGCAGGCGCGACCCCGAGGGAAACCGCAGGATCCTCGAGTCCGGGCGCCTCTACGTGGCGCGCTGGGAGCCCGAGGGGCGGCGCCGCTTCGCGGCCGCCGGTGACACGGACCCCGTGACCGCGACCGAGGGTCGCGGCATCTGGGTGCCCGTCCCCGTGGCGGCGCTCGCGGACACGGCGGCCAAGCTGCGCGAGCAGTTCGGCGACGACGAGTACGACACCCATTTCGCCACCAACCGCCCGGAGGACCTGGAGGTGGCCGAGGACGGGAGCGTCTTCATCGCGCTCACGAACAACAGCACGGTGAACGACTCACACGGCTCGGTCCGGCGCCTGCGCGAGCGTGGCAACGACCCGGAGGCGCTGGCCTTCTCGTGGCGCGACTACGCGGCGGGCGGCCCGACCGGCGGCGACGAGGGAGCCGAGGGCTTCTCGAGCCCGGACAACCTGGTCTTCGACCGCGCCGGCAACCTGTGGGTGGTCACCGACATCTCGTCGAGCCGGCTGAACGGCGACAACGAGTACGCCTACCACCGCAACAACGCGATGTTCATGGTCCCCACGTCGGGCCCGAACAAGGGGGTTGCCTTCCGGTTCGCGAACGGCCCCGTGCAGTGCGAGCTCACGGGCCCCTGGTTCACGCCGGACGAGCAGACGCTCTTCGTGAACGTCCAGCACCCGGGCGAGCAGACCGGCAACGCGTCCGACGCCCCCGGCGTCTTCGGCCTCGAGCAGACCTACACGAGCTGGTGGCCCGAGGGCGACAGGAGCCGCGGCGACAACCCCGCCATGCCGAAGCCGTCGACGGTCGCGATCACGCGGATACCGCGGCGGCGGCGCTGAGCTCGGCCGCGCGCTCGCGGAAGCGCTCGACGCTCTCCAGCTTGATGTCCTCGTAGCCGCGGATCAAGTCCGGCAGCTCGCACAGCTCGACGGCGGCGGCGTGAGTCTCGGGCCTCAGGGCGCCGAGCGCGCCGGCCACCAGCTCCTCGTACTCGCCGACGAGCCGGCGCTCGACTCGGCGGACGCGGGCCAGGCCGAACGGGTCGAGCCGCGTGCCTCGCAGGCGGCGCATCGAGCGCAGGGCGCGGAACGCCGGAACGAACCAACGGCCAAGCTTCAGCTTTCGCTTGAGCCCCAGCGCCCGCAGGAGCGGCGGGTGCAGCATGAACCAGACCTTCGCCCCATCGCCGAGCTCGTCTCGGAGCCGCGCCTGCTCGAAGGCGTCGAGGTGGAGCCGGGCGACCTCGTACTCGTCCTTGTAGGCCATCAGCTTGAAGAGGTTCCGTGCCACCGCCTCCGCGAGCTCGCCGCGCCCCGGCGTGCGCTCCTGCTCGGCCACCTGCACGCGCCGGACGAGCTCGGCGTAGCGGCGCGCGTAGTCGGCGTCCTGGTAGGCCACGAGCTCGGGCACGCGGATCTCCACGAGCCGGCGCAGCTCCCCCTGGTCGCCGTCCACGGCGAGCGCCACCAGCTCCCGCTCGAGCCCGGAGAGCTCCGGCGCGGGCGGCTCGGGCGCGGCGGTCGCGCGCTCGACCGCGTCGGGGTCGGCCACGACCGCGCGGCCCCAGGCGAAGGCGGCCAGGTTCTTCTCGACGGCCGCGCCGTTGAGCGTGATCGCCTGCTCGAGCGCGCTCGCCGAGACCGGCAGTAGGCCGCGCTGGTAGGCCGCGCCCAGGAGCAGCGTGTTGGCCATCATGTGGTCGCCGAAGAGGCGCTCCGAGAGC
>JAFGJG010000181.1 GCA_016929195.1 Thermoleophilaceae bacterium
CGTGGCCGCCGACTCGAACCACGGCTACAAGATGATCGCCGTGGGCCGTGAGATCGCCCGCGAGCTGACCGGCGAGCACTCCACCCTGCTGCACCCGTTCCGCTACGAGCGCTTCGCGACCGGGGACCTCCACCCGGTGTCGAACAGCCCGTACCCCTGGAGCTAGTCCCGTGCCGTCCCACGTCGTCATAGGCGGCGGGGTGAACGGCCTCTCGGTCGCGTGGCACCTGGCCGAGCGCGGCGCGGACGTGGTCGTGCTCGACAAGGGCCGGATCGGAGGCGGCGCCTCGGGCATCGCCGGCGGGATCGTGCGCAACTACTACCGCTCCGAGCCGATCACCGGGCTGGTGCGGATGTCCGTCGAGATGTTCGAGGAGGATCCCGAGGCGTACGGGTTCCGGCAGGTCGGCTACATGGCGGCCGTCCCGGAGCGCCAGGTGGACGATCTCGCGGCGATCCGCGACCAGCACGAGCGGGCCGGCTACGAGTCCGAGCTCGTGACCGGCGCCGACGCCTGCCGCGAGTACCTCACGTGGCGCTGGCCCGACTGGGAGGCGCCGGTCGAGGCGGTGCTGCACGAACGCCGGGGCGGCTGGGCCGACTCCATGCAGACCGTCCGGCGCCTGGCCGAGCGAGCGCGCGCGGCCGGTGCCGAGATCCGCGAGGGCGTGGAGGTCACCGGCTTCGACCCGGGCGCGGTGACCACGGCGGCGGGCCGGGTGGAGTGCGAGACGGTGGTGGCCTGCCCCGGCCCGTGGGTCGAGCCGATGTGGAGGCTGCTCGGCCTCGAGCCGGTGGTGGAGGTGGACGGCGAGCGACGACCGCTCGTGACCTACATCAAGGCCCAGGAGGGCGAGTTCGCGCTCGAGGGCGCCGGCCTGAGCGGGTCGGCGGGCGCCGAGGCGCCGGTCGTGCACCTGGACCAGGCGGGGCCGCTGCGCTCCGACCGCGACGGGCGCGTGCTCGTGGACGGACCGTGGGGCATCTACTTCCGCATGGGTAGGACCGGCACCGGCATCACCGGCGGCGGCCTGCCGGTCTACCTCGGCGGCCCACCGCTCGACCCGTACGGACCCGACAACCCCGAGCACGCGGCCGATCCCGGCTTCACGGACTTCTTCACCTCGGGGCTCGCCACCGCCCTCCGCCGGTTCCGCGGCCGCGCGGGCGACTGGCGAGTGACCGCCGCCGGCGGGCTCCTCACCCACACCCCGGACGACTACCCGGTCTGCGACTGGGTCGCGCCGGGCGTGTACGCGATCGTCGACTCGGGGCACGGCTTCAAGACGCTCGCCATCGGCAGGCTCGTGGCGGACGACCTGGACGGCGGCGAGCCGCTGCTCGAGCCGTTCAGGCTCGGCCGCTTCGCCTCCGGCGCCCTCCACGTGGCGTCGCAGGGGCCGTATCCCTGGACCTAGCGTGAACCGTCCTGACTTCTGGTTGCAGAGCAACCACGGGGCAGGACACTTCAGCGGGGGTCGGGGTCGCGCGCGAGGCGCTCGGGCGTCGCGAGCGCGAACACGCCGCAGACCACGAAGGCGGCCAGCAGCAGGACCCCGGCCAGGATCGTGAGCGTGTGGTCGAACGGGAACAGGAGCCCGGCACCGAGCACAAAGCAGGTCAGGGCGGCGATCTCGAGGCGGCTCACGGCCGCGGCTTCTCCTCGTAGGCGAGCGTGCCGCTGACCGCCAGCCGGAACAGCCACGCGAGCGCCGGGATCAGGAGCAGCAGCCCCACGCTCGCCGCGATCACGAGCGCGAGCAGCGTCTCGTCCGGCGCCGCCGCCTCGCTCACCGTCAGGTGCGGCGGCAGGAGATACGGCTCCTGCGCGGCCGCCCAGCCGGCCACGATCGCGGCCACCGCGGCGGCGGCCGTGTAGCGGGCGACCTCGAAGCGCTCGCGCCACTCGAGCCAGAGCGTCGCGAGGCCCGCGGCGGCCGACACCAGCACGCAGGCGAGCCCGGCCCCGGACGTGAGGCCGTCGTAGAGGCGCGGGGCCTCCGACTCGACCACCGCCACGCCGGCGATCGCGAGCGCCCCGGCCATGATCCCCGACCCGAGCGCGCGGCGGCGAAAGGCGTCGACCAGCTCGGGACGGCCGGCGCGCTGCGAGTCCGCGCCGAGGAACACGGCGGCGAGGTGGGCGCCCGTGACGACGCCGAGCACGCCCACGAACAGCGGCAGCGGCCCCGTCCAGCTCGCCCACTCGTCGCCGGCCGCGTTGCCCACCGGCACCTCGCCCGCGGCGATGGCTCCGACCGTCGTGCCGAGGAAGAACGGCACGAGCACGGACGCCAGCGCGAACGTCGCGCCCAGAGCGCGCGCCTCGGCGATCGTCGCCGCCTCCCCCTTCAGCGCGAAGGCCCCGCCGCGGAGGACGATCCCGAGGCCGGCGAGGAACAGCGGCACGGCGAGCGTCGAGGTGATCGACCCGAACGCCTCCGGAAACGCGGTCCACAGCATCACGAGCACGAAGATCAGCCAGACGTGGTTGGCCTCCCAGACCGGGGACATCCCGCGCTTGACCATCGCCCGCACGCCGGCGCCGCGCTTCGCTCCTCCGGCCGTGAGGTCCCAGAAGCCGGCGCCGAAGTCGGCTCCCCCCAGGACCACGTACGCCGTCAGGCCGACGAGGGTGAAGCCGGCGGCGAGCTCGGGGAGCATCAGGCCTCGACCTCGAACGGCGTGCGGGCCAGGCGCCGCAGCATCACCCACGCGATGGCCGCCAGGGCCAGGTAGACCAGCCCGAGCGCCGCGAAGCCGACCGGGACGCCGGACGCGCCCGTCACGGCGTCCTCGGTCCGCATGACCTCGTAGACCACCCAGGGCTGGCGACCCACCTCGGTGGTCACCCAGCCGGCGATCAGCGCCACCACCGCCAGCGGCCCCGCGGCAACGAGCGCACGCCCGAACCAGCGGCTGGCCGGCAATCGACCGCGCCGCCACCAGGACCAGACGAACCATGCGCCCAGCGCGGCCAGGGCGGACCCGATCCCCACCATCAGCCGGAAGGAGAGCTTTACGATGCCGGTCGGCGGCCGGTCGTCCGGCGGCACCGAGTCGAGGCCCTGAACGGTCGCGTTCGGGTCGTGGAACGCGAGCAGTGACAGCAGGTCCGGCACCTCCAGTCCGCCCACGAGGCTGAAGGGCGCTCCCTTCTGCGTCTGCTCGAGCCCCTCGAAGGCCGCGAGCTTCACCGGCTGGCGCTCGGCCACGGTGCGCGCCGCCCAGTCGCCGACGAGGAGCTGCGCCGGCGCGACCAGCGCGGCGAAGCTGAGGGCCACGACGAGCCCGGCCTGGTGGCGGCGGTCGCGGCGGCCCCGGAGCCAGCCGTAGGCGTAGACGGAAGCGACCAGGAAGCCGGCCACCAGGAACCCGGCCAGGTACATGTGCGTGAGCTCGTGCCAGAGGTTGTCGTTGAAGAGCGCCTTCAGCGGCTCCACGTCCACGACCTCGCCGTCCCGGATCGAGAACCCCGTCGGCTGGTTCATCCACCCGTTGACCGAGATGACCATGAACGAGCCCGTGAAGCCGGCGAGGATCACCGGGGCGCCCACGGCGAAGTGCACCCGCGGCGGCAGCCTGTCCCAGCCGTAGACGTAGATGGCGATGAAGATCGCCTCCATGAAGAACGAGAACCCCTCGATCCCGAACGCGAGCCCGAACACGTCCCCGAAGGTCGCCATGAACTCGGGCCAGAGCAGGCCCATCTCGAAGGACAGGATCGTCCCGGTGACCACGCCGATCGCGAACAGGATCAGCATCGCCTTCGACCAGCGCTTGGCGAGCGCCTTGTAGAGCGGGTCGCCGGTCCGCAGCCAGAGCCCCTCCAGGAAGACCACCATCGCCGGGAAGGCGATGCCGAAGCAGACCAGCGGGATATGCACGGCGAACGACATCGCCTGCATCTGCCGCGCCTGGAGCAGGTAGTCCTGGTCGACCGGACCACCCAGCACCCCGTCGATCACGCCCGCGAGGCTATCGTCCCGCCCGATGGCACGCCGCCGGCGCCAGCGGACACCGCGCGACTGGGAGCAGCCCGGCGCGATCCTCAAGGGCCCGCCGATCACCCTGACCTGTGAGTGCGGCGAGCGGCGCGACCTCGCCTACGGGGAGCGCTGGCAATGCGAGTCGTGCGGGCGCACCTACGACACGAGCCGGATCCCCGCCGACCAGTACGCGGAGATCCGCCGCCTCAGCCTGCGCTACCGCGCCCTTCCCGTGGCCTTCGGCGCACTGATGGCGCTGCTGGCGATCGTCTTCACGCTCACCGGGAACTGGCCGGGCGTGTTCTTCCTGATGCCCGTCGCGCTCGTCAGCTGGTTCGTCTTCATCCGCCCGTTCCACCGCAAGCGCTATCGCGAGGCCATCAGCGGCCTGCCGCGGTGGGAGCTGCGGGCGGACTAAGCGGCAGCTCGACGACCAGCTCCAGTGCACCCGCCCCCGCCGGCCGGGTCGTGAACGGACCGACCGCCTTGGCGACCAGGCGCCGGATCGCCGTGTTCTCGGAGTGGATCAGGCCCGTGAAGCGCGTGATGCCGCTCTCGCGGGCGCGGGCGACGAGCGCTCCGAGCAGCGCCGTCCCGAGGCCGATCCCCATCCAGCGATCGCCCAGCCCGATCGCGAACTCCGCCGTCGCCGGATCGTCGTCGCTCCGGATGTAACGGGCCGTCCCGAAGCTGTCGCCCGTCTCGGGATCGACCGCGATCAGCGCTTCGTGGCGGGCGTGGTCGACCGCCGTCAGGTAGTCCAGCTCGCTGCCGGACAGGCGTGGGTGGGGAGAAAGGAATCGCAGGAAGATCGACTCGGCGCTCGCGCCCTCGAAGCCGGCCTTCAGCCGATCGCGGTCCTCCGGCCCGATCGGCCGGATCAGCGCCCTCGTACCGTCGCGCAGTACGACGATCTGGCCTATGACTTCCGCCTACGCCGAAGGCGTCGCCGTCGGCGCCACCTTGAGCTCCGCGTGGGCGCGCTCCTCCTCGGGCGTCTGCGGGATCGGCTCGCGCATCCTGAGCGGGATCTTGTCCTGCATGACGTGCCGCCAGATGTAGAGGAGCAGCGCCGCGAGCAGCACGAGCAGGCCGCTGCGCGTCTTGTCCCAGCCGTACCCGTACCCGTCGATCCCGAGGAAGCCGCCGGAGTAGAGGAACCCGCCGGCCACCAGGAACGTCAGGTTGACGAGCAGGAGCACGAACGCCAGCGGCACCCAGATGTTGGGCAGCCTGATCGGGCGCGGCCAGTTGGGACGGTCGCGCCGGAGCAGGATGAACGCCGACAGCGCGGTGCACGTGGCGAACACGTAGCCCACGTTGCTCACCGCCAGGATCTCGAGCACGCCCGCGAAGGCCGTGATCAGGAAGATGTTCAGGATCGCGTCGAGCGTCATCGCGCGACCCGGCACCCGGAACTTGTTGAGGACGCCGAACTCCTTGATCGTCATGCCGTCCTTCGCGATGCCGTACAGCGCGCGCGAGCCGTCCATGGTCGCGGTGTTCATCGACAGGATCAGGCCTCCGACGACGCAGAAGATCATCACGCCGCCGAGCGTGGAGCCCACGATCGCGTCGAAAGCGTCCTTGTAGAACGCGATGAAGGTCCCGTCCTCCGCGATCGCCGCGGTGCCCAGGGTGCCGCCGACCCCCAGCGGAAGGAGCACGTACACGACGGAGGAGAACAGCGCGGCGGCGCGCAGCGCCCGCGCCGTGTCGGCCTCCGTGTTCTGGTACTCCGGCGCGAAGCTCGCCACTACCTCGATCCCGTACGAGGACCAGCACATGAAGTAGAGCCAGGTGAGCGCGAGCGCCAGGCCCCCGTTCGCGCCGATGTCCCAGGTCATGTTGTCGCTCGACCACTCTCCCGTGACGTATGGGAGGAACATGAGGACGAAGGCCGGGAGGATCAGGAGCGCACCGGTGATGTAGCCGAACCACACGGCCGGCCGCACGCCGAAGACGTTGAAGGCCCACACGAGGATGATCAGGCCGATGCCGATGACGATCGGCAGCGACAGGTCGAACGTCCCCCAGTTCTCGGTCCAGGTGGAGTCCTCGAACCACTCGGCCTGGATGAGCGTGCCGGCCACGAGCCCGTTGATCGAGAGCACGACGGACCAGCCGATCCAGTAGCCGAACGTGGCTAGCGGGCCGATGAGCGTGAGGTACTTGCGCCAGGCCTCATGCGCGTAGAGCGCGATGCCGCCGGACTTGTTCGGGAACATGCCCGCCAGCTCGGCGTGGATGTTGTTCTGGAGAGCGCCGAGCGCGATGGAGATCGACCAGAGCACGAAGGCACCGGTGGTGCCGAGGGCGCCGATCGAGCCGCCGAGCGCGGCGATGAGGAAGCCCGGGTTCGCCAGGGCCACCACGAACCCGTCCCACCACGTCATCGCCTTGAGGAGCTGTCTCTCCTCTACCTCGGCGTGCGCCATCCGCCCTCCCTCTGTCTGGTGGTGACCCGCCTAGTACCAATTGGTACACGGAGTCCGCCGCCTTTCTACCACTCCGCTCGGATGGGTGTCAACGGGGTGCGTAACCTCCTGCACGGAGATGCCCGCGCTGCGCGACCGGAGCGACGTCGCGGCGCCTTCCGGGGCGCGGCGCACACGCGCGCGGCCCGTCCTCCTCGCCACGATGGCCACGGAGGTGCATCCGGGCGCCGAGCGGATGGCGATCGACAGCGCGATCGAGGCCGGGGTGCCGCTGCTCGTCGTCAACATCCTGCCGCTGCCCCTCTACGTGCGGACGATGACGCTGGCCGGCCCGGAGGCCACCGTCCTCCCGCACGAGGAGCACCTCGAGGAGGTGCGCGCCACGGCCGCCCGCGCCGCCGCGCTGGGGCTCGAGACCGAGCTGCTGCGCGTGCGGACGCGCCACCCGGTCAGGGCCCTGCTCGAGGTGGCCGGGGAGCGCGACGCGGGGCTGCTGGTCTTCGGGCCCGACCGTCCGCGCGCCCTGCGCTTCCGGCTGACCGCGCGCCGCCTGCGCCGGGATGCGGCCTGCCTCGTCTGGATCGCGCCCGAGGGCTAGGCCGGCGGGCGCGCGTCCGCCTCAAGCTCGGCGAAGCTTCGCCGCTCGTGAAAGATCATCCGGACGATGAAGCCTGCGAACAGCAGGGTCGCGAGGATGAGGAAGATCCACATCCCGAGCGACCCGGCGCCGAAGGTGAAGATGTCCGCCGCGTCCTCGTAGCTGTCGATCGGGGCTGTGTCCATCGGGTCTCCTTTCTGGTCAGCGGGCCACGGGCTCGGCGGCCTCTAGGTCGCCATGCCCGTTCGTGTGCGCCAGCGCGGTGGCCGCTATCCGCGGCTCGGGCGTCGGCGGGATCCCCTCGGGGAAGGCACTCGCCGGGATCTCGCTGAGGTCGAGCCCGGCCTGTTCGGCGGCGGCCGGTATCCGCAGCAGGCCGGCGAGCGCCAGCGCCTTGGAGCAGACCCAGCCGGGGACGAACCCGAGCGCCAGGAACGTGAGCGCGCCCACCGCCTGGCCGGCCAGCGAGGTGTCGGGCCCGACGATGTTCGGGTAGCCGGCGGCGAAGATTCCCAGCGCGAGCAGCGACCACAGCCCGACCGCTCCGTGGACCGCCACGGCCCCGACCGCGTCGTCGATCCTGAAGCGCTCGAGCAGGTGCCCGACGGCGACCATCAGGACCCCGCCCGCCACCGCCACGACGAAGGCGAGCGCCGGGTGGTAGATGTCGATCCCGGCCGCTACCGCGATCACGCCGGCGAGGCCGCCCGACACGCACCAGAAGGGCTCGCCACGGGACGCGAGGTACCCCCCGATCAGGC
>JAFGJG010000182.1 GCA_016929195.1 Thermoleophilaceae bacterium
CTCGTCACCTGCATCGTGCCGTGGAACTACCCGCTGCTCCTGCTGGCCTGGAAGGTGGCGCCCGCGCTCGCGGCCGGTAACACCGTCGTCGCGAAGCCGTCCGAGCTCACGCCGCTCTCGACGCTCATGCTCGCCTCCTGCTTCGAGCACCTGCCGCCCGGGGTGTTCAACGCGGTGGCGGGAGCCGGCGACGTCGGCGAGACGATCGTCTCGGACGAGCGCGTGGACGGCGTCGCGTTCACGGGCTCCGTGGCCACCGGCAAGCGCGTGGCCGGCATCTGCGCCGAGCGCGTGGCGCGGGTCAACCTCGAGATGGGCGGCAAGGACCCGTTCATCGTCTGCGCGGACGTGGCCGGCGAGATCGAGGTGGCCGCCAGGGGCGGCGCGTGGGCCGCGTACCTGAACGCCGGCCAGGTGTGCACGTCGGCCGAGCGCTTCTACGTGGCCCGCGAGGTGTACGACGAGTTCGTGGAGGCGTTCGCGGACCACGCCCGCTCGCTGCGCGTGGGCGACCCGCTGGACGCTGACACCGACGTCGGCCCGATGGTGTCGGCGGCGCAGCGCGCGAAGGTCGAGGCCCAGGTCGAGGCGGCGGTGGCCGCCGGGGCCTCGCTCGTCGTGGGGGGCGACCGCGCCGGGCACGCGCGGGGGCACTTCTACGCCCCGGCCGTGGTCACGGGAGCGCCGGCCGAGACCGACCTGCTGCGCGAGGAGACGTTCGGCCCGGTGGCCCCGATCGTGCCGGTCGACTCGCTCGACGAGGCGATCGCGCTCGCCAACGGGACGCGCTTCGGCCTCGGCGCGAACGTCTACACGCGCGACCTCGAGACGGCCCTGCGCTGCGTGCGCGAGATCAAGTCCGGCACGGTCTGGGTGAACGATCCGCTGACGGACAACGACGCCGGGCCGTTCGGCGGGATGAAGCAGTCCGGCTTCGGGCGCGAGCTCGGCCAGGAGGGGCTGGAGGCCTTCCAGGAAACGAAGCACGCCCACATCGAGACCAAGATCGAGCCGAAGGAGTGGTGGTACCCGTACGGGGCCTGAGCCGTCAGGCCGTGGCGCGCGCCAGCGCCAGCGAGAAGGCGGTGTCCTCGTCGAGCTGGAGCTCGCCGCCGCCGCGCAGGTCCACCTCGAGCTCCGAGAACACCTCGATGGCGTGCTCGAGCGTCGCCCGGTCCGCCTTGCGCGCGCGGGCGATCGTCTTCTTCGCGAGCCAGGGTGGCCCGCCGAGCGCGCCGGCGACCTTCTGCTCCGGCATGCCCGACTCGATCAGCACGACGGCACGGTGCACCTCGCGCAGCCGGCGCACCACCGGGAACACGAGGCGCTGCGCCCGCTCCCCGTGGGCCTCGAGCTCCTCGGCGATCGCGAGTGTCGTGCGGAGGTCTCCGGCCACGAGCGCGTCGGCCAGGTCGTAGGCCTGCGGCGCGGCTTCGCCTGCCGTCAGCTCCTCGACCTCCTCGGTGCCGGCGTTGACCGCCGGGTGGAGGGCGATCGCGAGCTTCTCGAGCTCGCGCGACAGCCGCTGCTGGCTCGGGCCCGCCCGCGCGACCAGCTCCTTGGCGGCCTCCTTCTCCAGCTGGAGACCGAGCTCGCGGCCGCGCTCGACTGCCCACCTGGGGAGCTCCCACGGCTTCGGCGCGGCGCAGTCGGCCACATCGCCCCCGGCCTTCTCGACGGCGTCGCGCAGCGTCTTGAGCGGCTTGCCGCGGACCAGGAGGACGAGGACCGTGTCGGGCGCGCCCTCCTCGAGCGCGTGTTCGAGCGGCCCGAGCTGGCCGGCCTTCCAGGCCTCGGTGCCGTCCACGAGCAGGTAGCGGGTGCCGGGATCGAAGGTGAGGCTCGCGAGCGCGGCCGCGACCTCGTCCGGCTCGCTCATGCGGGCGTCGAAGGTCTCGAGGCCGCCGGGACCCTTCTCCTCCTCGGCCCGGTGCCGGAGCCGCACCCGCCAGGCATCGATCTTGGCGTCGTCGTCGCCGCAGACGAGATAGACGGACTTCAGGTCGGCCACGGGCGCCAGTCTAGGTCAGCGCTCGGTGGTCACCTCGCCGGCGCCGCCGCCCACGGTCAGCGTGACGGTGCCGTCCTCGTCGGTCCGATAGGCCGGGACCCCGGCACGGCGCAGCGCGGCCAGCGTGGACGGCGCCGGGTGGCCGTACGTGTTCCCCTCCCCCACCTCGATCGCCGCCAGCTCCGGGCGCAGGCGCGTCAGCGCCTCCGCCAGCCCGGCGTCCGCGCTCCCGTGGTGCGGGACCTTCATCGCGTCGACGTCGGGCAGGTCGAGCGGCAGCAATGCGTCGCTCTCGGCGTCGGCCGACAGCAGCAGGCTGAATGCTCCGCTCCGCACCACCGCCACCAGCGCCCGCGGGTTCGGGTCCTCCGGCGCCGGTCCCGGCGGCCGCGGCGGCGGCGAGAGCACCTCGATGACCAGGTCGCCGCCGGCGAGCGCCAGGGTGAGCGGCGCGAGCCCGGGAATCCGGCGAATCCCCCGAGCGGCCGCCGCGCGCTCGAGCGCGCGGAAAGAGGGGTCCGGCGTACCGTCGCCCCCGTCGAGCAGCGCGCCCACGGGGAACCGCTCCAGCACGCCGGCGAGGCCGCCGTGGTGGTCGCGCGACGGGTGGGTCGCAACGACGAGGTCGAGCCGCCTGACGCCGGCGCGGCGCAGCAGCCGCGCGACGCCCGCCTCGGGCGGCCCCCCGTCGAACAGGACCGCCG
The DNA here is from genome assembly GCA_016929195.1 of Thermoleophilaceae bacterium. GTDB lineage: Bacteria > Actinomycetota > Thermoleophilia > Solirubrobacterales > Thermoleophilaceae > JACVRW01. Next base: position 2,716 of record JAFGJG010000182.1, read on the forward strand.
TGCCGTCGGGATGCTGGATCAGCGTGGCGTCACCCTGGCCCACGTCCAGGAAGCGCACAGTCAGGCGGTCGGGCGGCGCCGGCCCGCCGAGCGCCAGCGCGCACATCGGAACGAGAGCGGCGGCGGCGAGCGCGACACGTCGTGAGCGCGGCAGGCGGCGCCACGCCGCGGCGCGTTCGGGCCAGCCGGTCGTGACGCCGCGTGCCGCACGGCAGAGGCCCCAAGCGCCCGCGGCCAGCGCGCCGTACGCCGAGGCCACCGCCAGCGGCGACCCCAGGGCGAGCCGGATCTGCCCGCCCGGCACGTCCGCGAAGCGCTCCGCGAGCCACGCGAGGTAGCGCACGGCGACCTCCGCGGGCGCGCCGAGCGCCGCGGCCGTCGCGGCCGCCGCCGGCGCGGGGACCTGGCCGAGCGCGGCCTTCAGCATCCCGAGCCACATCGCCGGAGCCACGGCGGGCAGGGCGAGCACGTTCGCGGGCAGCCCGGCGAGCGGTATGGAGCCGAAGTGGTGGGCGAGCAGCGGCGCCGTGGCCAGCGTGGCCGCGACGGTGATCGCCACGCCGTCGGCGAGCGCCCGTGCCGCCCGCTCCGCCCGCCCGGGAGCCAGCTCGGCCGCCGCGCCGCCGAGCGCACGCCCGAGCGGGGCGCCAATGGCCAGGATGCCCGCGACCGCCGCGAACGAGAGCTGCCAGCCGGGGTCCGCCGCGCTGCGCGGGTTCCACGCGAGCGTGGCCACGGCGGCGAGCAGCAGCGCGTAGCTGCGCGACGCCGGCCGCGACAGGCCGATGGCGGCGAGGCCCGCCAGCCCCATCACTCCCGCTCGCTGCAACGACGGGCCGGCGCCCGCGAGCGGCACGTAGAGCACGATCAGCAGGGCGAGCGCCGCCGGCCGGGCGTGCGGCCCCACGCCGGCGAGCAGGAGCAGCGGCAGCGCGAGCGCGGCGAGGAGCATCACGTTCTGCCCGCTGACCGCCAGCAGGTGGGCGAGCCCGCTCGCGCGGAAGTCCTCGCGCGCGACCGGATCGACGGCCTCGTCCTCGCCGAGCACCATCCCGCGCAGCAGCGCCGCCGCGCGCGGTTCCATGCCGGCCGCGACCGCGCCCTCGGCCCGCTCCCTGGCACCGTCGAGCGCGCCGGCGACCCCGCCGCGGCGGACGCCGGTCGGCCGTACCCGGTCGAGAGCGAGCTCGGCCGCGATCCCGCGGGCGCTCAGGTAGTCGTCGTAGTCGTCGCCCCGGTCGAGCGCGCCAAGTCGGCCCGTCACCGTCAGTCCCGCGCCGGGCCGCAGCTCCTCGGGCAGCGGGCTCCAGAGCGGCGCCCGCAGCAGCAGGCGGGCTCCGCGCAGGCGCCCGGAGGCGATCCGCGCCTCCGCGGACGAGCCGAACCGCCCGGGCCGGGGCGCCGTGAGCACCCACGCGCGGGCGCTCAGCCGCGCGCCGTCGCGGACCCGCGCGGCCGGCGCGTCGATCGCCGCGAGCCGCATGTCCCCCACCCAGACGCCGGCCACCACCAGCCCGGCCGCCAGCGCGGCCGGGCGGATCGCGCCCGGACGGAGGATCGCCGCGCCCGCGAGCACGCCGGCGGCGGCGAGGAGCGCAACGGCCGGCGTCCCCGCGAGGAGCAGGCCGGCCGCGAGCGCGGCCATCGCCACATGCCACGTGGTCGGCCGCATGTCCGGTCAGGGCTGGAGCGCCTCTCGCAGCGCCTCGAGGCGCTTGTCTCCGATGCCGTCCACCTCGCTCAGCTCCTGGAGCGACCCGAATCCGCCGCTCTCGGTCCGGTGCTCGACGATCCGCTGGGCGAGCGTGGGCCCGATGCCGTCGATGCCGTCGAGCTCCTCGGCGGTCGCCGTGCCGAGGCTCGGCTTCGCGGCGGCCGCGCCCGGCCCACCCGGCCCGGCGGAGGGGACCACGACCTGCTGGCCGTCATCCACGCGCGCGGCCAGGTTCAGCGAGTCGAGGTCGGCGCCCCGGGCCGGGCCGCCGGCCCGCCGCACCGCGACCGCCACCCGCGCTCCCTGCGGCACGCGCACGAGCCCGGGGCGGCGCACGGCTCCGGCGACGTGCACGAGGTTGCCCGTGGGCCCGGCGCGTCGAGCGGGCGGCCCGGCGCCGCCCGCGATCCGCACGGGCCGGGGCGCCTCGCCCTGCCCGCCGCCGTCCCCGAGACGCAGCAGCAGGAACCCGCCGAGGACGGCGGCGGCGAGCCAGACGAGGGCGGTTCCCGGCGAGCGATCGGTCACGCCGCGAACGTAGGCCGCGGGGACGGACGTGTGGGTGACGAGTGCGCCGCGAGCGTGAAAACGCGAGCGGCGGCTGCGACCACGCCGGATCGGTTCCTGCCTTGACCGGCCATATGGCGGCAAAGTCAGGAAGGCTCGGCCGGCCGCGGCCGCTGGGACTAGCTCAGCTCGAAGCCGGCCAGGCCCTCGGGCGGCTCCTCGGTGAGCTCGACGTGCTCCACGCGGGCGTCGCGCGGGCCCCTGCGGCACAGGTCCACCAGCGCCGAGACGGCATCCGGCGAGCCCTCGAAGACCGCCTCCACCGTGCCGTCCCGCCGGTTGCGGACCCAGCCGGCCACGCCGTGCTCGCGGGCCGACCGGCGCACGGTGTCGCGAAAGAACACGCCCTGGACGTGACCGTGCACGACGACGCGGATCCGGGTGGGCTGGCTCATAGTGTTGCGGCCATGGATACGCCCTGGGGCGTGGACTCGGAGTATGGGCGGCTGCTGGACGTCCTGCTCTGCCCGCCCGACAACTTCCGCTGGCTGCCCACGAGCGCGATCTCGCGGAAGACGCTCGACTCGGGCCTCGTGTTCAGCCGCGAGGACGCCCTGCGCCAGCACGCCGAGATGGCGTCCGTGTACGAGGAGGCCGGCGTGCGGGTGCACCTGCTCGAGGCCGACCCGGCCCTGCCGTACCAGGTGTTCGCGCGCGACTCCTCCATCAACGTCCCGGACGGGCCGATCGTCACCCAGTGCGCCCAGTGGTGGCGGCGCGGCGAGTACGCCCACGTGATCCGCTTCTACCGGGAGGCCGGAATACCGATACGTGAGATGGTCACGGCCGGCTCCTTCGAGGGCGGCGACTTCATGATCGTCGAGCCCGGCGTGGCCGCGATCGGCACGGGTGAGGAGCGCACCCAGGAGCAGGCCGCCCGCCAGGTGGCCGGCTGGCTGGAGGCCGACGGCTGGGAGGTGCGGGTGGAGCGCATCCCGCCGCACTTCCTTCACATCGACGTGCTCGCCTGCATGCTCGGCGAGAAGCTCGCGGCCGTGTGCGTGGAGCAGGCCTCGAACGGGTTCGTGGCCTGGCTCCGCGAGAAGGGCGTCGAGATCGTCCCCGTGACGCTCGCCGCCGCGCTCAAGCTCGGGGTGAACGGCGTGGCGCTCGGCGGCGACCGCGTGCTCTCCACCGCCGAGTCCCAGGAGCTGAACGACCGGCTGCGAGCGCTCGGTCTGACCGTCTACGACCCGGAGCTGTCGGCGTTCACACTCGGCGGCGGGGGCGCCCACTGCCTCATGCAGGCGATCCGGCGGGAGCGTGTGGGCTGATGGCGGTCGACCCCAGGCGGGTGATCGCCGACCTCCGCGAGCTCGACGAGAAGACGGGCGGGCCCGGGGGCGCCCGGCGCGTGTGCTGGACCGACGAATGGCGCGCGGCGCGCGAGCTCCTGCGCAAGCGGCTGCGCAAGATCGACGGCGTGCAGATCGAGGAGGACGAGGCCGGCAACCTGTGGGCCCGGCTCGGGGGCAGGCGCCCGGAGACGGTCGCGCTCGGATCGCACCTCGACTCGGTGCCGAACGGCGGCTGGCTGGACGGCGCGCTGGGGGTGATGGCGGCCGCCGAGGTCCTGCGCGACGCGGCGAGCTTCGGGCCCGAGCGCTCGGTCGTGCTGGTGGACTTCGCCGACGAGGAGGGCGCGCGCTTCGGCCGCAGCCTGCTCGGCAGCTCGGCCGTGGCCGGCACGCTCGACCCCGGCGCGCTCGAGGGGCTCAAGGACGCGGACGGGATGGACATCCGCACGGTCCTCGCCGAGCACGACGTGGACGTGGACGCGGCGCCGAGGGCCGAGCGGATGCGCGAGGGCCTCGTGGCATACCTCGAGCTGCACATCGAGCAGGGCCCGGTGCTGGACAGCGAGGACCTCCCGGCCGCGGCGGTTACCGGCACGGCCGGGGTGGAGCGCCTGCGGATGCGCTTCGCGGGCCAGGCTGCGCACGCGGGGACCACCCCCATGGACCTCCGCAGCGACGCCGGCCTGGCGGCCGCGGCGACCGCGCTCGCGGTCGAGGACGTGGCCCGCCGCCACGGCGGCGTCGGGACCTGCGGGACCGTGCGCCTCGAGCCGGGCGTGATCACCGCCGTGCCGGGCGTGGCCGAGCTGGGCATCGATCTGCGGCACACCCAGGCCGAGTCGCTCGCCGCGATGCTCGAGATCGTGCGTGCCGCGGCCGGCGCCGCGGCGGTGAGCCGCCGCTGCAAGGTCAGCGAGGAGCACATCTGGCGGATCGAGCCGATCGAGTTCGACACCCGGTTGGTGGCGGCGGCGAAGGAGGCCGCCGGCAGTGACCGGGCGCTCGCTAGCGGCGCGCTCCACGACGCGGCCGAGATGGCCCGGCACGTGCCGGTCGCCATGGTCTTCGCCCCCTCGACCGGCGGGATCAGCCACGCCAGGGAGGAGGACACGCCGGACGACGCCCTCGAGACGGCGATCGACGTCTACGCGAGGCTCGCCCTGCGCGTGATCTCCGGCGAGGTCGTCTAGCGGGACTCGACGGCCACGCGCAGCGTGGCCAGCGTCCGGTCGCTCGCGCCGCGCAGCGCACCGCCGGCCGCGAGGGCCTGGCCCACGTAGTCGAGCGTCTCCGCGGTGAGGCGCTCCCCGGGCAGCACGTTCGGGATGCCGGGCGGGTAGGCGGCGAGCGACTCGGCCGCGACCCGGCCCACGGCCGCCGCCAGGGGCACGACTTCCTGGGGGCCGAGGAAGGCCTCGCGCGGTGTCATCACCAGGTCGCCCCAGGGCGGCGGCGGCGCGAAGGGCTCGTCGGTGCGGTCCGCGGGCGCCTCGCTCAGCGCGCCGACCGCTCCGCGCAGCGCGGCCACCAGCCGCTCGCCCGCCGGGACCGCGTCCTCGCCCATGCCGAACACGGCGACCATCACGTTCTCGCCCGCCAGCTCGAGGTTGACGTCGTCGCGCTCGCGGACGAGGCGCGCCAGCGTGTACCCGCTCGACCCGGTGCCGCGGACGTCGATGGCGAGCCGCAGCGGGTCGTAGTCGAAGACCCCCGGCGCTCCGGCGAGCTGCTCGTCCAGCACGTCCAGGCCGGGCACCTCTCTGACCGCGGCGCGCGTGGCCGCGAGCGCGCGAAGCGTCTCGCCGAGCAGCTCGCCGCCGTGGACGGCCGCGCTGCGGCGCGCGGCGTCGAGCGAGCCGGCGAGCAGCGAGCTCGGGCTCGTCGACTCGACGAGCGTCACGCAGCGGTCCACGACCTCCCCCTCGAGCAGGTCTCCCCGGCCCAGGTGCACCATCGCCGCCTGCGTGAGGCTGCCGACGATCTTGTGCGTGCTCGACACCACCAGGTCCGCCCCAAGCGAGAGCGCGTGCTTCGGGAGCGAGTCGTGGAACGCGAGGTGCGCGCCCCAGGCCTCGTCCACGACGAGCGGCACGCCGTGCCCATGCGCGACCTCGGCCAGCCCCGCGACGTCCGCGACCGCACCGAAGTAGGTGGGCGAGACGGCCGTGGCCCCGGCGGCTCCGGGGGTCTCGCGCAGGGCGTCGTCGAGCGCCTCGGGCGTCATGCAATGGGCGATGTGGAGCTCCGGGTCCAGCTCCGGCGCGACGAAGCGCGGGCGCAGGCCGGACAGCACGAGCGCGTCGATCGTGCTCGAGTGCGCGTTGCGCTGGACGATGATCTCCCGTCCGCGATGAGCGAGTGCGAGCAGCGCCACGTGGTTGCCATGGGACGCCCCGTTGACGAGGAACCAGGCGCGCCGCGCGCCCCATGCCTCGGCGGCGAGGCGCTGGGCCTCCTGGAACGGAGTGGGCTCGTCACCCACGTCGATCCCGAAGGTGAGCGCGGGGATGTCGAGCGCAAGCGCGGCGGGGCCGATCGCCTCGCGGAGCGCGGGGTCGGCCCCAGGACCGCCCTTGTGGCCGGGGACGTGGAAGCGGCCCGGATCGCGGGCGGCGTAGGCGCGCAGCGCGTCGAGATAGGGCGTATCGGACTGCGAGGCCGGCACGCGCCTAGGAAAGCACCTCGAGCGCGGCGTCGGCCGCGTCCTCCGGGGAGGCGACGCCCACCACCCCCGGGATGTCCCAGCTCTCGAGGCCGAAGACCGGGCGGCCCGCCTTGAGGGCGAGCGCGACCTCGGACAGCGTCCCGTATCCGCCGCCGACCGCGATCAGCGCGTCGCTCGCACGCACCACGAGCGCGTTGCGAGCCTCGCCGAGGCCGGTGGCCACGGCCATGTCCACCCACTCGTTGGCCGCACCCCTGTCGGCTCCGGGCAGGATGCCGAGCGTCCGGCCGCCGGCCGCCTTGGCGCCGCGGCAGGCCGCCGCCATGACGCCGCCCAGCCCGCCGCAGACGAGCACGGCTCCGCGCCGCGCGAGCGCCGAGCCCACCGCCTCCGCCTC
>JAFGJG010000183.1 GCA_016929195.1 Thermoleophilaceae bacterium
CCGAGCTCCGGGCCATCGGGCGCCGGCTCGACGCGATCGAGAAGCGCCTCCCGGCCAAGCGGGCGCCGGCGAAGCGCAAGAAGCCCCAGAGCGGCTGATGCCGGGCCGCCGGGTCCTGATCACCGGCGTGGGCAGCCACCTCGGCGCCGAGCTGGCGGCCCGGCTCGAGCGTGACGCGGGCGTGGAGCTCGTCGCCGGGCTCGACACGCGCAGCCCCCGGATCGGGCTCGAGCGCACTCAGCTGATCGAGGCCGACATCCGCAACCCGGTCATCGCACGGCTGATCCCGCCGCTCGAGGTCGACACGGTCGTGCACAACCAGATCGTGCGCCAGCCGGGCGGCGGGCTGTCGCCGCAGGCGATGCACGACGTGAACGTGATCGGCTCGCTGCAGCTCCTGGCCGCGCTCGAGAAGGCGCCGAGCGTGCGCACGATCATCGTCCGCGGCTCCGCCGGGATCTACGGAGCCGAGCCGCATGCGCCGCAGTTCTTCACGGAGGAGATGACGCGCCTGTTCCCGCTCCGCTCGCGCTTCCAGCGCGACGTCGCCGAGATCGAGAACTACTTCGAGACCTATTCGCGGAGGCACCCCGACGTGGTCTGCACGATGCTGCGCTACCAGCCGGCGATCGGCCCGGGAGTCGACTCGCAGATCACGCGCTACCTGTCGCTGCCCGCGTGCCCGACCTACCTGGGGTTCGACCCTCGCATCCAGGTCGTGCACGAGCGCGACGGCCTCGACGCGCTCGCGGCGGCGGTGGCACGGCCGGTCCGCGGCGCGGTCAACGTCGCCTCTCCCGGGACGATCGGCCTCGGCCGCATGATCCGCGTGGCGCGGCGCCCGCCGCTGCCGCTGGCCGGGCCCGCCTTCGGGCCGGTCACGTCGGCCGCCCGGCGCGCCGGGATGGCGCCGCTGTCTGAGGACTTCCGGCGGCTACTCCGCTACGGCCGCGGCGTGGACACGACCCGGCTGGTGCGGGAGGTGGGGTTCACGCCGAGCTTCTCGACGGAGGCGGCGGTCCACGACTGGGCCGGCATCCGCGCCGGGACCGTCGTCCGCCCCCCGGCGCGGGCCGCGGCATGAGCGCGCAGCAGGCCCGCACGGCGCCGCCGCGCCGGCCGCACGACCCGCCGCCGCGGGTGGGCAGCGCGATCTCGTTCATGCGGCGCCTGCGCGAGGGCCTGGACGCGGGCCTCGAGCTGCCGGAGGCGCTCGGCCGCAGCGCCGCCGCGCTGCCGCGGGAGGGCGCCGACGTGGTGCGGCTCGCGGTCAAGCGCCTCGAGGGCGACTACACGGACGACGAGTGGGGCTACGACGAGGGCTTCGTCGACATCGTGGAGCCGCTGTTCGGCTTCCTCTACGACCGCTGGTGGCGGGTCCAGGCCGAGGGCGTCAGGCGCGTGCCCTCCCACGGGCGCGCGCTGCTGGTCGCAAACCACGCGGGCATCCTGCCCTGGGACGCCACGATGATGGCGATGGCGCTCCTGCGCGAGCACCCGCTGCCGCGCCACCCGCGCTTCCTGGTCCTGGACTGGGCCTTCGAGCTGCCCTGGGCGTCGACCTCGATCAGGCGGCTGGGCGGGGTGGTGGCATCGCCCTACAACGCGCTCCGCCTGCTCGAGCAGGACGAGCTCGTGGCCGTCTTCCCCGAGGGCGCCAAGGGCACCGGCAAGCACTTCCGCGACCGCTACCGGCTCCAGCGCTTCGGCCGCGGCGGCTTCGTCGAGCTCGCGCTGCGGACCGGCGCGCCGATCGTGCCGGTGGCCGTCGTCGGCAGCGAGGAGATCTACCCGAAGCTGGGCGAGATCCCGGCGCTCGCGCGGCTGATCGGCGCCCCCTTCTTCCCGGTGACCCCGACCTTCCCGTGGCTCGGCCCGCTCGGCGCGGTGCCGCTCCCGTCGAAGTGGCGGATCGAGTTCTGCGACCCGATCGAGACCGCCGGGTACCCGCCCGGCGCCGTGGACGACCGTGCGCTCGTCTTCGAGCTCTCCGAGCGCGTGCGCGAGACGGTCCAGCAGGCCGTCTACGCGAACCTCGTGAAGCGCGGCTCGGCGTTCGTCTGAGCTGCCGCTGCGAAAACCCGCCGCCCCCCGGGAGTCTTTCCCGGGAGGCGGCGCTCAGGGATCGCTAAGTATACGGATTCAGCGGACGCGCATGCCCCGCGTCGCGTCCCAGTGGAGCGGCGTGTCGCACTCCCGCAGCGGGGCCTCCGGCAGCTCGCCGACGCTCACGCCGCGCCTCGTCCCCGGCGGGCAGATCGCGATGCAGAGCGCGTAGCCGCCCACGTCGGCGTCGAGTCCGTGTCCAGCGGCTCGTGGCCGGGAACAGGCAGCGCCGGGTCGGGCCAGTCCTTCGACCAGCCGGAGCGCACGAAGACGACGCTGCCGGCCGCAGCTGCGTCCCGAACTGGTCGGTCGAGCGCCGGTAGGCGGTCGCCTCGAAGCCGTCGGCCGCGTGGGTGTAGGGCGCGTTCGTGGCCGGGTTCAGGCTGGGCGAGAAGACCGACGGCCCGAAGCCGGCGACGCAGCCGCCAGCGCCACGGCCGCCATCGCGGCCGCGAGGAACGTGAGACGCTTCGTTCGAGCCTCCTCAGAAGTGCACGCCGCGCAGGAGATAGGCCATGGCCACGGCCTCCGTGGACATCTCCTGGTCGGGCTTCTGGTCACCCTCGCCCTGGACGAGCTCGGGCTTCTTCCCCTTCGCTGCGTGCGAGTCCGGGAAGAGGTTGTAGGCGGTGTTCAGCACTATGTCGACGCTCTTCGGCGAGATCGCGTAGAGCACCTCGCCGAACGTGCCGAGCCGCGAGGCCATGCGCTTCGGCTTGTCGATGAGGGCGTCGCAGAGCATCTGCGCGGCCTCGTCGGGCGTGAGCGTGGGGAACGCCTTGTAGATGTCGGTGGGCGCGATCATCGGCGTGCGCACGAGCGGCATGTAGACGGTCGTGAACTTGACGTTGTCGCCGATCACCTCGGGCGCCACGCAGCGCGAGAAGGCGTCGAGGGCCGACTTCGAGGCGACGTAGGCCGAGAAGCGCGGCGTGTTCGTCTGCACGCCGATCGACGACACGTTCACGATGTGCCCCGAGCGCCGCTCGCGCATCCCCGGCATGAACGCCAGGATCAGCTTGAGCGCGCCGAAGTAGTTCAGCTGCATCGTCCGCTCGTAGTCGTGGAAGCGGTCGTAGGACGCCTTCACGGAGCGCCGGATCGAGCGGCCCGCGTTGTTCACGAGCACGTCCACTCCGCCGTGCTTCTCGAGGACCTCGGCCGCCAGCCTGTCCACGTCGTCGAGGTCGGAGAGGTCGGCCGGATGCACGTGCGCGGTGCCGCCCGCGGCCTCCACCTGCTTGGCCACCTCGTCGAGCTTCTCGCGCGTGCGTGAGACGAGGATCACCTCGCCGCCGGCCTCGCCGATCTTCACGGCGGTCTCGAGGCCGATGCCGCTCGACGCGCCCGTGATCAGGATCCGCTTGCCCTTGATCGAGGAGGCCAGGCTGCGCTCGCGGAACAGGTCCGGGTCGAGGTTGCGCTCCCAGTAGTCCCAGAGGCGCGGCGCGTAGGTCGAGAGCGGCGGCACCGCGATGCCGGTCCCGGTCAGCGCCCGCTGGGTGTCGCGCGCGTCAAAGGTGCAGTGGAAGTCGCGGTTCTCCATCGCCGCGGGCGGGATCCCCAGGTCGGTGTAGAGCTGGTTGCGGATCCGCTTGATCGTCGGCAGCGCCATCAGGCCGGCGCGCACCGGCTTCGGGATGGCGTTGGTCACGTTCTGGTCGATCCGCATGGCGAACTGCGGGGCGTGAGCCGCCTTCGCGAACTCGTTGATCGCCTCGCCGACCGTCATCGCCTCGGGGTTGACGAGGTGGAAGGTGTCCCCGGGCAGCTCGTCGTCGGGGATGTGGGCGATGTGGTCCATCGCGCGGGCCACGAAGTCGACCGGGACGATGTTCGTCTGCCCGCCCTGCGGGCCGGCCAGCGGGGCCCACTCCGGCAGCGCGCCGCGGAGCCGCTGGAGCAGCTTGAAGAAGTAGTAGGGCCCGTCGACCTTGTCCATCTCGCCGGACTCCGAGTGCCCGACGACGATGCCCGGGCGGAAGACGAGCGTCTTCGCCTGCACCCCGTCCCGGACGAGCCGCTCCGACTCGTACTTCGTGCGGTGGTAGTGGTGGGGCAGGCGCTGCCCCTCGTCGAACATGTCCTCCTGGAAGACGCCGCGGTACTCGCCGGCGACCGCGATCGAGCTCGTGTGGTGGAAGCGGCCGACCTGGTGCGCGTTGGCGAACTCGATGACGTGGCGGGTGCCCTCCACGTTGGCGCGCTCGGAGGCCTCCTCCTCTGCCTCCACGTCGTAGACGGCGGCGAGGTGGAAGAGGTGGTCGATCGGCTCGTCGAAGCCCTCGACGCCCAGGCCGGGCTTCGCGAGGTCGCCGTTCACCGGCACGATCCGGCCGTCCGGGGCGCCGAGCCGCTGCACGAGGGCGTCGAGCTTCCCGCGGGAGCCCTCCCGCACCAGCACGTAGATGGTGCCCTCGCGCCCCAGGAGCTCGGCCACCAGGTGCCTGCCGATGAAGCCGGTGGCACCCGTCACGAAGTAATTCACAGTCCCTCCACTCGCTCCCCGATGATGTTGCTGAAGCATCCGGCTCGGCCGGATGCGCACCGATCCAATCCCGTGCGGCGCGAGTCTATCCCCGCCCGGTGGGTGTCAGACTCGGACCCTCCGTGGAGAACCTCACCCTCAAGCAGGCCGCGGAGCGAGTGGGCGTCACGCCCGCGACGCTCAAGCGCTGGGCGGACACCGGGGTGATCCCGAACGTGAACGGGTCGAGCGACTGGACTCCGGCGGCCCTCTCGCACGCCCGGATCGTTGCGCGGATGCGGGAGCGCGGGCACACCCTCAAGCACATCCGCCAGGCCGGCGCGCAGGGCCGGCTCGCCTACGGGTTCATCGAGGAGCTGTTCGCGGACGAGCGCGAGGGGCGCACGCTCAAGGAGGTCGCCGAGGAGACCGGGCTCGAGCCCGCGCTGATCGAGCGCTTCTGGACCGGCATCGGGCTGCCGCCCGCAGGGCTCGACCGGATGAGCGAGGACGACATGCGCGTGGTGGAGTACGTGGCCTCGGTGCTCGCGGCGGGCTTCCCGCTCGTGGCGTTCCTCCAGCTCTGCCGGGTCTACGGCCAGGCGCTCTCGCAGATCGCGGACGCCGAGGTGCGCCTCTTCCACCTCTACGTGCACGAGCCGCTCATGCGTGAGGGGGTGCCGGGGCTCGAGATGGCGGAGGAGATGGAGGGCCTCGCCCGGGACCTGCTGCCGCTCGCCTCCCCGCTCATGGACTACGTCCACAGGCGCTTCCTCCAGCACTTCGTCGAGCAGGACGTCGTGGGCCACATGGAGATGGAGCTGGAGGACGAGAACGTGGACCTCGGCCGCGTCCGGATGGCGGTCGCGTTCGCCGACCTGGCCGGGTACACCCGCTTCACGGAGGACGAGGGCGAGGAGGAGGCGCTCTCGTTCGTCGAGCGCTTCGTGGAGGGCGTGAACAGCACGCTGCCGGACGGGGCGCGCGTGGTGAAGACGATCGGCGACGAGGTGATGGTCGTCGGCCAGGACGTGCACGCGCTCGTGGACTGGGCCGTCGGCTTCCAGGCGATGTTCGAGGAGCGGCCCCAGCCGCGCATCGGCGTCCACTACGGGAGCATCCTCTACCGCGACGGCGACTACTTCGGCCGCGAGGTGAACCTCGCCTCGCGCGTCGTGGCACGGGCGCGCGGTGGTGAGGTGCTCGTCACGGACTCCGTGATGGACTCGGTGCGGGACTCGAGCCACCTGAGCTTCGAGGCGATCGGACAGGTGAAGCTGAAGGGGTTCGACGAGCCGCGCCAGCTGTGCCGCGCGAGCCGGCGGGAGCGATGAGCGACAGACCACTCGAGTGCGCGCGCGAGGGCGGCCTGGTGGAGCCGGGGCGGCCCCTGCTCGTCCTGCTCTCGGGCGGCGGCGACTCCGTCTGCCTGCTCGACGTGGCCATGCGCATCGGCGCCCAGGTCTCCGCGCTGCACGTGAACTACGGCCTCCGGCCGACCGCCGACGGTGACGAGGAGTTCTGCCGCCGGCTCTGCGAGCGGCTGGGCGTGCCGCTGACGGTCGAGCGCGCGGAGCTCCCGCCGGGTGGCAACCTGCAGGCCGAGGCGCGCGAGGCGCGCTACGCGCTGGCCGCGGCGGCCACCACCGGTGACTTCGCCACCGCCCACACGGCCAGCGACCAGGCCGAGACGGTGCTGTACCGCCTCGCGGTCTCGCCCGGCAGTCGCGCGCTCCTGGGCATGGACGCGCGCCGCGGCCGGCTGGTGCGGCCGCTGCTCGACGTGACCCGCGAGGAGGTGCGCGCGTACCTGCGCGCCCGCTATCTGCAGTGGCGCGAGGACCCCTCGAACGCCGACTCCCGCTTCGCGCGCGCACGCGTGCGGACCGAGGTGCTGCCCGCGCTCCGGCACCTCAGCGAGAGGGCCGAGTTCACCATCGCCGAGACCGCCCGCCAGCTCCGCGAAGAGGCCGAGGTGCTCGACATCACCGCGGCCGACGCCCTCGCCGCGATGGGCGGGGGGCCGGTCGTGCCGCTCGAATCGCTCGAGCCGCTGCCGGCGGCGCTGCGGCGGCTGGTCCTGCGCAGGCTGGCGGAGGAGGCGGCCGGCGGCCGGCGGCCGTTGTCGCGGCGCGAGGCCGAGGAGATCGCGGCCCTCGGACGCCAGGGGAGCAAGTCGCTCGACCTCGGCGGCGGGCTTCGCGCCGTGGCCGAGTACGGGACGGTCCGGTTCGTGCAGGACGGCGGCGAGCCCCGCGCGCCGGATCCCGTGGAGCTGCTCGTCCCCGGGACTGTCCATTTCGGCGAGTGGGAGGTCGAGGCGGCCTTCGACGCGCCCGGCGAGGTCACCGTCTCGGCCGCGGCCGTGGGCCCGCGCCTGCTCGTGCGGGCCTGGCGCGAGGGCGATCAGATGCGCCCGCTAGGCCTCGGCGGGACCAAGTCGCTCCAGGACCTGTTCACCGACCGCAAGATCCCGCGCGCGCTGCGCGGCGGGCTGCCCGTGCTCGAGGTGGGGGGCGCGATCGTGTGGGTGGCGGGCGTGGCCGTGGACGAGCGCTTCGCCACCGACGAGGGCGACGAGAACGCCATCGCGCTGAGCGCACGGTCGACCGGCGCCTAGACTCGCGCCCGTGGACGAACCGGGCGTCGGCGAGATCCTGGTCCAGCGCGACGAGCTCGCGCACCGGGTGCGCGAGCTGGCCGGGGAGATCTCGCGCGACTACGAGAACCGCGAGCTGCTGCTGGTCGGCGTCCTCAAGGGCGCGGTGTTCTTCCTCTCGGACCTGATGCGCCACCTCGAGGCGGAGTGCGAGCTGGATTTCATGGCGGTGTCCTCGTACGGGTCGTCGACCGACCACTCGGGGGTCGTCCGGATCCTCAAGGACCTCGACGTCTCGATAGAGGGCCGCGACGTCCTGATCGTCGAGGACATCGTCGACTCGGGCCTGACGCTCTCGTATCTGATGCGGACGCTCCAGGCGCGCAACCCGGCTTCCCTGGAGGTCTGCGCGCTTCTCACAAAGCCGGAGCGGCGCAAGGTGGACCTGCCGATCCGCTACGTGGGCTTCGAGATTCCGAATCGCTTCGCGATCGGATACGGGCTGGACCACGCCGAGCGCTTTCGCAACCTGCCGTTCGTGGCTGTGCTCGACGACTGAAGAACCCGCTTCCGGATGCCGAAAAGCGGGGTAGGGGGCTGCTACCCCCTTGCTACGCTTGCGTTTCACCTGGACCAAGATCTCCTCGATTGAGAAGACCCCGGCCCGGGTGCTTAGAGGAGACCAGAGAGGCTCGCAGTGAGCAGATTTTTCAAGAGCGCCGCTTTCCCCATCCTGATCGTGGTGGTTCTGGCGTTCTTCGCCCAGAAGCTCATCAGCCCGGGGGATCGGACGCCGGAACCGAACTACTCGGCCTTCCTCCGGTACGTGGATCAGGACCGCGTCAAGTCGGTCACGCTCAACACGAAGAACAACCGGATCGACGTCGAGCTGAAGAACGACGGCAAGAAGTTCCAGACGGCCTATCCGGACAACACGGAGCAGAACCTGGTCAACCAGCTGCGCGCCGCCGACGTCCCGATCGACGTCAAGGCGAAGGGAGGGTCGGGCTGGCTCACGGCGCTGACCTACATCCTGCCGTTCGTGATCTTCCTGCTGTTCTGGCTCTTCATCATCAACCAGATGCAGGGCGGCGGCTCGAAGGTCATGTCCTTCGGGAAGTCGCGCGCGAAGCGCATGTCGGTCGACTCGCCGAAGATCACCTTCCGCGACGTGGCCGGCGTGGACGAGGCCGTCGAGGAGCTCCAGGAGATCAAGGAGTTCCTGGAGAACCCGAAGAAGTTCCAGGCGCTGGGCGCGCGCATCCCCAAGGGCGTGCTGCTCTACGGCCCGCCGGGCACCGGTAAGACCCTGCTCGCCCGGGCGGTCGCCGGCGAGGCCGGCGTGCCGTTCTTCTCGATCTCCGGCTCGGACTTCGTCGAGATGTTCGTGGGCGTCGGCGCATCGCGCGTGCGCGACCTGTTCGAGCAGGCGAAGCAGAACTCGCCCTGCATCATCTTCATGGACGAGATCGACGCCGTCGGGCGCCACCGCGGCGCGGGGCTGGGCGGCGGTCACGACGAGCGCGAGCAGACGCTCAATCAGCTGCTCGTCGAGATGGACGGCTTCGAGATGAAGGACAACATCATCCTCATCGCCGCCACCAACCGCCCGGACATCCTCGATCCGGCCCTCCTGCGCCCGGGCCGCTTCGACCGCCAGATCGTGGTCGACCGCCCCGACCGCAAGGGCCGCACCAAGATCCTCGAGGTCCACACGCGCGGAAAGCCGCTCGCGAAGGGCATCGACCTGGACACGCTTGCCGGCCAGACCCCGGGCTTCACCGGCGCCGACCTTCAGAACCTGGTGAACGAGGCAGCGCTGCTCGCCGCCCGCCAGGGCAAGCGCGAGATCGACCACCTCCAGCTGGAGGAGGGGATCATGCGCGTGATCGCGGGCCCGGAGAAGAAGACGCGCGTGATGTCGGAGAAGGAGCGCCGGATCACCGCCTTCCACGAGATGGGCCACGCGCTCGTGGCGCACTACCTCGAGAACACGGACCCGGTCCACAAGATCTCGGTCATCTCGCGCGGCCAGGCGCTCGGCTACACGATCTCGCTGCCCACCGAGGACAAGTTCCTCACCACGCGCGCGGAGCTCTCGGACACGATGGCGATGACGCTGGGCGGCCGCGCGGCCGAGGAGCTCGTGTTCGACGAGGTGACCACCGGCGCCTCCAACGACCTCGAGAAGGTCACCGCCACCGCCAAGCAGATGGTCATGCGCTTCGGCATGTCCGAGAAGCTCGGCCCGCGCGTGTTCGGCCACGATCACGGCCAGCCCTTCCTGGGACGCGAGTTCTCCTCGGAGCCCGACTACTCGGACGAGATCGCCCGCGAGATCGACGACGAGATCCGCCGGATCGTCGAGGAGGCGCACCAGTCGGCGCGCGACATCCTCGCGCTGCACCGCCAGAAGCTGGACCACGTCTCGGAGATCCTGCTCAAGCGCGAGACGATCGAGCGCGAGCAGTTCGTCGAGCTGCTCGCCGGCAAGACCGAGGAGGAGGTCTTCGGCCGCGAGGAGACCCCCGTCCCGGTGCCGCCCCCGGCGGCTCCCGAGGCCCCGGAGCGCCCGCGCGAGCGCGGCCCCGCGCCGCTGCCCCGTCCCGGCCTGGCCGGCGGGACGGCGGAAATGCGGTCGGACCGCTCCTAGCCGCTGCGCCGCCGGGCGGCTCCGCCGTCACGGTCGCGTCACACCAGCGCGTCGGACGCCCGGGCGTGCGGGCAGAGTTGGTCGCGGATAGCGCGAGCTTCTCTGACCACGCTCAGGCGCGGCGGCGCGGCGGCGCGGCCGCTAGCTCGCCACGAACGTCCGCGTCGCGCGCCGCACGAGCGGCTTGCGGGCCGCCTCGAGCGCGCGCCGGCTCTCGACCATCTCGGTCAGGAGCGTGGCGAGTGCCAGCGCGGTCAGGACCGCCAGGCCGCGGCCGGTGACTCCGGCCGGATCCACGAACGCGAACTGCATGGCCAGCAGCGAGCAGCTGAGCGCGCCCACCGACAGGCCCTCGATCCACGTGATCGCCGGCCGTGGGTGATCGATCTCCTTCGTCAGCCCGCGGTGGAGCAGCCAGCAGAGCAGCCCGATGTCGACGGTCACGGCCGCGGCGCCGACGAGAGCGTCCGCCCCGGTGATCGCGTCGAAGGCGATCAGCCCCGCGATCATCGGCGCCCAGCGCAGCCAGCGAACGGCGGCGCCCCATGCGATCGGTCGTGTCGTCTCCATTGGCCGAAGTTCTCATCCGAATTTGGAACCCGCCCTGGACGAACGTCCAGGTGTGGTCGAGCCGGTCGGCTAGCGGGGAAACGCGGGGGCGCGCCGACCGGCCGCGAGCTCGCTCGCGAGGGCGCCGAGCACCAGGCCGCTGAGCACGGCGGCGATCCTGCCGGGCGTGCCGCCCGGATCGCCGAGGGCCACCTGGATCGCGAGCAGGAGCGTCACGTTCAGCCAGACGAGGATTGCCTCGAGCCAGGTGGGCTCGCCCACCGGCCCGTCGACCGAGCGCGTCAGCCGGTTGTGGCAGGTGACCGACACCGCGGCCACGTCGATCGCCACCACGAGGCCGATCACGAGGCCCTTGACACCGTCGATGCGGTCAACGGCGATCAGGCCGGCGAGCAGGGGCAGCCAGCGCAGCACGCGCACGGCGGCTCCCCGGTACGGCGATGGCGACGGCATGCATCGAGCGTCTCAGCGATCGCCCGCGCCGCCCTCCTCATTCGTGCAGGCCGAGCGCGGCCGCCACGTCCCGGTCGGCCAGCGACCCGGCCAGCAGCGAGGCCCCGGGCACGGTCTGGTCCGGGAAGTAGGGCACCGCGATGACGAACAGCCCGGCCGCGGCGGCGGAGGCCACACCCGGTGGCGAGTCCTCGAGCGCCGCGCATGCGGCCGGGTCGGCGCCCAGCTCGCGGCAGGCGGCGAGGTAGAGATCGGGCGCCGGCTTCGGGTTCTCCACGTCGTCGGCGGAGATCACGCAGCCGAAGCGCCCGTTCAGGAGCCCGGCCGTGGACAGGGTCCGCTCCACGAACTCGCGCGAAGAGTTGGACGCGAGCCCCAGCGGCGTGCCGGCGGCGCCGAGAGCGTCGAGCAGGTCGATGGCTCCCGGCCGCGGCGGCACCCCCTTCAGCGCCTCCTCCATCACGAGCTCGTGGAGCTCGTCCATCAGCGGCTCGCCCTGGCCCGGGAGGTCGAGCATGGTCTCGAGCTTCGAGGCCGCCACCGCTCGCGACGAGCCGATAATGAAGCGCTTGTGCTCGATCGTGAACCTGCGCCCGCGGCGCTCGAACAGGGTCTCCTCCGCGCGCGTCCACGCCTCCTCGGTGTCGAGGAGCAGCCCGTCGTTGTCGAAGACGACCGCCTGGAAGGGAACCGCGGCCACGCTCAGTCGATGAGGCGCTTCTCCATGCGCCGGACCGCCACCCGCCACAGCACGACCGCGAACGCCATCAGCGCGCCGATGCGCAGCAGGTCGGTCGCCTCGAACCCGAAGCATGCGTGGCGCACCAGCTCCACGAGCTGGTGCAGCGGGTTGAGCTGCGCGAGCACCTGGAGCCCCTCGGGCAGCTGGTCGATCGGGAAGAACGTGCCCGCCACGAGGAACAGCGGCGTGACGCAGAGGGTCGTGACGTAGCTGAACTGGTCGATCTTGGCGACCGTCGCCGCCACGGCGATCCCGAACGCGGCGAACCCGAGCGCCGTGATGAACGCGAAGAGCGGCACGAGCAGCATCCCGGGGGCGGGGTCGAGCCCGAAGAACATCGACACGATCAGCGGGAAGGACCCGTAGACGCCGGAGCGCAGCGCGATCCAGAGCATCTCGGCCGTCACGAGCTCCTCCACGTCGACTGGCGCGGCCAGGATCGCGTCGTAGGTGCGCTGGAAGCGGTGCTTGACGAACGTGCCGAACATGGCCGGCAGGGCGCTCGAGAAGATCACGGCGGTGGCCACCATGCCGGTGCCCACGAACTCGACGTACTCCATGCCGTCGACGTCGTCGACGATCGTCGCGCCGAGCCCCAGGCCGAAGGCGAGCAGGTAGACGACCGGCTCGAGGACGCTGGAGAACGTGGTGGACTTCCAGAAGGTCCGGAAGTTGGCGACCTCGCGGCTCATGATGCCGCCGATCGCCGCCGGCTCGAGCCTTCTCATTCGGCCTCCTCTCCGGTCAGCAGGACGAACACGTCCTCGAGCGAGGCGGCGCGGCGAACCGCGTCCTCGGGCACGCCGCCGTCGGTCGCCCGCTCGGAGCCGACGATCGCCACCGCCGGTCCGGCCGGGCGCACGTCGAGGCCCTGGGCGGACGCCTTCGCGCGCACCTCGGCGAGCCGCGCCGGCGGGCCGTAGACCTCGGCGGTCTCGCGGCCCGCGTACTCGACGATCAGGTCCGCCGGCCGCCCGCGCGCCACGATCTTCCCCTCGGCCATCACGGCGACCTCGTCGGCCAGCCGCTGGGCCTCCTCGATGTAGTGCGTGGACATCAGGATCGTGGCGCCCTCGCCGCGCAGACCGTCGATCAGCGACCACAGCTCGGTCCGGATCTGGGGATCGAGCCCGACGGTGGGCTCGTCGAGCAGGAGCAGGCGCGGCTGGTGCACCAGCCCGCGCGCCAGCAGCAGCCGCCGGCGCATGCCCCCGGAGAGCTTGTCCACGGCGTCCCTGCGGCGCTCGGTGAGGCGGGCGATCGCGAGCGTCCGGTCCACGGCAGCGCGCACGTCCTTCACGCGGTAGAGGCGGGCGAACACCGCGAGGTTCTCCTCCACGGTCACGTCCACGTCGAGGTTGTCGAGCTGCGGGACGACGCCCATCTTCGCCCGCGCGTCCTTCGACTCGGCCGGGAGCTCGTAGCCGAGCACGCGCAGCTCGCCCTCGTCGGCGATCGCCTGGCCCGTGAGCAGCCGCATCGTCGTGGACTTGCCCGCGCCGTTCGGCCCCAGGAGCCCGAGGCAGATCCCCTGGGGCACGTCGAGGTCGAGGTGGTCGACGGCGGTGATGTCCCCGAAGCGCTTGACCACGCGCCGGAGCTCGATGGCGGGCACCGGCCGAGTGTATGGATGGCGTTAGAGCTGGCTCGCGTCGGTAGGCATGCCGAGCAGCAGCCGCCCGGTCAGCTCGAGCGTCGAGCGTGAGACGAGCATGTGCTGCGTGGCCGCGTGCACGTCGCGGAAGCGGCGCTGGAGCGGGCTGGTCGAGTAGATCGAGCTGCCGCCGCCCAGCTCGTAGCAGGCGGCCACCACGGCCGCGGCGCCGCGGGCCGCGTGCGTCGACGCCAGCCGCAGCGACATCCGGTCCTCGGTCGTCACGCCGGCGCCCGAGTCGGCGCGCTCGTACGCGCGGGAGAGCGTGTCCATGAGCAGCCCGCGCGCCGCGCGCAGCGACGCCTCCGCGCGCGCCACCTCCGCCTGCACCGCGGAGCGCTCCGCCAGGAGCCGGCGACTGCCCTCGGGCTTCTTCGCGCCCGCCAGCTCGAGCAGGTCGTCCATCGCGGCCCGCGCCACGCCCAGCGTGACCCCTGCGATCGCCGCCGCGAGCAGCCCGAACAGCGGGAAGGCGTAGAGCGCGCCCTCGGCACGCGGCGCCGCGCCGATCACCACCGCCGAGCGCTCCTCCGGCACCGACAGGCCGTCCACGGCGATGTCGTTGCTGCCGGTGCCGCGCAGCCCGGAGACGTCCCAGGTGTCGAGGATCTCCACCGCCGAGCGCGGGAAGAGCACGAGACGCGGCTCGGCGGGCCGCCCGTCCAGCTCCGTGAGGCAGCCGCCCATCAGCCAGTCGCAGAAGCAGCTGCCACTGGCGAAGGCCCAGCGCCCGGTGACCTCGAGCCGTCCGCCCGACCCGACGGCCCGCCCGCGCGGGGCGAAGACTCCGCCTACGGCCACGCCCTCGGTCCCGTAGATCTCGCGCGCGGCGGTCTCGTCGAGGTAGGCGGCGACGAGGCCGCTCGTGGCGGTCACGGCGAGGCACCAGCCGGTGCTGGCGTCGGCGCGGGCCAGCTCCTCGACCGTCTCGACGAGCTCGAGCGGCGGCGCCTCGGCGCCTCCCAGCTCCCTCGGCACGCAGAGCCGGAAGAGGTCCGCCGCGCGCAGGCCGTCCACGACCTCGGGCGCGAGCGTGCGCTCGCGCTCGGAGCGCTCCGCGCACGCCGCCGCCGCCGCGGCCAGCTCCGCGACCGTCAGGGGGCCTCCTGCGCGAGCCGCACCGCGGCCGCCACCAGCTCGCCGTTACCCGACGCGGTGCCGCCGCCGGGCAGCTCGAGCGTGTCCTCGAGCCCGGCGCGGATGTCGCGGCCGCGCGCCACCGCTGCGGCCAGCACCGCCCAGGTGGCCGCGCCGTAGCCGTGATGGAGCCGCGGCCCCGGGACTCCGCGGTCGCTCAGCTCGCGCTCGATCGCGGCCGCGCGAGCGACCGCCGCGCCGGCGTCGTCCTCCTGCGGCTCGATCAGGATCCGGACCAGGTCGCCGCGGAGCGCCCCGGCCGCCACGAGCTCCGCGTTCTCCTCGCTCCAGGTCCCGGCCTCGACCCCGACGCCCACGTCGCGGAGGGCGGCGGCCAGCTCGCCCGCGCCCTCCTCCGAGAGGTTGACCGAGGCGAAGTCCGGGCGCTCGCCGCCGGCCCAGCCGGCGATCTCGGCGAGGCGCCGCTCCGGATCGCCGTCCGTGATCCACAGCCCCGTGCTCACGCCCACCGGCACGCCCGGGCACGCGGAGCGGATCGCGCGCAGCGCGGCCGCCACGGCGGCGGCGGCGAGCGTCTCGGCACCCTCGGCGTCGCGCGGGTGGAGATGCAGCGCGCCCGCCCCGGCCGCCACCGCGGCGCCGGCCTCCGCGGCGAGCTCGCCGGGCGTGACCGGCAGGGCCGGATGCTCCGACGGGGAGCGCGCTCCGTTCAGGCAGGCCTTCACGAGCACGCCGCGACCATACGCCTATGTGACGGCATCGGTGCGCAGCCGGCCGAGCCGGCTGCTGCCGCATACTGCAGCCCGTGGACGCCCCGCTCGTGATGGGCATCGTCAACGCGACCCCCGACTCGTTCAGCGACGGCGGCCGCTTCCTCGACCCGCGGGCGGCGGTCGAGCTGGGACGGCGCCTCGCCGCCGAGGGCGCCGGGCTGCTCGACGTCGGCGGCGAGTCCTCCCGGCCGGGCGCCGAGCCGGTGGCGGCCGGCGAGGAGCTGCGGCGCGCCCTCCCGGTGGTCGAGGGCCTCGTGGCAGCCGGCGAGCGGGTCTCGATCGACACCACCAAGGCCGACGTGGCCGCGGCCGCGCTCAGAGCGGGCGCCGAGCTCGTGAACGACGTGTCGGCGCTGCGCGCCGAGCCGGAGGTCGCTGGCATCGTGGCGGACGCCGGCGCGGGCTGCTGCCTGGTCCACATGCGCGGTGAGCCGAAGACCATGCAGCGCGACCCCCGCTACGACGACGTGGTGTCCGAGGTCCGCGCCTTCCTCGAGGAGCGGCTCGCATTCGCCGTCGCGGAGGGGATCGCCGAGGAGCGCGTGTGGCTCGATCCCGGCATCGGGTTCGGCAAGCGGCTCGAGCACAACCTGGAGCTGCTCCGCCGCCTCGACGAGATCGTGGCGATCGGCCGGCCGGTGGTGATCGGGACGTCGCGCAAGACCTTTCTCGGCACGCTCGCAGGCGGCCGCGAGGCCGGCGAGCGGCTGCCCGGGACCATCGCGACGAACGTGCTCGCGCTCGAGCGCGGGGCGACCATCTTCCGCGTCCACGACGTGGCGCCCGTCGTGGATGCGCTCGCGGTGGCCGCTGCTACGGTGCGGCCGTGACCTGGGAGCGGGACCCGCACGACCCGGACGACGACTTCGAGGACATCGACGACGCGGACATCGGCGACGATCGCGACCACGCCGGGCCGTCGGTCACGATCGAGGTCAGCGGACTCTCGCTGTACACGCGCCACGGCGTGAGCAAGGAGGAGCGCGAGCTGGGGCAGCGGCTCGTGTTCGACGTCGTCTTCGAGCTCTACGAGTGCGACGCCACGGTCACCGACCGGGTCGAGGACACCGTCGACTACGCGGAGGTGTGCGAGCAGGTCGCCCTGGCCGCCCAGGAGCGCTCGTACCACACGCTCGAGCGGCTCTGCGCGGCGGTCGCGGACCGGCTGATGGACCGCTTCGGCGCCGAGTCGGTGCGCGTGAAGGCGGCGAAGCCGGAGCCGCCGATCCCGCTGCCGGTCGACGAGGTCTCGGTCGAGGTCTGGAAGGAGGCTTGACCGGCTACCTCGGGCTCGGCTCGAACCAGGGCGACCGGCTCGAGACGCTCCGGGCCGCCTGCGTCCGGCTCGAGCGCCACGAGGTGACGGTGCTCGCCCGCTCATCCGTCTACGAGACGGAGCCGCAGGGCGACGTCGTCGACCAGCCCGACTTCCTCAACGCCTGCGTACGGGTCGAGACCGACCTCCCGCCCGAGCCGCTGCTCGACGTCTGCAAGCAGGTGGAGCGCGAGCTGGGCCGCAGGCCCGGCGGCCGCCGGCACGGGCCGCGCCCCGTGGACGTGGACCTCCTGCTGCTGGGCGACCTCGAGCACCGCTCCGGCAGGCTCGTCCTGCCGCACCCGGACATCACCGGCCGGCGCTTCGTGCTCGAGCCGCTGCTCGAGCTCGACCCGCACCTCGCGCTCCCCGACGGCACCGAGCTCGCCGGCGAGCTGGACCGTGTGGCGGACCAGCGCGTCGCGCGGGTCGACGCTCTGTAGGCGGCCACCCCCCACCCGGGGGGTTTGAGCCTGCAAATCGTTCACTTTGCGCGTGCTTCCGCAACCCTCTGGAGCATGGATCAGACCCTTGAACTGGCCAGCTTCCGGGGCAACGACGAGCCCTGCCTCGTCGAGGCCGCGCTCGCCTGCCGCATGTGCCTCTCGAGCGACGTGGAGTGGTCGCTCGCCGTCGAGGACTTCGAGGGCCAGGTCGAGTGCGCGTGCCGCTCGTGCGGCTACGTGCGACTCGTCTCGCTCACGTCCGAGCAGACGCTTCGCCTCTCGCTTCAGCCGTCGCACGCGTAACGCGCGCGGCGCCGGAGCGGTACAACAGGCGCGTGCCTGAGGCCGACTCCTTCCCGCGCACGGACGCGCTCGACGTCATCGTCGAGCTGATCTCGGAGCTCGACGAGCCCGGCGGCAGCGGCTTCTACGACCGCCTCTGCGAGGCGCTCTGCCGGCAGGCGTCCATGAAGCGGGCCGGGCTGCTGCTCTACGACGAGTCGCGCCGGCTCGTCGTGCCGGTCGGCAGCCACGGGCTCGACGCCGAGCTGCTCGGGACGGTCTACGGAAGCCTCGAGGAGACCCCGATCGCGCAGGCCGCCCTGGCCCAGGACCGCGTGGTGCAGGTCTCCTCCGACCTCGAGAAGTGGGTGCCGGCGCGCTATGTCGGCTTCGCGCAGCTCACGACGCTCACCTGCACGCCCGTGTCCGCCGGCGGGCGCTGGCTCGGGGTGATCTTCGCGGACCGCGGCGGCGAGGCGTTCGAGCTGGACGAGGAAGAGCGGAGCGCCATGTGGACGATCGGCAAGACGGCGGCCCTCGCCGCGACCGTCCGGATCGCGACCGACCAGCAGGGACGGGCGCGCCTGCTCCAGGCCCGCATCGACCTCGCGCGCGAGATCCACGAGGGAGTGGTGCAGCGGCTGTTCGGCATCTCGCTGGCGCTCGGCTCGGAGCACGGCCTCAGCGACGAGGCGCGCCGCCGGGCGGCCGAGGAGATGCAGGCGGCGCTCGCCGACCTGCGCGACGCGCTCGAGCGCCCGCTCGCCCCGGCCCCCGTGGACACCGGGGTGACCCTGCGCAGGGAGCTGGACCGGATCGGCGACAGCTACAAGGACGTGCCCGTCGAGGTGAGCTGGCAGGACGGAGTTGAGGTGCCGCTCGACCTGGAGCCGATCGCGCAGTCGGTGCTCTCGGAGTCGCTCCGCAACGCGGACAAGCACGCCGACGCGAGCCGGGTCGAGGTGAACGTCGGCCGGCTCGACGGCACGTTCTTCCTCGAGGTCCGGAACGACGGCGCGGTCGCGGGCTCGCGGGGGACGGGCATGGGCCTGCGGCTGGCGGCCGTCGAGGCGCTCCAGGCGGGGGGCGTCGTCGAGTTCGGCCCGGAGCAGGAGGGGAACTGGCGCGTGCGCCTGGTGGTGCCCGTGCGGGACGAGGAGCGATGAGCCCCGAGCGCAACCTGCGCGTGCTGGTCGTGGACGACCACGACGTGGTCCACTGGGGCTTCCGGCTGCTCCTGACCGAGCAGCCGTGGGTCGAGCGCTGCCTGAGCGCGTCCACGGCCGACGAGGCGCTCGACCTCGCGCGCCGCTACGAGCCGCATGTCGCGCTCGTGGACCTCTTCCTGGGCGAGTCCTCGGGCGCCGAGCTGTGCGAGGCGGTCCGGCGCGAGTCGCCGTCCACGCGGGTGCTCCTCATCTCGGGCGCCGGGTGGATCTCGCCTCAGGCGGCGCGCGCCGCGGGCGCGTCCGGCTTCGTCTCGAAGGACTCCCCGGCCGACGACGTGGCGAAGGCGGTGCTCGCCGTGGGCCGCGGCCAGACCGTGTTCGCCGCCCGCGAGGAGCAGCCGACCACGCGCCTGTCCGAGCGCGAGCGCGAGGTGCTCGCGCTGCTCGCCTCGGGCAGGACGAACAAGGAGATCGCCGACCAGCTGTTCCTCTCGCCGCACACGGTGAAGGAGCACACGAGCGCGGTCTACCGGAAGCTGCGCGTGCGCAACCGCGCGGAGGCGGTGCGGCGCGCGGAGCGGCTCGGCCTGTCCGGCTAGGCGCGCGGGCGCTCGTCCATGCGCTCGATCCAGTCCGCGAGGCGCGGCCGGCCGGCGAGGCTCAGGTGATCGACGAGCGCGTGGTGGAAGCCGTCGTCGTCGGGCGACTCGGTGAGCGCCCCGTACTTCAGGAACGGGAACGCCAGGCAGTCGGCCGCGGAGAACTCGCCGAGCAGGTGATCGCTCCCGCCGAGCAGGCCCTCGAAGACGTCCTGCCAGCCGTCCATGCGCGCCGACAGCGCCGCGATCTCCGCCTCGCTCGAGGCGCCGTCGGCGATCGCGTTCGGCGGGCCCTTCCAGACCTCGTCGAACCACTCGAAGAACACGTCGAGGCCCGCGCGGTGCGACGGCTCGCTCGGGAACAGCGGCGGGTCCGGTCGCGTCGCCTCGAGGTGGCGGAGGATCCGCCGCGAGTCCGCGACCACCGTGCCGTCGTCCTCCACGAGCACCGGCACGAGCGGCTGGCCGGAGGCCTCGAGCACGGGCGTGCGGTCCGAGTACTCGATCACGACGGAGTCGACCTCGACGCCCTTGTGGGCGAGCGCCAGCGCGACGCGCTCGGCGTTGGTGGAGAAGTGGGCGCGGTAGAGCGTCGGCACCGCGCGGACTCTCCCAGCCGCGCACGGCCGGCACAAACGACGATTGGTGATACTCCCCATGAGTGCCACTTGGGAGAGAGGGAGCCGCGCTCGTGACCGGAGCGTCGCGGGGCATCGGAGCGGCGATCGCGAAGGCGCTCGCCGCCGAGGGCTGGCCCGTCGGCGTGAACTACCGCTCCGACTCCGCCGCCGCCGCCGCTGTGGTGAGCTCGATCGAGGAGTCCGGCGGCCGCGCGCTCGCGATCGCGGCGGACGTCTCCGAGCCGTCCGCGCCCGACGAGCTCTTCGCGCGCGTGGAGGAGGAGCTCGGACCGGTGCTCGTGCTCGTGAACAACGCCGGCGTGCGCGCCGACAACCTGTCGCCCGCCATGGACGACGAGGAGTGGGAGCGCGTGCTGGAGACCAATCTCTCGGCCGCGTTCCGGATGACCCGGCGCGCGCTGCGCACCATGATCCGCACGCGCTGGGGGCGCGTCGTGAACGTCGCGTCCGTGGCCGGCCAGCGCGCGGCGCCCGGGCAGGCGAACTACGCGACCGCGAAGGCGGGGCTCGTGGCGCTCACGAAGACCGTCGCGGCCGAGGTGGCGCGGCGCTCCGTGACGGTCAACGCGGTCGCCCCCGGGTTCGTCAGCACGGACATGACCGAGGGTCTCGACGAACGCCTGCTTGAGTTGGTGCCTGCACGGCGGATGGGAACGCCCGAAGAGGTGGCCGCGTGCGTGCGCTTCCTGGTCTCGGAGGAGGCCGGATACGTGACCGGCGCGGTCCTTACGGTGGACGGCGGATTGACCGCCTGAAAGGAGACTGCATGTCGACGACCATTACCCGCGAGGAGCTCGAGCAGCGCGTCTTCACCGCGCTCGAGGAGTTCGGCGCCGAGGCCGGCGAGATCGGGCCCGATTCGACGTTCGAGTCACTCGACGTGGACTCGCTCGACATCGTCGAGCTCGCGCAGATCGTGGAGGACGAGTACGGCGTGAAGCTGGGCGCCGAGGACCTGGAGGGCATCAAGACCGTCCGTCAGGCCGTGGACCTGGTGATGTCGAAGCTGTCGTGAGGCGCAGCGTCGCGATCACCGGCGTCGGCGCGGTGACCCCGCTCGGCGTGGGTGCGCGGACGCTGCACGAGCGCTGGAGCGCGGGCCGCTCCGGCATCGAGGACGGGCTCGGCCGCTGCGACGAGTTCGAGCCCAGGGACCACCTCTCCGTCAAGGAGGTGCGCCGTTCCGACCGCTTCACGCAGCTCGCGCTGGCGGCGGCCGGGGAGGCGATCGAGGACGCCGGCATGTCCGACGGCGTGCCCGGCGACGCCGACCGTTCCGCGTGCGTCATCGGCACGGGCATCGGCGGGATCACCACGATCGAGGAGCAGCACACGATCATGGAGGAGCGCGGCCCGGAGAAGGTGTCGCCGCTCGGCATCCCGATCCTCATGGCGAACGCGGCCAGCGGCGTGGTGTCGATGAAGTACGGCCTGCGCGGGCAGTCGTTCGGCACGGTGTCCGCGTGCTCCGCGGGGGCGCACGCCATCGGCGTTGCCGCCCGGCTGATCGCCTACGGCGACGCCGACCGCGCCGTCGCCGGCGGGACGGAGTCCACGCTCACCCCGCTGACGATCGCCGGCTTCACGAAGATGGAGGCGCTCTCGAAGACCGGCGTCTCGCGCCCGTTCGACGCGCGCCGCGACGGCTTCGTGCTGGGTGAGGGTGCGGGCGTGCTGGTGCTGGAGGAGGAGTCCGGGGCGCGTGAGCGCGGCGCCCGGATCCTGGGTGTGCTGAAGGGCTACGCGTCCACCTCCGACGCGTACCACCTGACGGCGCCGGAGCCGGAGGGGCGCGGGGCCCGCCGGGCGATCGAGCTCGCGCTGGAGGACGCGGGGGCATCGCCCGAGGACGTGGCGTACGTGAACGCCCACGGCACCTCGACGCCGCTGAACGACCGGGCGGAGACGGAAGCGGTGAAGGCGGCGCTCGGTGCGCGCGCGGCGTCCGTCCCGATGAGCTCCACGAAGTCCGCGATCGGCCACCTGCTCGGGGCGGCGGGAGCGGTCGAGGCGGTGGCCACGCTGCTGGCGCTGCGCGACCGGATCGCGCCGCCGACGCTGAACTACGGCGAGCCCGACGAGGGCCTCGACCTCGACTACGTGCCCGGCAAGGCGCGGCCGCTCGAGGCCGGCGACGGGCCAGTGCTCGGGATCTCGAACTCGTTCGGCTTCGGGGGCCACAACGTGGTGCTCTGCATCGAGGCCCCGTGAGCGGAGGCCTGCTGGAGGGCAAGCGCCTCGTGGTCACCGGCGTGCTCACGCGCGGGAGCATCGCCTTCGCGGTCGCCGAGCAGGCGCAGCGGAACGGGGCGGAGATCGTGCTCACCTCCTTTGGGCGCGCGCGCCGGCTGACCGAGCGCGCGGCCGCGAAGCTGCCCTCGCCGCCCGACGTGCTCGAGCTCGACGTGAACAGCTCGGACGACCTCGCCGCGCTCGCTGCTGAGCTCCGCTCGCGCTGGGGCGGGGTGGACGGCGTGGTCCACGCGGTCGCCTTCGCGCCGGCCGACGCGCTCGGCGGGGGGTTCCTCGAGACGCCGCCCGAGTCGGCCGCCGAGGCGTTCCGGACGAGCGCCTACTCGTTCAAGGCGCTGGCCGCCGGGCTGGCGCCGCTGATGGAGTCCGGAGGAAGCGTGGTCGGGCTGACCTTCGACGCCTCGGTGGCCTGGCCCGTCTACGACTGGATGGGCGTGTCGAAGGCCGCGCTCGAGTCGGTCAACCGCTACCTCGCGCGCGACCTGGGCGAGCGCGGGGTGCGCGTGAACCTCGTGGCGGCGGGGCCCGTGTCCACGCCCGCGGCGGGTGGCATACCCGGCTTCGAGCGGCTCGCGTCGATGTGGGGCCGCCAGGCCCCGCTCGGCTGGGACCCGGAGGACCCGGCCCCCGTCGCCGACGCGGTCTGCTTCCTGCTCTCCGACCTCTCGCGCGCGGTCGACGGCGAGATCCTCCATGTGGACGGCGGCTTCCACGCGATGGGCGCCCCGCTCGAGATCTAGGATCGGCCCGTGCTCCTCGCGGTGGACGTCGGCAACACGCAGACCCACGTCGGCATGTTCGACGGGGAGGACCTGGCCGCCCACTGGCGCTTCGCAACGGTGCGCTTTGCCACTGCCGACGAGCTCGCCACGCAGGTGTCCAGCCTGCTCGGCCTGCGCGACCTCGGGATCCGCGACGTGGAGGCGGCGATCGTCTCGTCGGTCGTCCCGTCGCTGGCGCACGAGTACGCCCAGCTGATCGCGCGCTACCTGAACGGCTCGGGGATGCTCGTGGGCCCCTGGCTCAAGACCGGGATGCCGATCCGGATCGACAACCCGTCGGAGCTGGGCGCCGACCGCCTCGTGAACGCCGTCGCCGTCTTCGACCGGGTGGGCGCGGCCTGCATCGCCGTCGACTTCGGGACCGCGATCAACTACGACGTCGTCTCCGGCGACGGCGAGTACCTCGGCGGGGTGATCTCGCCCGGGATCGAGGTCTCGCTGGAGGCCCTCGCCGCCCGGGCGGCGCGGCTGCCCCGGGTGGACATCGAGGCGCCGCGCCACGCGATCGGGAAGGGGACCCGCGAGGCGATCCAGTCGGGCGTGGTCTACGGGTACGCCGGCCAGGTGGATGCGGTCCTGGGCCGCCTGCGCGAGGAGCTCGGCGAGGAGGCCACGGCGATCGCGACCGGCGGGTTCGCCTCCGCGATCGTGCCCTTCTGCGAGCAGGTCGACGAGGTGGACGACCTGCTGACCCTGACCGGCCTGAAGCTGGTCTTCGAGCGCAACAGCGGGGGATGAATCGAGACCCGCGTGACGTTTAGCCGCGTATGGCGGTCGAACGTAACGCGGATCGAGTCATGGTCGAGCTGGCGAGGCGCCAGCACGGCATCGTGGCGCGTTCGCAGCTGCTCGAAGCCGGGGTCGGGCGGCATGAGATCGACGGAAGGCTCCGCTCCGGCCGTCTTCACGTGCTCCACCGAGGGGTCTACGCGGTCGGACATCCAGCGATCGCGCAGCTCGGGCGCTGGATGGCCGCGGTCCTGGCCGGGGGCGGGGGAGCGTTGCTCGGCCACCACACGGGCGCCGCGCTCTGGCTGCTCCGCGATCCGCGCAGCGGCCCGATCGACGTGACGGTCGCGCGACAGCGGCGGGCGGTGAAGGGGATCAGGTTCCATCGTGCGCGGATCCCATCGGATGAGCGCGCCGTCCTGCACGGCATCCCCGTCACCTCCATGCCCCGCACGCTCCTCGACCTTGCCGCGGTGCTCGACGCCCGGCAACTGGAGCGCGTGATCAACGAGGCCGACTACCTCCGCCTCACGGATCGTCTCTCATTGCATGACCTGCTGGAGCGCTATCCACGCCGGGCGGGCACGCCGAACCTCAGAGGGGCGCTCGCGAGACGCGCCGCCGGCGCCACCCGCACGCGCAGCGACATGGAGGAGCTCTTCCTGAACCTGCTCGACGAACACGGGCTGCCGCGGCCGCGGATCAACGCCAGGCTCGAGGACGTCGGCGAGATCGACTGCGTGTGGCCGGCAGGGCGGGTCGCGGTGGAGCTCGACAGCCGCCGGGCCCACGCCACCCCGCACGCCTTCGAACGGGACCGGGAGCGCGACCGGCTGCTCCAGGCCCGTGGGTGGCGCGTCATCAGGGTCACGTGGCGGCAGCTGGAAGAGCGGCCCAGAGCGGTGATCGAGGACCTGGAGCGCATCCTCGGCGCTACCGTCTCCGCGTGATGCGGGCGCTCACCGATCCCTGGACGCTCGGCGGGCACACGCTCGCCAACCGAGTCGTGCTCGCGCCGCTCGCGGGCATCGGCAACTGGTTCGTGCGCCTGCAGGCCAAGCGCTTCGGCGCGGGCCTCGTGACGTCGGAGATGGTGTCGAGCTTCGGGCTCGCCTACGGCAACGAGCGCACGGTCCGCGAGTTCCTCCGCATCCACCCCGAGGAGCACCCGGTCTCCATGCAGCTCTTCGGCCAGGACCCGGACGTCATGCGCCGGGCTGCGTCGATGGCCGCCGAGGCGGGCGCCGACATCATCGACCTCAACATGGGCTGCCCGGTGCGCAAGGTCTGCAAGACCGGCGCGGGCGCGGCGCTGCTGAAGGACCACGACCGGGCGGTGGCGGTCGCGCGCGCGGCGGCCGAGGGCTCCGGCCTGCCGGTGACCGTGAAGCTGCGCCCCGGCCAGAGGCCGGGCGAGCGCGACGGCGTGACGCTCGCGCGCAGGCTCGTGGAGGACGCGGGCGTCGCGGGCATCGGGTTCCATCCGCGGCACGCGTCGCAGCAGCACTCCGGCAGCCCGGACTACGCGCTCGCGCGCGGGGTCGTGGAGACGCTCGGCGCGCCCGTCGTCATCTCCGGCGGCCTGGCCGACGACGCCAAGGTCCTGCGCGCCTTCGAGGAGAGCGGCGCCGACGCGGTGATGCTCGCGCGCGGGTCGTTCGGCAACCCCTGGCTGTTCGGGCGCCTGCTCGGCAGCTACGAGGGCGATCCGTCGCCCGGGGAGATCGCCGAGGAGCTCCGCTGGGTGATCGGCTGCGCCGAGGACCACCTCGGGGTGGAGCGCGCCGGCCGCTACCTGCGCAAGTTCTACCCCTGGTACGCGGACACGCTCGGCCTCACGAAGCGGGAGCGCATGCCGCTCGTCACGGCGGAGACGACGGACGACGCCCGCGTCGCTCTCACGCAGCTCGCGCAGCCGCTGGCAGCCTGACCGATCACGAATCCCTGATCGTTGCCGATAATGGCCGCGTGGAGAGGGGAGAGATCCGCCGCGTGCTCGGCTGGGCGCTCGTAGCGGCGCTGACCGTCGCGGCGGCCACCGCGATCGGCGCGCTGGTCACGGGCGACTTCGACGACACCGAGTGGCGGGTGATCGGCACCAGCTTCGGCTTCGCCTTCCTCAGCGCGACCGCCGCCGCGGGGAGCTCGGCCCGGCTGCGCCCGCGGCTCGAGCTGCTCGGCGGCGCCACCGCGGTGGCCTCGGCGCTGACCTTCGCGCTGCTCGCGGCCGGCCTCTGGACCGACCTGCTCGACGACGAGGGGACCTGGCGGGTGTTCGGGTGCCTCCTGATACTCACCGTGGCGGGCTCTCACGCCTGCCTCGTGCTGATGGCGCGGCGGCCCACGGACAGCGATGCGGTCCGGCTGCTCGTGACCGTCTCACTGGCCACCGCGGCGATCGACTCACTCTTCGGCATCCTGCCGCTCAGCGGGGCCGCCGACGAGGTGAGCGACGGCTTCGCCCAGCTCCTCGCCGTGCTCGTCGTGGTGCTGCTCTTCAGCACGCTCGTGCCGCCGATCCTGCGCCGCCTGCAGCGTTCGCAGGGGGGTCCGCAGGGCTTCGCCGGCGAGGTGCTCGCCATCGCCGACCGCATCGACGAGCTGGGCCGCGGACCAGGCATCCGCACCCCCGAGATCCGTCGTGAGACAGAGCGTTTGCGACGCCTCGCGAGAGGGCAGACGGGCTGATTCAACCCCCTGTTCAGCGGGTCTGGGCCGCGTAGGACGGTTGCTACACTGCTCCGTCCCTCCATACGGAGACCCTGCTCGGAGCGGGGCTGGTAAGGAGGGTTTTTCTATGGCAGCGAGGGAGACAATTCTCACACCGCAGGGCCTCGAGGACCTCAAGGCCAAGATCGAGCTCCTGCGCACCGAGCGCCGGCGCGAGGTCGCACAGCGCATCAAGGAGGCCCGCGAGTTCGGCGACATCTCGGAGAACTCCGAGTACGACGACGCCAAGAACGAGCAGGCCATGCTCGAGAAGCAGATCTCCGATCTCGAGGAGAAGCTCCGTGGCGCCCGCGTCATCGACGAGAAGCAGGTGGACACCGACGTGGTCGGCGTGGGCGTGACCGTCCACGTCAAGGACCAGAAGACGGACAAGTCCTCGAAGTACCGGATCGTCGGGTCGGCCGAGGCCAACCCCTCCGCGGCGAAGCTCTCGAACGAGTCGCCCGTCGGCAAGGCCCTCATGGGGCACAGGCGCGGCGAGACGATCACCGTGCCGGTCCCGCGCGGCCCGGCCCGCAAGCTGAAGATCACCAAGATCGAACGGGCTTAGCCCGGCGCAGCGTGCATAGAGTCCCGGTCGTGGACGACCGGCGGGCGAAGCTCGAGCGCCTGCGTGCGGAGGGCATCGACCCCTTCCCGCACGCGTTTCCGAACGTCACGCCGATCGAGCGCGTGCACGCCGAGCACGGCGAGCTCGCCGACGGCGAGGAGACCGACAGCGCCTACCGGGTCGCCGGGCGGCTGGCCGCCCGGCGCGGGCACGGCGGCGCCGCCTTCCTCGACGTGGTCGACCGCTCGGGCCGGCTTCAGGTCCACGCGCGCAAGGACGTGCTCGGCGACGAGTCGTTCGAGACGCTCGTCTCGCTCGACCTCGGCGACCTGATCGGCGTCGACGGCACCGCGTTCCGCTCCCGGCGCGGCGAGCTCAGCCTGCGCGCGACCGGCTGGACCCTGCTGGCGAAGGCTCTTCGCAACCCGCCGGACAAGTTCCACGGGCTCGAGGACGTGGAGACGCGCTACCGCCACCGCGAGCTCGACCTGCTCGCAAACGAGGAGTCGCGCGAGCTCTTCATCCTGCGCGCGAAGGTCGTGAGCGCGATCCGCCGCAAGCTCGACGAGCGCGGCTTCGTGGAGGTCGAGACGCCGGTGCTCCAGCCGCTCTACGGCGGTGCGCTCGCGCGCCCGTTCGTGACCCACCACAACGAGCTGGACCGCGACCTGTTCCTCCGGATCGCGGACGAGCTCTACCTGAAGCGCCTGATCGTCGGCGGCCTCGAACGCGTGTACGAGATCGGGAAGGACTTCCGCAACGAGGGCGTCTCGCACAAGCACAACCCCGAGTTCACGATGCTCGAGTGGTACGAGGCGTACGCGGACTACGGGGACATCGCGACGCGCCTCGAGGAGCTCATCTCCTACGTGGCCGAGGAGGTGGGCTACGACGGCCCGATCGACTTCTCGCCCCCGTGGCGGCGCGTGACCCTGACCGAGGCGATCCGCGAGGAGACCGGCGTCGACATCCGATCGGGAGACCTGCGCGATGTCGCGCGCGCGAACGGCATCGAGCTCGACCCGGACGCCACCTGGGCGAAGCAGGTGGACGACCTGCTCTCGAAACACGTCGAGCCGAAGCTCGAGCAGCCCACCTTCGTCATGGACTATCCGAAGGAGCTGTCGCCGTTCGCGAAAGACCACCGCTCCGAGCCGGGGCTCGTCGAGCGCTTCGAGTGCTTCGCCGCCGGCATGGAGTTCTCGAACGCCTTCTCCGAGCTGAACGACCCGGACGAGCAGCGCGCCCGTTTCGAGCAGCAGGCCCGCGACGAGGCGGCCGGCGACGAGGAGACGCAGCCCTATGACGAGGACTACGTGCGCGCGCTCGAGCAGGGCATGCCGCCGACCGGCGGGATCGGCGTGGGCATCGACCGGCTGGTGATGATCCTCAGCGGCCGGCACTCGATCCGCGAGGTCGTGCTGTTCCCCGCGATGAGGGATTAGCTGCAAAAACCTCGCTGGGAGCCGGATTTAGGGGGCGGTTAAGGGCCAAATTCGACCGGGGGCCGTTGGTAGACTCGACTTCCTGGCAGGTCGGGGACCAGTCCACCTTCATCCCAACTGGCATAGATGCCGAAGAAGGGGGAAAGTAGATCGGGAACCGCCCTCCTCGTAGCACCCGACAGAAGAGAGCACGCAGTGTTTGAGCGCTTCACCGAACGGGCCCGGCAGGTGGTCGTCCTCGCCCAGGAGGAGGCCCGCATCCTCAAGCACAACTACATC
>JAFGJG010000184.1 GCA_016929195.1 Thermoleophilaceae bacterium
CGTAGAGCTGCATGATCTTCGCGTCGCGCATCAGCTTCTCGACGGGGTACTCCTTGATGAAGCCGTACCCGCCGTAGACCTGGACGGCGTCGACCGCGATCTCCATCGCGCTGTCGGCGGCGAACCGCTTGGCGTGCGACGAGGCGAGCGTGTTGCGCTCGCCGGCGTCGAGCAGCGCGGCGGACTTCCAAACGAGCAGGCGCGCGGCTTCCACCTTCGTCGCCATGTCGGCGATCATGAACTGGATCGCCTGGTGCATCGCGATCGGCACACCGAACTGCACGCGCTCCTTGGAGTAGTCGCGGGCGTACTCGAAGGCCGCCTGGGCGATGCCGACGGCCATGGCGGACACGCCGGGGCGGGTCCGGTCGAGCGTCATCATCGCGAGCTTGAAGCCCTTGTTCTCCTCGCCGAGGAGATGATCCGCGGGGATCTCCACGTCGTTGAAGGAGATCATCGCGGTGTCGGACGCCCGCTGGCCGAGCTTGTCCTCCTTCTTGTCCACCACGACGCCCGCCTCACGCGGGACGACGAAGGCGGAGATGCCGCGATGGCCGGCCTCCTTGTCGGTCTTGGCGTAGACCGTGTACCAGTCGGCGTAGGAGCCGTTGGTGATGAAGCACTTGGTGCCGTTGATGACGTACTTGTCGCCCTTCTTCACGGCGGTGGTGCGCATGCCCGACACGTCTGAGCCGGCATCCGGCTCGGTCAGGCAGAACGACGCCAGCTTGGGCTCCTCGGCGAGCATCCCGAGGTACTTCTTCTTGATCTCCTCGGAGCCGCCGAGCGCCACCGGTGCGCTCGCCAGGCCGTTGCACATGAGCGAGGTTCCGATGCCGGAGCAGCCCCAGCCGAGCTGCTCCTCGATCAGGCAGCCCGACAGGTAGTCGAGCCCGGGGCCGCCGTAGGACTCCTCGATGTGGGAGTTCATGAGGCCCACTTCCCAGGCCTTCTTGATGATGTCCTCCGGGAAGGTCCCGTCCCTGTCGTAGTCCCACGCTACGGGGCGGATCTCCTTCTCGGCGAAGTCGTGAGCGAGCTCGCGAATGTCCTTCTGCTCGTCGGTGAGGGTGAAGTCGACCACTGATCAAGCTCCTTGAGATGGGCGTTCGGGTCGCCCGATTGATTGGTCAGTCAATGCCTCTGAGGGAAAGGGTACCCCACCGGCGTGATCTGAACCAGCGGGTCATGCGCTCACCAGCCTCACAACCACGTAGACGCCCACGGCGAAGACCACGAGCGTGAAGAAGGCGAGCCCGATCTGATCCGGGAACAGCACCGGACGGGTGGGGGCCATGGTCCGGCGACGCAGGCGGCGCCACATGGGTCAGACTCTAGGCCCGTGGACTTCGGGACCGTGCTGATCGTCGTGTCGATCGTCGCCGGGCTGGTGGCGATCGCGTCCTTCTGGGGCAGCGGGCGCATCTACCGCGGGCTTGGCCGCACGGGCGGCCTGACGATGGACTCGGACGCGGCGCCGGCGGCCCGCGCGCCGGCGTCCGCGTCCAGCGCCGAGGCGCGCGAGGAGATCCGTCAGATGCTCGAGGCGAAGTCGGCGCGGCGCGAATCCCGTGGCGAGGCGCCGATCGACGTCGAGGCGGAGCTGGACTCGCTCACCCGTTCCGCACCGGCCGACGAGGCGCTCCGCGATGAGGTCCGCCAGCTCGTGATCGCCCGCAACGCGCGGCGCGCGCGCCGCGGCGAGGCGCCCCTCGACGTGGAGGCGGAAATCGACCGGCAGCTGCGTGATCTCGGTGCGTGACTCCCCGCGACCGTGGGTATAGGGTGACGCCCGTGGCCGAGGACGCGCGCTTTCAGCTCGACGAGCTCCTGATTCGCCCGGGCTGCTACCTCAACCCGCAGACCGAGGTGATGGTCGTCGTCGACGACTCGCCGTCGATCGACGGCGAGATCTTCAACATGGAGGAGTTCGAGGGCGCCGACTGGGTGCTCATCGCCGACGAGGTCCCGGTGGACGAGGCGCGGCGCGACGAGCTGCTCGAGGACTTCCAGGCGCAGTACCAGGGGGACGGCCGCGAGGTCACCGAGGCCTCCGTCGAGGATCCCGACCTCGACACCGGCGACGACGACGCCGAGTAGCCGAGCCCGGAACGGTCCCCCGTCCGGGGGAAGCCCTTAGTCTTCCGCGCCCGTGCGCCCGATCCACTACCTGGGGGTGTTCATTCCCGCGGCGGTCGCGCTCGACCTCGCCGGGGCCTCCCCCGTGCTCGTCTTCTCCGCCGCGGCGCTGGCCGTCATCCCGTGCGCCGCGGTGATGGGCGAGGCCACCGAGGCGATCGCCAGCCGCACCGGGCCGGGCATCGGCGGGCTCCTGAACGTCACCTTCGGGAACGCGCCGGAGCTGATCATCGCCTTCTTCGCCCTGATCGAGGGGCTTCAGGAGGTCGTCAAGGCCTCGATCGTCGGCTCGGTGATCGGGAACATCCTGCTGGTGATGGGAGCCTCGATGCTGGTAGGCGGCCTCCCCCGGGAGAAGCAGACGTTCAGCCAGACCGCGGCCAGCGCGCAGTCGGCGATGCTGCTCCTCGCCACCGCGGCGCTCACGCTGCCGGCCCTGTTCCAGCTGATCCACGGCGGCGGGCTGCCGGCGATCGGGGAGGAGCGCGTGGACTTCGGCTCCGACCTCGAGAAGATCTCCCTCGGCGTCGCGGTCATCCTGCTCGTCACGTACGCGCTGGGGCTGCTGTTCTCGCTGCGCACCCACAAGGACGTCTTCAACCCCTACAGCGAGCACGCGGACGAGGAGGAGCACCACTGGACTCCCAAGCGGGCCGTGATCATGCTCGCGGGGGCCGCCGTGCTGGTCGGCCTGATGAGCGAGGTCCTCGTGGGCTCGATCGAGGAGGCGAGCCACGACATCGGGCTCTCCGAGTTCTTCGTCGGCGTCTTCGTGGTTGCGATCGTCGGCAACGCGGCGGAGCACTGGGTCGCCGTGCTCGTGGCCGCAAAGGACAAGATGGACCTGTCCGTGAACATCGCGATCGGCTCGAGCGCCCAGGTCGCGCTGTTCGTGGCGCCCATGCTCGTCCTGCTCTCGTTCGTGTTCGGGCCCGAGCCGATGGCGCTGGTGTTCAACGGCTACGAGCTCGGCGCGCTCATCTTCGCGGTGCTGATCGCCAACCTCGTGGTGCA
Source organism: Thermoleophilaceae bacterium (assembly GCA_016929195.1). Classification (GTDB taxonomy): domain Bacteria; phylum Actinomycetota; class Thermoleophilia; order Solirubrobacterales; family Thermoleophilaceae; genus JACVRW01. The sequence goes on from JAFGJG010000184.1 coordinate 3,154, forward strand.
GGAGGGCGAGTCGAACTGGTTCGAGGGCGTGCAGCTCCTGTCGCTGTACACCGTGCTGGGCCTCGTCTTCTACTTCGCCTGACGCGACAGCGCGACGAGCGTCGCCTCGGTCGCCCGCGCGAGGCGGGTGAGCAGCGGCACGTTCACGTTCGACAGCCGGTCGCAGGCCAGGTGGTAGCAGGGGTCGCGCGGGCGGCCGCCGGGCCCGCGGTCCGTCGCGCCGGTGAAGACGCCGCCCACCGGAACGCCGGCCTCAGCGAACGGCACGTGGTCGGAGGCCCCGCTCGTGTCGCCCGCCGGGTGCACGCGGCGCCGCAGGAGGCGCCCGAGCCGGCTCGCCCGCTTGCCGTAGACCGTCACCACGGGGTTGGGCGAGCCGACCATGTCGAGGTTCAGGTAGGAGCGGATCAGCCGTCGCTCGCCCGCCGGCAGCGACCCGACGTAGGCGCGCGACCCGTAGATGCCGAACTCCTCGACGCCCCAGAAGCCGAGCCGCACCGGCGCGCCGGGCGCGCGCGGCCCGATGCCCTGGGCGGTCGCCAGGAGCGCCGCGACGCCGCTTCCGTTGTCGTTGATGCCCGGCCCGGCGGGCACCGAGTCGAGGTGGCCGCCCGCCATCACCACGGCGCTGCCACGCCCGGCGCTCTGCCCGACCACGTTCACGTCCCGGCGCCGGCCGGTGGCCGCACGCACGCTGAGCCGCACGCGCGTGCCCGCGGCCAGGCGGTCAGCGAGGTCGCGGCGCACGATCACCACGGGCAGCCCGAGTCCGGGCACGGTCAGCGTGGCCGTGGAGGTGGACGGCCGCCGCGCCGGGTCCGCGAGCAGCAGGGCGCTCGCCCCGGCCGCCCGCGCCGACTCCGCCTTCACGCGGAAGAGGCACCCCGCGGGCAGCGCGAGCACCACGTCGCCCGGCCGGACGCCGGCCAGCTCGGCCGCGCTGCAGGCGTTGCCGGCGGGACGCAGGGGGCCGTCGGCGCTCCCGGATCCTGAGAAGAGGATCGGCCGGAAGTCGCGCCCGTGCCGGAGCGCGCCGCCCGGGTCGAGGCGCACCGACGACGAGCGCTCCGACCACCACGGGTAGGCGAACGGCCGCAGCCGGACCGTCCAGCCGGCGCCGCGGAGCACGCCGGCCACGTAGCGGGCGGCCCGGCGGTAGCCGACGGTCCCGGCGGCGCGGTCGCCGCCGCTCCGGTCGGCGATCCGCTCGAGCGCCCTCAGGTGGCTGCGGACGAGCTGAGCGTCGATGCGGACGGGCGCCGGGGCGGGGCGATCAGGGTCGTCCCCGCCCGAGTCGCACGCTCCCAGGGCGGCGGCGAGCGCGAGCGCGGCTAGGAGCGGCCTCACCCACCGGAAGCTAGCTTCGCGCGAACCCCGACGGGTGCCGGCTGAGCTCGTGCTCCGCGATGATGCGGTCCACCAGCCCGTACTCCACGGCGTCCTCGGCGCTGAAGAAGCGGTCGCGCTCCATGTCGTCGTGGATCTGCTCGACGTCCTGCCCGGTGTGGTGCGCGTAGATGTCCTCGAGGCGTGCGCGCAGCTCGAGCACCTCCTTCGCGTGGATCTCGATGTCGCTCGACTGGCCCTGGAAGCCCGACGAGGGCTGGTGGATCAGCACGCGCGCGTTCGGCAGCACGAGCCGCTTTCCGGCGGCCCCGCCCGCCAGGATCAGGGACCCGGCGGACATCGCCATGCCGTAGCAGATGGTCTGCACGTCGGGCCCGACGTACTGGATCGTGTCGTAGATCGCGAGCCCCGCGTGCAGGGAGCCGCCGGGTGAGTTCACGTAGACCGACACGTCCTTGTCCGGGTCCTCGGAGGCGAGGTGGAGGAGCTGCGCCACGACGAGGTTCGCGAGGTCGTCGTCGATCGGCTGGCCGATGAAGACGATCCGGTCGTTGAGGAGCCGCGAGTAGATGTCGAACGAGCGCTCCCCTCGGTTCGTCTGCTCGATGACCATCGGGACGAGCGAGCTGTGGGCGCGGCCGATCTGCATGTCTCTGCTCCTTGTTCGCTATCCTGCAACCGTTCGGTTGCTGGACATTAGCAACTAGTTGGTTGCACATCAGGAGGATCGCATGGAGCCTGTCGTCGAGCGCGAGGTGCTGCTGCCGGCCACGCCGGAGGAGGTCTGGGAATCGCTCTCCGAGCCGGAGTGGCTCGGCGCGGGCGCCCACATCGAGATGCGCCCGGCGGGCGAGGTGCGCGCGGGCGGGCGGACTGGCTTCGTCGAGTGGGTGGACGCCCCGGCCGGGATCGCCTTCTGGTGGAGCGAGGACGGCGGCGAGGCCACGCGCGTGGAGGTCGCGCTCGAGCCCGAGGGCGACGACACGCGCCTGACGGTGACCGAGTCGCGGCCGCTGGCGCTGCTCGACGCGGTCGGCGCCGACCTCCACCTCGACCTGGGCGTGCCGCGCCCGGGCATGCCGGAGCTGCTGGCGCGCTGATGGCCGCCGTGGACCGGGCCGACGCCGTGTTCGCGGCGCTGGCCGACGGCAACCGGCGGCGACTCCTGGCCCTGCTCGGCGAGCGCGGCGAGGCGAGCGCCACCGAGCTCGCCCGCGGCCTGCCGGTCACTCGCCAGGCCGTCCAGAAGCAGCTGGGCCTTCTCGCGGACGCCGGGCTCGTGAGCACGCGCCGCGACGGGCGCGAGGTGCTCTACCGCCCCACTCCAGAGCCGATGTCCGACGCCGTCGCGTGGATGGCCGAGGTCGGCGGGCAGTGGGACGACCGCCTGGCCGCGCTCGAGCGCCGGCTGGCGCGGAGCCGCGGCTAGCGGGAGGAGCCTGCCGGAGTCTCCTCCACGTGGTGGGTCTCCTTCATTTGCTCCATGCGCTCCTCGCGCTTCTCCTCGGCATGCGGGTCGCGGCGGTCGGCGCGCACCGAGAGCCAGATGCCGATCGTGAACGCCACGGCGATCATCGCGAGGCTGGGCACCGGCCCGATCTTCACGATGTCCTCGATCAGCAGCTTCACGCCGACCAGGCCGAGCACGATCGCGATCGTCTCGTCCAGGTAGCGGAAGCGCGCGATCAGGCTCTCGACCAGCACGAAGAGAGCCCGCAGGCCCAGCAGTGCGAACACGTTGCCCATCCAGATCAGGAAGGGATCGGTCGTGATCGCAAAGGCGGCCGGGATCGAGTCGATCGCGAACGCGATGTCCGCGAAGACCACGGCCACGAGCGTGAGGAACAGCGGCGTCGCGTGGCGGCGGCCGTTCTCCCTGACGAACCAGTGGCCCTCGCGGAAGTCGTCGGTGACCGGGAACACCTTGCGCACGAGCCGGACCATCAGGTTCTTGTCCGGGTCGACGCCTTCGCCGACGCCGCGGAAGATCCGGTAGGCGAGCACGAGCAGGCCGACGCCCAGGATGTAGATGACGACGTGGAACTGCTCGATCAGCGCCGAGCCGCCCTCGATGAACAGGCCGCGCAGCGCCAGCGCCGCGACGATCCCCCAGAACAGCAGCCGCGGACGCCGCTCGTAGGGCACGCCGAAGTACGCGAACAGCAGCAGGAAGACGAACAGGTTGTCGAGCGACAGCGAGCGCTCGATCAGGTAGACGGTGGTGTAGAGGACCGCGTCGTCGTGACCCTCGTAGAGCCCCACGGCGACCGCGGCGAGCAGGCTCAGGACGAGCCAGCCGACGGACCACCAGGCCGCCTCCTTGAAGCTCGGCTCGCGCCCGCGCGCGAAGAAGTGCAGGTCGAGCCAGAGGAAGAAGAAGAGGGCCGCGATCAGAACGGCCACGGGGGCGATGCCGGCTAGGTCCACGCGCGGGACCTTAGAGTGGAGGCATGGTCGGTCACGTGGGCTTGGGCACCTGGAGCGGGGGACGGTTCCTGCGCTTCGGAGAAGCCATACCCGAGGAGCGCCTGGAAAAGCTGCTTCGCCCCGGCGACGGCATCTCCACGCTCGTCACAGCGGACGCCTACGGCGCCGGCGACGCCGACCGCGTGCTGGGACGAGCACTTGCTGGTGTCCCCCGTGAGGAGTACAGCGTAGTGGGCGCGATCGGACACGACTTCTACGAGGGCGAGCGCGACGGCCCGCGCGGGTTCCCGCGCTTCACGGACCCGCGCCTGCGCGGTCCGGAGGGCTACCGCGACTACGTGCGGATGGCCGCCGAGCGGAGCCTCGAGCGCTGCGGGATCGATTCCTTCGACGTGCTGCTGCTCCACAATCCCGACCGGCGCGGCTACGAGTCGGAGGAGGTCTGGGAGGCGCTGCGCGCCGTGCGCGACGACGGCCTGGCCGGCGCGCTCGGGGTGGCCCCCGGGCCGGCCAACGGGTTCACGCTCGACGCGATCGGCTGCTTCGAGCGCTACGGCGAGCTGATCGACTGGGCGATGCTGATCCTCAACCCGTTCGAGCCATGGCCGGCCGAGCTGGCCCTGGACGCCGCGGCCCGCAACGACGTGCGGGTGATCACGCGCGTCGTGGACTACGGCGGCCTGTTCCACGACGACGTCCTGCCGGGGCACGAGCTGGCCGCCGGCGACCACCGCGGCTTCCGGCCCGAAGGCTGGATCGAGGCCGGGCGCGAGCGGCTCGACCGGATCCGCCCGATCGCCGATCGCCACGACCTCACGCTGCTCCAGCTCGCGTGCGCGTGGAACCTGGCGCACGAGGCCGTGGCGTGCGCGGTCCCGACGCTCATCCAGGAGCCGGGCGAGAACGCCAAGCCGATCGAGGCGAAGCGCGCGGAGCTGGCGGGCGTGCCGGAGCGCTCCCCGCTGTCGGCGGAGGAGGTGGCCGAGATCCGGGCGGTCGGGGACAACACCGGCTCGATGCTGCTCAAGGGCGGCACCCCCGACCACGAGGGCGAGGAGCGCCCGGATCGCTGGGGGCTCGACGCGGAGCTCCAGGAGGTCGCGTCGCGCTGGGGCATCGAGCCCAAGCGCGATCTGGTTCAGCGGTAGAGCAGCTCGCTGCAGCGCTGGAGGGCGTCGGTGTCCTCCGGCTGCGCCTTGTCCAGGCAATCCGCGTAGGCGTTGAAGTCCTCCGCGTCGGGCGCGTTCGGCGAGGTGCCGGTCCCGTTCGGCTGCAGGGGCGCGACGCCCGTGTCGCTCCCGCCGCCGGAGTCGCTCTCGGTGCCGCCGCCGAGGGCGGCGGCCTGGTCGCCCGCGGCGCCGAGCAGGCTGGCGCCGCCGAGCGAGCGGGTGAGCTCCGACAGTGGCCGCGCCTCGGCCGGCGCCTCGATCTCCTGGTCGCCGTTCACGTCGGCGAACTCGACCGAGAACTCGATCGTGCCGCCCTCGATGCCGTTGAGCGCCTTGCGGCTGTCCTCCGGGACGTCGAACTCGATCCGGCCGGACACCCTGCGGATCACGTGGTCCTTCTTGCCGACGTAGACGTCGAAGGTCGGGTCCTTGACGACCTCGGAGAGCTTCTCGATGTCCTTCTTCGAGAGCGCCTGCGGGGCGGCCTGACCGGTGGCGCCGGTCAGCGCCGGCGCCGAGCGCTGCACGAACTCGCTGATGTTGCTCATCAGCTTCCCGACGTCGAGGCGTCCGGAGACGTGGCTGGTCTCCACGCCGGCCACTCGCTCGTCGCCCTTCTCCGACGCCTCCAGCAGCCAGGCGCGGGGGTTCAGCCCCAGCTCGCGCAGCGAGCCGCGGCCGCCGGCCTTCCGGATCGAGGCGTTCGCGGCACGCACCTGTGCGGCCGGCTGCTCGTAGTAGACGTCCTCGAACTTCACGAACGCCCGGTCGCCGGTGGACAGGAAGCCGGTCTGGACGGTCTGCCCGCCCCCCTCGGTGCCGACCTTCAGCTCGAGGTCCGCGGACGGAAGCCTGCCCTCGTTCGTGCGGAACGGGCCGCTGGCCTGGATCCGGACGGGCCGCCCGAGATCCTCCGTGCCCTTGAGCGAGAGGAGCGCGTCGACCTTCAGGTCCGCGCTCTTGATGGACTGGCGGAAGGCCCGGTCGAGCAGGTCCTCGACGCCGCCCTGATCGCTCTCCTCGCCGCAGGAGACCAGCGCCAGAGCCGCGAAGAGGAGGAGGAACAGCAACCGGAGGCGCACGCGGCGCAGGGTAGGGCATCCAGAGCCCGCGCTTGCGCAACTCCGGGCGGTTGCCGACGTTGGAGAAGGGATGCGTAACGGACGACGCAGGATGTTGATCGCGGCCATCGTGACGACCGTGCTGGCGGCGGCGCCCGCGCGGGCCGCCGAGGTGACCGTGGTGGACGGCGACCGGGCCGTCCGGGTCGACGACCCGTTCGTGCCGGCCGCCTCGCCCAGCGACACGATGCCGGCCCCCGGGCGGCGCGGCCACGGCGTCACCGCGCAGGCCGCGGCGAGCTCCACCGCACGCGGCCGCCGCGCCGTGAAGCGGGCGCTGCGGCTCAACCTGCGGGCGAAGAAGATCTCGCGCCGCGGCTACCGGCGCTACGGCCGCCAGTACCTGCTGGCGCGCCGGACGCTGCGGCGCCTCCGCGGCGCCCGCCGTGACCAGCTCGGCTACGTCGTCTACACAGTCGAGCGCATGGGCCTGGCCGGTCAGCTGACCGCGTCAAGGCTACCGGTGGTGTTCACGCAGCTCGACCGCAACCGGCGCTACTGGCCGCGCCTCCCCTACCCCGCCTCCGGCGACCGCATCAGCTTCAAGGGCAGCGAGGTGCTCTACCAGTACTTCCCCGGCCGCGGCCTCCAGCTCCACCCGCTTTCGACCTTCAAGAAGGCCAACCTGATCCACGGCGCGTGCGTGCGCGAGGAGCCGGAGTGCGACCGCGAGGCGCTCGCGCGGCTCCTGGACGAGATGACCCGCTTCGCGGTCTGGCGCTCGCGGCGCTTCGTCGCCTGGGAGTACATGTTCCACTTCGGCGGCGGCGCGCCACCGTGGATCAGCGGCATGGCCGAGGCCACCGCCATCCAGTCGCTCGCCCGCGCCGCCGATCTCCTCGACCGGCCCGACTACCTCGTGACCGCCAGGCGCGCGCTGGGTGCCTTCGAGACGCTGCCGCCGCGCGGCGTGCGCGCGGTGGGCGCCGCCGGCGGGATCGCATACCTCCAGTACTCGTTCGCGCCGCGGCTGTGGATCTTCAACGCCTTCCTCCAGTCGCTCATCGGCCTCTACGACTACGCCAAGGCGACCGACAGCGCGCGCGCGATGGAGCTGTTCGAGGAGGCCGAGCCCGAGGCGCGCAGGGAGATCCCGCTGTCGGACGTGGGCGACTGGTCGCGCTACTCCTACGCCGGGGCCGAGTCCACCGCCGACTACCACGAGCTGCTGCGCGAGTTCCTCCAGAGCATGTGCTCGCGGAAGCTCGGGAAGCTCTACTGCACCTACGCGCAGCGCTACCGCGGCTATCAGACCGACCCGCCCGTGCTCGATCTGAACGTGCCCGAGCTCACCGAGAAGGGCGACCTGACGGCGATCCGCTTCAGCGTCTCGAAGCTCTCCGCGGTCGAGGTCACGATCACGAAGGGCAACGGGAGGGTCGCGCTGAACAGGATCGCCACCTTCCGGCGTGGAGACGGCTCGTTCCTCTGGCGGCCGCGCTCGCGCGGGCTCTACACCGTGAGGCTCGGCGCGAAGGAGCTGCGGACGGGACGCGGGCTGAAGGACCGGGGCACCGCCGAGATCGAGGTCGAGCCGGACCCCGAGGCGTAGGATGAGCGGCGCCGATGGCGCCGCGGATCATCCTCTACACGGGAAAGGGCGGGGTCGGGAAGACGAGCGTCGCGGCCGCGACGGCCAGGCGCTGCGCCGCGTCCGGGCTGCGGACCGTCGTCCTGTCGACCGACCCGGCCCACAGCCTGTCCGACTCGCTCGAGACGCCGCTCGGCGGTGAGCCGACCCAGGTCGAGGAGCTCCTGTTCGGCCAGGAGGTCCAGGCGCAGAGCGAGATGGAGCGCCACTGGGAGGGCGTGCAGGGCTGGCTGGGAGACCTCTTGGCACAGCGCGGCGTGGACCGCATCTCGGCGGAGGAGCTGACCGTCCCGCCCGGCATGGACGAGCTGTTCTCGCTGCTCTGGATCAAGCGCCACCACGAGGAGGAGGCTTTCGACTGCGTCATCGTCGACTGCGCGCCCACCGGCGAGACGCTCCGGCTGCTCTCGTTCCCGGACGTCGTGACCTGGTGGCTCGAGAAGGTGCTCCCGTGGGAGCGCCGGCTCGCCCCGTTCGCGCGCACGCTCTTCGACATCCCGATGCCGGGCGACGCCGTCTTCGACGACGTCGAGCGGCTAGCGCGCAACCTCGTCGCGATGAACGGCATCCTCCGCGACCGCTCGCGGACCTCGATCCGGCTCGTGATGAACCCCGAGCGGATGGTGGTCAAGGAGGCGATGCGGACCTTCACCTACCTCAACCTCTACGGCTACCTCACCGACGCCGTGGTGGTGAACCGCGTCCTGCCCGAGGACGTCGCCGAGGGCTACTTCGCCGCCTGGCGGGAGGCCCAGCACGAGCAGCTCGACCTGGTGCGCTCGGCGTTCGCCCCCATCCCGATCCTCGAGGCGCCGTTCTTCGATCGCGAGGTCGTGGGGCCCGCGATGCTCGACGTGCTGGCGGAGAGCGTCTACGGAGAGGGCGACCCCGCCGAGCTCCTCCACAGCGAGCTGGAGCAGGAGCTGATCACCGACAACGGCTCGGCGACCCTCCGCGTCCCGCTGCCGTTCGCGGACCGCGGCGAGCTCGAGCTGAAGAAGATCGGGCTCGAGGTGATCGTCCGGGTGGGCGCCCAGAAGCGGACAATCGTGCTGCCGTCCGCGCTGTCGGCCTATGCCACGAGCGGCGCCCGCTTCGAGGACGGCGCGCTCAGGATCTTCTTCGAGAAGGACGGCGATGAGCGCTGAGGACCCGCGCCACGACGGCCCGCAGGCACCCGATCCCGCGGCGCTCTTCGTGCTGCTGGACGGAATGCGCCGCCTCGCCCCGCGCGAGCTGGAGGGCCAGTTCACGAACCTCGTGCGCGAGTTCCTCCTGACCCTGCGCTCGCTGATCGACTGGTACCTGGAGCGCCTCGACCAGCCGGACCGCGAGCCGGAGGTCGAGGGGATCCGGATCGACTAGGGGGGTTGCATGCGTTGTCCGGTATATGCCCGGGCAACGTCGACAGCCCCGCGCCGTGCGCCTGACCGGCTAGCCCCCGCCGGAGGCCTTGAACTTGGGCAGCGGCCGATTGCCCGCGTCGCGCTTGATGTAGCCCCACAGCCGGCGCACCTCGTCGGGGTGGCTGCGGGCAACGTTGCGGCGCTCGCCGCGGTCCCTGCGCGTGTCGAAGAGCTGCTTCTTCTTGCCCTGGTTGTCGGCGATCAGGAGCCAGCGGCCGTCGCGCACGTTCACCTGGATGTTGTAGGCGGCCGTTTGGTAGGCGCGCTTGGGCGGCCGCTTGCCGTCGAACACCGGCGATAGGTCGTGCCCGTTCATGTACTTCGGCCGGTCGAAGCCGAGCGCGCCCAGGACCGTCGGCCCGACGTCGTGGGTCGAGGCGAACACGCGCGACGAGCGGCCCTTCGCCCTGCGGGCCGGGTGGCGCATCACGAACGGGACGTGACAGAGCGCCTGGTGCATCTCCGAGTAGCGCTTGCCGACCCAGCCGTACTCGCCGAGCAGCACGCCGTGGTCGGAGATGGCCACGATCAGCGTGTTGTCGTCGAGCCCGAGCGTCCCCAGCCGGGCCAGGAAGCGCCCCAGGGCGCGGTCGACCAACGTCACCTCGGCGGCGTACAGATGCCCCATCCGCCGCACCAGCCGCCGCGAGAGGTCGAGGTTCTTCCACTGCCCCGCCGGCGTCGGGAACGGCTGGATCGGCTCGACGCCGCTCGTGGTCGGCGAGTCGTAGATGTCGACGAGGTTGACCGGCGCGTCCCAGGGCTCGTGGGCGTCGAACGAGTCGATCACCAGGGCGAAGGGCTGGCGGGTGCGGGCCCACTCGATCCAGTCCTCGCCCCCCTTGAAGACGCGCGCGGTGTTGTACTCCGACTCGTCGCGGCCGGGCGCGTTCCAGCGCAGGTACTCGAGCATCCGCGGCTCGGCGCGGGTGCCCCTGATGCTCGGCGGCAGGAACTTGTCGAGCTCCGCCTGCGAGACCTTGCGCGGCCCCTTGCGGGTGTTCGGAACCTGGCCGGTGACCAGCTCCACGCGGTCGAAGCGCTCTCTGAACTTCGCGTGGGCGGCCGAGAGGATGTGCGGGTTGTCCGTCACGTAGCCCGACGTCCAGCCCTGCTCCATCAGGAACTCGGTCCACATCTTCCGGCCGTGCCCGACCGGCTCCCAGCCCGGCTGCGCCGGCAGCCCCTTGAAGGGGCGCCAGCCGCGGAACGGATAGACGCGGTGACCCTCCATGATCGAGCGGCGCGCCGGGATCGTCGGCATGCCCTCGGGATATGCGCGCGTGAACCGGAAGCCCTCGGCGGCGAGCCCGTTGAACGCGTCGGTGCGCGCCCGCGACCCGTAGATGTGGTCGGCGCGGAGGCTGTCCATCACGACGACGACCACGTTCATCGCCCCGGCCGGTGCCGTCTTGCGGACGACCCTGGCCGGCTTCGCCTTCGGCTCGTCCGAGTCGCAGCCCGCCTGGGCGAGGAGGGTGGCCCCCGCCACGCCGCCTCCGGCGCGGATCAGGCCGCGCCGTGTGAGGTCGCGCTCCATCGCGTCGGGAATGTAGCGAGGGCGGCGGAGCGCGCTCGTTGCGCGGCCGTTACCGGTCGACTACCGTCGGCCCACCGTGCGTTTGCTCTGGCTGATCGGAGCGGTGGGGATCTCTGTTGCGGTCTCCGCGAGCGCGGCCACCGCAAGGCCCGGCACACTCGACCCAACCTTCGGGGAGGCGGGGGTCGCGACGATCCGGGACCCCTTCGTCGAGCTCGTTCCGAGCTTCATCGCCGAGCAGCCGGACGGGCGGCCGCTCGTCTTCGGACAGTTGCAGTTCCCGACCGGCCGCCACGCGAGCGCGGCCGTCTACCGGCTGACCGCGCGGGGGCGGCTCGATCGCAGCTTCGGCGACGGCGGGCGCGCCCTGCTCGAAGAGTCGCCCGGCGGCCACGTTGCGATGACGGACGGCGGGGGGCTTGCCATCGCCAGCCAATTGGTGGACGAGACGACCGCACCAGTCGGTATCTCGGTGACCTGGCTCGATCGCGACGGCAGGAGACTCGGGGCCACGCCCGCTCGCTTCAGCCGCGGTTCCCACGCCCTCTCGGACATCGTCGCCCTGCCGGACGGGGGCGTGATGGTGGCGACGAGCAACCGGCCGACGGACTCGCGAGCGGCCGACGCCGGAGTGGAGCTGATCCGATTCAGCGCAGCTCGGTCGGTCGACGCGGCGTTCGGGCTGGGCGGCCGGGTGCTGGTGAAGCCGCCATATGCGTTCGGCGAGCCGAAGCTCGCCGTGGCGCCGGGAGGGGCCCTGTTGCTGGCCTCGCACGAGCCGAACATCGAGGAGGGCGGCGGCAACATCGTGCTTGGGCGGGTGACGCCGACGGGATCCCAGGATCTGACCTATGGCTCGGCTGGGACGACGGTCATCCCTCAGGCACCGCGTCAGTTCCAGCAGCTCAACGACTTCGAAGCCGACGCGCGCGGACGCGCCGTCGTGCTCGTGTCCAGACTCTCCGCGGACGCAGGCTTCTCCTGGAGCGTGGCCCGGCTCGACGAGGCCGGCGGTCTGGTTCGCGATGCGCATGGGGCGAGCGGATTGGTGTTCGACCTGGCGCTGGAATCTGACGGCGACGCGATCGCGACAGGCATGAGAGATGGCTCCGACTCTGCCTCAACCGTCTTCCGGCAGCTCGGGACCGGCCGCGCCGACGGCACGTTCGGACGCTCTGGCGCCGCGGAACGGCGCTTTCGCAGCGAGCCGTTCCCGTTCGCGCTCGCGGTGCAGCGCGACGGACGCATCATCCAGGGCGTTGCGCTCAGGGGCCGGGGCGCTCAGCCTGATCCCTTCGTCGTGCTCCGGTTCTGGGGCGGCCATGACACCCGCCCGCCGCTGGTCAGGCTGCGGCGAGGGTGCGGCGGTCGCGTCCGGACGGTCCGGGTCAGGATCTCGGATCGCTCTCGGATCGCTGCGATCGATGCCCGCGCGGGAGGCAGGGCGCTGCGTGCGCGGGCACAGAAGAGGCTGACGCTGCGCATCCGCCGCGGACGGAGGCTCAGGCTCACGGTCTACGACCGCTCCGGCAACCGCACGACCCGCCGCCTCGCCCTGCGGCCCTGCTCCGCTCAGCGCAGCAGCCGCAGCCGGAGCACCACCGCGTCGGAGCGCTTGCCGCTGCGGTCTGTCGCGATGAGGATGAGGAAGTAGCGACCGGGCGGCGGGGCCGAGCGCCAGAGCCCGCGCACCAGCGGATAGCCATTGGGCTGTGGGTACCCCGGCAGTCCCGAGAGCCGCGCTCGCGTGCGTGGCGGCCGGGCACAGGCCCGCCGTCCCCGGTTGGAGCGAGACGGTCTGCGGCAGATCCCGCGCACCAGGCGGCCGGACCGTCGTTGCAGGAGCCGGGCGCTCACAGTGGCCTGCTCGGAGAGGGTGTAGTAGACGTAGATGCGCCGCAGCGTGCGCCAACTGGACGCCCTGAACCTGGTCTTCGACAGCCCGGCGCGACCGATCCTCGGCCGCTGCGAATCGCAGGGGGTCGGGCCGTCGCCCATCACCTGGACGAGGTCGTCCTGCACGGTGTAGAGCGTGTTGCGCGGTCCGGCCGCGATTGCCCCGGCGCGGTACTCGAAGCCCGGCGGCTCGACCGTGCCGCAGGCGTAGAGGAGACGCCCGTCGAGCGCGTACTGCTCGACCTGGTGGCCGCTGTCGCGCCCGACCCAGAGCGTGTCCCCGACGACCGCGACGCCGCAGCACGAGTCGAGCTCGTACGAACGCGGCGGCGGCTCGGGACTCGAGCGCGGGAGTGTGAAGCGATCGACGACCGCGAGCGTGGCCGCGTCGCGCCGGACGATCTGCGTCCAGTACGAGAACTGCCGTTGGACAAGGTCGCCCGTCGCGGTGACTGCGAGCTCGCCGGCCTGGAGCTCCTCGACCGAGGCGAGCTGGACCCCGGCCGGTGACAGCTTCTGGATCCGCGGGCTGGGCGTGTCGGGGGCTTCGAGCCGAAAGGCGGGCTGGTCGCGCACGAACAGGTTTCCCTGCGCGTCCAGCGCGACATTCGTGGGGTGGTCGAACTCACCTGGCCCGTTTCCAGCGGTGCCGTCACCGCCGTTACGGCCAAGGCGCGCCAGGACGGTGCCGTCCGGGGCGAACTTGATCACCCGGTTCGTTGGCGGGTGCGCCACATAGACGTCGCCGGAGCCGTCAACGGCCACGTCCGAGGGCGGCTCGGGGTACGGCCCGGGCTCGGGGAACGTCGCGGGCCCGCCGAAGGTCGTGATCAAGACCCCCATGGGGTCGTACTTCTGGATCCACGTGCCGCGCAGCGCGTACACGTTCCCCGCACGGTCCACGGCGATGTCCGTGCCGGTCGCTCCGCCGGGTGGATTGGAGAGCCCGAACGAGCCCAACAGGCTGAAGTCGGCGCTCGCGTCGGCGGGTGCGAGGCAGAGGGAGGCCACGGCGAACGCCGCGGCCAGCGATCGATACTTCCTCATTACTCGATTCTCTCCCGCCCGCGACGGCGGGGGCAAGTCCCGCTAGCGCCCGCGCGAGATGTCGATCGCGCGGATCGAGTGCTCGTCGGGGAGCTTGGCTATCACCTCGCGCACGGCGGCCCGCACGTCCGGCTCGTCGTGGCCGAAGTCGTCCAGGAAGGACTTGAGCGCCGTGTGGGTCACCTTGAGCTGGGACGGCGTGAGGTCCAGCCGGTAGGCGATGTCGTCCGGCCCGATCAGGTGCAGTTCTTCGTCCGCCATGCCCGAGAAACCCTAGTCGTTGCGGGAGAACGGCGGGAGTAGGCTTCGGGCCGTGCCCAGGACGTGGATCCTCACAGGGTCGGTCGAGAACTTCCGCGCCACGCGAGAGCACGGCTTCCGCGTGATCGGCGCCAAGGAGGGCAGGCGCGGGATGGCGGAGCAGATCGAGCCCGGCGACCGAATCGTCTTCTACCTGACCGTGGTCCAGGCGTTCGGCGGCATCGTCGAGGTCACGAGCGAGATGTACGAGGACCGCGAGCGGATCTGGCCGGGCAAGCCCGGCAAGGCCGGCGCCTACCCGTGGCGGTTCGAGACCCGGCCCGAGGTGGTGCTCGAGGAGGACGAGCTCGTGCCGGCCGTGGAGGTCGTGGGCGAGCTCGAGCACGCGCGCAAGTGGCCGGCGCAGCACTGGCACCTCGCCTTCCAGGGACAGCTGCGCACGGTCTCCGAGGCCGACGCCGAGCTGCTCGAGCGGCACATCCGGGCGGCCGCTCCGGCAGCCGCGTGACCCACAGGCGCCACTACTCGCTCGAGGAGGCGACGGAGGCGCTGCCGCTCGTCGTGGAGCTGCTCCAGCGCATGCGCAGGGCGCGCGCCCGGCTGACCGACGCGGAGGCCCGCGCCGCCCTGTCCGATGCCACTCCCGGCAACGGCGGCGGCGACCCGGGGCGCACCGTGTCCGAGGGCTTCCTCGAGCTGCGCGAGGCGCTCATCGGGCTCCAGGCACTGGACGTGGTGATGCGAGACCTGGAGAGCGGCCTCATCGACTTCCCGACGCTGCGCGACGGCCGCGAGGCGTACCTGTGCTGGCAGGAGGGCGAGGACGGGATCGCCTTCTGGCACGAGGTGGACGCGGGGTTCGCGGGCAGGCGGCCGCTCGACGATGGCTGAACGGCTGTCGCGCTCCATCAGCCAGCTTCCGGTGCTGTTCCGGGCGCTGAACCCCGAGCAGCGGGTGGCCGCCGTCGGCGCGCTGCTCCTGCTCGTGAGCACCTTCGGCCCCTTCTCGTTCGTCGAGCTCGCCGAGGTCCTGATCGCGCTGGCGGTGCTGGCGCTCCTGAGGGCGCGCGCGCTCGGCAAGCGCTTCCACCTCCCGCTCGGCGACGGGACCGCGATCGCCGCCGCGGGGGTCTGGGCCGCCGTCCTGATCGTCGTGCGCCTCTTCGACCGGCCGCTCGGGCAGAACCTGCTCGCGCTGGCGTGCTGCGCGATCCTCGCCGGGGCGGGGCTTCGCGAGCGCGCCAAGCGGCCCGCCGACGACGTGGCCGCGCCGTCGCCCGGCGAGCGCTTCCGCGGCGACCTGCTCGCCGACGTGGAGCGCCGGCCGCGCGCCGTGACGCCGGTCGCCCGCCGGCAGGCGGAGGAGCGGGAGACCGAGGACACGGCGGAGGCGAGGACGGAGCCGCTGCCGCAGGAGCCCGGCGAGCAGCTGTCGCTCACGGACTCCGATCAGGACGGCAACGACACGGTCTCGAGCGGCCCCTCGTCCCAGTCGCAGGGCGACTGACGCGCGCCGTCCTCGGGCACGCCGACGAGCTGACCGCCCGGGCACTCGCTCGCCTCCACCTCGCGGCGCGGGTTCTGGATCCCGATCAGGCCGAGGATCCCGCCGACCGCCACGAGCGTCGCGGCGATGCCGGCGCCCAGGTGGAAGGCCTCGACCGACGCATCCGCGGCCGCCTGCTCGACCCGCGGCCGAACCGCCGCGGGCAGCTCGTCCGAAGGCACGGGGGCGAGCGGCTCGCTCTTGGCGTCCTCGATCGCCCGGGAGAGCTCGGGGCGCTCGGCGAGTGGGCCCAGCTTGTCCTCGAGCGCCGAGCCGTACGAGGCGGCCACCACGGCGCCCACGGCGGCGATCGCCACGAGGCCCGCCACGCGCGCGATCGCGTTGTTCACGCCCGACGCCACTCCCGCGTTGCGCTCGTCGGCGTCGGCGAGCACCGTCGCCGTGAGCGGGGCGACGGTCATGGACAGCCCCAGCGCGAACACGAGCAGCGCCGGCAGCAGGTCCGTGAGGTAGTCCACGTCCTGGTCCACGCGCAGCGTGAGCGCCAGTCCCGCCGCCGTGACCAGCGGCCCCACCCCCATGAAGAAGCGCGGGCCGTGGCGGTCGGCGAGCATCCCGAAGCGGGTGGAGAGGGCGAACATCACGAGCGTCACGGGCACCGTGGTCAGGCCCGCCTCGGTCGCGCTGTACCCCGCCACCTGCTGGAGGAAGAGCACCAGCAGGAAGAACAGGACGCCGAGCCCGCCGTACATCGCGAACGTCTCGAAGTTCCCGATCGCGAAGTTGTGGCGGCGGAAGAGGTCCAGCGGGAGCATCGGCCGCGCGGTGCGCGACTCCCACACCAGGAAGCCGCCGAACAGCCCGGCGCCGATGGCGATCGACCCGACGATCAGCGGATCCCCCCAGCCGCGCAGGGGCTGCTCGATCAGGCCGAACGTCATGAGGGCGAGGCCGAAGGCGCACAGCAGCGCGCCGACCACGTCCACGCGCGCGTCCGGGTCGCGCTCGCGGCCCTCAGGGACCACGCGCAGGATCAGGAGGATCGTCGCGAGGACGAGCGGGACGTTGATCGCGAAGATCCAGCGCCACGAGGCCTGGTCCACGAGCTGGCCGCCGATCAGCGGCCCGAGCACCACGCCGATGCCGCCCCAGGCCGTCCACGCGCCCACCGCCTTGCCGCGCTCGTCCGGCGGGAACGTGGTCACGATCACCGCCAGGGCCGCCGGGGTGAGGACCGCCCCGGCCACGCCCTGGAGCGCGCGGGCCGCGATCAGGACCTCGATCGTGGGCGCCACCGCGCACAGAAGCGAGGTCACCCCGAAGCCGGCCACGCCCATGGCGAAGACGCGGCGCTCGCCGAAGATGTCCCCGAGCGAGCCGCCGATCAGGAGCAGCGACCCGAGCGTGAGCAGGTAGGCGTTCGAGGTCCACTGCTGGCCCGCGAGCCCGCCGCCGAGGTCGTCCCTGATCGCTGGCAGCGCGACGTTGACCACGGTCGAGTCGACCGTGACGACCGTCGTCCCGAGAATCGCGGCGACCAGGACCAGCCGCTTCCGCGCGGCCGTCATCCCGGCACGCCCGCCGCCCGCTTCTATGCGGGGTCGCCGCCGTTCACGGAGGCCGCGGGGCGCTCCGGTGGCCCCACGTAGCGCGCGCTCGGCCTGATCAGCCGGCCCTCGCGCTTCTGCTCCAGGACGTGGGCCGACCAGCCGGCCACCCGGGCGCAGGAGAAGAGCGGGGTGAAGAGGTCCGCGGGCACCTGCGCGTAGTCGAGGACGACCGCCGACCAGAACTCCACGTTCGTGGCGAGCACCCGGTCGGGCTTGCGCGCCTTCAGCTCCGCCAGCGCCGCCGCCTCGAGCTTCTCCGCCACCTCCAGGCGCGGCGCGCCGATCTCGCGCGCGGTCCGGCGCAGCACACGCGCGCGGGGATCCTCGGCGCGGTAGACGCGGTGCCCGAACCCCATCAGCCGCTCGCCGCGGTCGAGCATGTCCTTGACGTACCGCTCGGCGTCCCCGGTCTCCTCGACCCCGTCCAGCATCTGGAGCACCCGCGACGGAGCCCCGCCGTGGAGCGGCCCGGACAGCGCGCCGACCGCGGCGGAGAGCGCCGCGGCGACGTCGGCGCCGGTGGAGGCCACGACCCGCGCGGTGAACGTCGAGGCGTTCATCCCGTGCTCCGCCGCCGAGATCCAGTAGGCGTCGATCGCCTTCACGTGGTCCGGGTCGGCCTCGCCGCGCCAGCGGATCAGGAAGCGCTCTGGGATCGAGCGGGCCTTGTCGATCTCGCGCTGGGACACGGGCCGCTGCCCGATCCCGCGCGCCGACTGTGCGACGAACGAGAGCGCCATCACGGAGACGCGCGCGAGATCGTCGCGGGCCTGCTCGTCGGAGATGTCGATCAGCTGGCCGAGGCCCCACTCGGGCCCGAGCATCGCGAGCGCGGCCTGGAGATCCACGCGCGGGTCGCCGGTGCGCACCGCGAGCGGATGCGGCTCGGCCGGCGGCAGGCCGGGGTCGTACGAGCCGTCCACGAGCAGTCCCCAGATCTTCTCGAAGGGGTACTGGCCCACCAGCTCCTCGATGTCGACGCCGCGGTAGCGGAGCGAGCCGCCCGCCTTGTCGGGCTCGGCGATCTTGGTGTCGAAGGCGATGACCCCCTCGAGACCTGAAGGGACCTCTATCAGCTCGGCCACTGCGCCTCCTCTCACCGCTCGGGAACCGGGTGCCTGAGGATACTTGCAGCATGCCCGCAGCCCGGATCGCCGACACGACGGACGCCGAGGCCGTGGCCGCCCTGCTCGTCGAGTTCCGCGACTGGATCGGCCGAGCCGAGCCGGGCCGCGAGGGCACGCTGGCCAGCGTCAGGCGGCTGCTCGACGACCCGAGCGCCGAGTTCCTGCTCGCCGGCGACCCGGTGGAAGCGGTCTGCCAGCTCCGCTACCGGCACTCCGTCTGGACGGGCACCGACGACTGCGAGATCGAGGATCTGTTCGTGCGCGAGGGGGCCCGCGGGGGCGGCCTCGGCCGCCTGCTCGTGACGGCGGCGCTCGAGCGGGCTCGGGCGCGCGGCTGCGGCCGCATCCTCCTCGACACCGGCAGCTCGAACGCGCCGGCGCTCGCGCTCTACCGCTCGTTCGGCTTCGACGGCGACGACGTGAGGCTGCGGCGCCCGCTCTAGCCGGTTTCGCGAGCGGCGCCGCGGGGCAGGAGGCCCCGATGGACGAGCGCGACCAGGTCACGATCACGCCTTACCGCGACGGGCCCCTGATCGTCCGCGGGCCCGTGCGGCTTCAGGACCAGCACGGCGCCGAGATCGTGGTCGAGCGCGAGACGATCGCCCTCTGCCGCTGCGGGCGCTCGCGCATCCGGCCGCTCTGCGACGGCACGCACAAGCTGACCTACTTCAGGGCGCCGTCAGAGCTCGAGACGGGTCGCGCAGCGAGCTCTCCCCCGCGTCCCACGCGCTGAGCACGCGCGTGGCCCAGCGCGCGTCCAGCTCCGCGAGGCAGCGGGCACCCCAGAGCACGTCGGCCGCCAGCTCCGGCTGCTGGCGGGCGAGTCCGCCGGCCAGGTCCACCGCAGCGATGTTCTCGTGCACGGCGTCCGCCTCCACGTGCTCGTCGAAGAAGGCCGTCGCGTCCTCCCCCTGGCCAAGCCGGCGCAGGCCGGCCGCGTAGCGGCGGTTCGGGATCGACGACTCCATCTCGAACAGCGCGAGGTGGCCGACGATCGCGCCGCGCAGCCGCCGGTGGAGACCGAACAGCGACATCAGGTTGACCGTGGCGAGCGTGTGCCCGGGGATCACGTCCAGGTAGGCGCCCGGCTCGGGATCGAGGCCGAGCGCCCGCATGGCGCGGGCGAACAGCGCTGCGTGGATGCGATCCGGGCGGCCGCCGCCGTACTCGTCCGCCTGGATCTCGACGAGCGCCGCCTTCGGCGGGCCACTCAGGCGGGGCAGCGCCCACGAGTGCGGGTCGGCCTCCTTCAGCTGGTAGGCGGAGCGGTGGATCACGAACTCGAGCACCTGCTCCAGGTCGGCCTGGCGCTCGACGAACAGGGAGAGCGACGGTGCCTCGGAGGCCTCGGAGATCGCCCGCAGCGCGAGGTCCATCTCCTCCGGCTCGGCCCCCTCCGCCGGAGTGCCGAGGGCGGCCTCGAACGGCTCCTCGAGCGCGGCCCTGAACTCGAGCAGGCCGGGATCCCATTCCCAGGCGTCATCCACGCAGGGAAGGCCGCCGTAGTGCAGCTCGTAGCAGCAGTAGAGGGCCAGGTGGAGGTCCTCGTCCGCCAGCGGATCGACCGGATCCACCACGTCGGCCGGTCCCGACAGCGCGCCGGGGGGGCCCGACAGGGCCGTGAGCAGCTGCTCGCTCAGGGGGCCGCGCGGCTCGGGCGGGAGCATCATCGCCCGTCAGCTACCCCCCACTCTCGCTTTGAATCAGAGCCCGGCGGCGAAGCGCTCGGCCAGCCACGGCCCGAGCGCGCGAATGCCGTGCTCGCCCGCCACCTCGCGCTGGCGCAGCGCGCCGTTCAGCTCCACGAGCGGGAGCGCCGCATCGGCGCCGATCGTGTCGAGCAGCTCCCGGAGGACCGCGCGCGTGGCGCGGCGCTCCCCGGTGCGCACGTCGGCCAGTTCGCCCTCCACGCCGTGGCGGCACGCGGACCAGCGGTTCTCCGAGATTCGCCACGTCGGCGCCGGCTCCGGCAGGTCGCCGGCGTCGTGGCGGTCCGCGAGCCACACGACCAGGGCGTGCGCGACGGCGGCGACCGCGCCGGCTTCCGCGATCGTCGTCTGCGTGTCGGGCACGCGCAGCTCGAGCGTGCCGTGGGTCAGGTGAGGGCGCAGCTCCCACCACCAGAGCGCCGGCTCGGGCAGGACGCCGGCCGCCTCCCCCCAGCGGAGCTCGCGCTCCAGCGCCTCCCAGCTCGCGAACGCCGGGGGCACTCCCTGGCGCGGCAGCCCCTCGGAGATCTTCGGCCGCACCGAGGCGAGCCCGGTGTCCGCGCCCCCGTGGAACGGCGCGTTCGCCGCGAGCGCGGCGAGCGCCGGCAGGTGCTCGCGCAGCGCGTTGTATACGGCGAGGGTGCGCTCCGCCCCGCCGACGGCCACGTGCACCTGGAGGGCGGACACGAGCTGGCGGCGTGCGATCCGGCCGTACTCGGCGGCGGTGCGGTCGTAGCGGGGGCCGGAGTTGAGCGCGCCTTCCTCCGGGCTGAACGGGTGCACGCCCGTCCCGGCCGGCGCCACCAGGCCCTCCGCCGCGGCGAGCAGCTCCCGCCTCGCGCCGGCCAGCTCCGCCATGGCGCCGGCCACGTCGTCGTGCGGGCGTGTGATCAGCTCGATCTGAGCAGCCGGCAGCTCCAGCTTGAAGCGCCCGGGACCGCCGAGGCGCTCGAGCAGCTCAGGCGCCCGCTCGCTCAGCTCGAACGTGGCCGGGTCGAGCAGGAAGACCTCCTCCTCGATCCCGACGGTGAACGGCCGCGGGGCGTCGAACGTCGCCCGCAGGGCGTCCGGGTTCACCGGTTTGCGCGCCCCGCGCCGGGATAACTGCGGGTCATGAGGCTCGTGACCCTACCCGGCGTGTTCACGCCGATCAGCGACAGCCGGCTGCTCGCCGACTGCCTGCGCGCCGAGGTGCATCCCGGCGCGCGCGTGGCCGACCTCTGCACCGGAAGCGGGCTGCTCGCCGTCGTGGCCGCCTGCCAGGGCGCCGCCGCGACGGCCGTGGACGTCTCGCGCCGCGCGGTGATCACGGCCCGTCTCAACGCCCGGCTCAACGGGGTGCGGGTGCGAGCGCTGCGCGGCGACCTGCTCGCCCCGCTGGACGGCGAGCGCTTCGACGTGATCGTCAGCAACCCGCCGTACGTCCCGGCGACGACGGGAGGGCGGGCCTGGGCCGGCGGCCGCGACGGCCGGGCCCTGATCGACCGGATCTGCGACGAGGCGCCCGGGCGCCTGCGTCCGGGCGGGGCCCTCCTGCTCGTGCACTCGTCCGTCAACGGCGAGGCGGAGACGCTCGGGCGGCTCGCCGCACGCGGGCTGCGGGCGGAGATCGTGGCCCGGCGCCGCGGGCCGCTCGGTCCGCTGATGCGCGAGCGCGTGAGCGTTCGTGACGAGGAGCTGCTCGTGGTGCGCGGACGGCTCCCCTAGCCTGCGGGCCATGCGGATCCTCGACGAGCAGGTCGATCGCTACCTCGAAGGGCTGCGCCCCGAGCGCTCCGGCCCGATGGCCGAGATGGAGGAGCTCGCCAGCCGCGACGGCATCCCGATCGTCCACTGGGAGACGGGCCGCTTCCTGGCCACCCTCTGCCGGGCCCTCGACCCGGTCGTGCTCGAGGTGGGCACGGCGATCGGATACTCGACGCTCCACATGGCCGAGCAGCTGCGCGAGGGGCGCGTGGTCACGCTCGAGGTCGACCCCGAGCGGGCGGTCCGCGCCCGCGACTTCTTCGCCCGCGCCGGCGTGGCCGACCGGGTGGAGCTGGTGGAGGGCGACGCCCTGGAGACGCTGCCGCGGCAGGAGGGACCGTTCGACCTGCTGTTCGTGGACGCGGCCAAGGGCGAGTACCGGCGCTACGTCGAGCTGGCCGACGCGAAGCTCTCCGAGCGCGCCCTGCTCGTGGTGGACAACCTGCTGATGTCCGGCGAGGTGGCGCTGCCCGAGGACGCCGAGACGCGCTGGAACGACGAGTCGCTGGCCGCCGCCCGCGAGCTGAACGTGGAGCTCACGACCGGCTCGCGCTGGTTCGGCAGCGTCCTGCCGGTGGGCGACGGCGTGGGCTTCGCCGCGCGCGCCTAGCGCGTCACGCCGAGGAAGATCGGCACGAACACCGTCGCGCTGAGGATCATCAGCACGCCGATCGCCTGGATGACCCGCGAGCTCACCAGGTGACCCACCGCGCCCACGACGAAGCCGCCCAGCACGAGCGCCAGGAAGAACGTCGGAGACACCCTGAAGTCGCCGCGCTGGCCGGGCCCGCGGTTCGGGTCGAGGAAGTCGGACATCACGAGCAGCAGTACGGCCAAGGAACCGAAAGTATCCTTGGCGACGGATGAGCGCCGGCGGCCTGGACACGATCGAAGCCACGCGCGACGCCCTGGCGGGCGCCGGCTACCTCGCGGACGAGCGCACGGCGCTGGTCTCGTTCCTCGCCAGCCAGCTCGGCAAGCCCGTTCTCGTGGAGGGCCCGGCGGGCGTCGGCAAGACCGAGCTGGCGAAGGCGCTGTCGCGCGCGACGGGGCGCGAGCTGATCCGGCTCCAGTGCTACGAGGGGCTCGACGAGGCGAAGGCCCTGTACGAATGGAACTACCGCAAGCAGCTCCTGCGGATCCAGACCGAGGCGACCGACGCCGGCTGGCAGGAGGTCCGCGACGACATCTTCGGCGAGGAGTTCCTCCTCGCCCGCCCGCTGCTCACCGCGATAGCCGCCGAGGAGCCGGTGGTGCTGCTGATCGACGAGATCGACAAGACCGACCAGGAGTTCGAGGCGATGCTGCTCGAGGTCCTGTCCGACTTCCAGATCTCGATCCCCGAGCTCGGCGTGGTCGAGGCGCGGACGCAGCCGCTCGTGCTGCTGACCTCGAACAACTCGCGCGAGCTCACCGAGGCGCTCAAGCGCCGCTGCCTCTACCTCTGGCTCGACTACCCGTCCGTGGACCGCGAGCTCGAGATCGTGCGGCTCCACGCCCCGGACATCGACGAGCGGATGGCACGCCGGCTCGTCGAGGTCATCCACATGGTCCGCTCGCTCGACCTGAAGAAGCCGCCGTCCATCGCCGAGTCGATCGACTGGGCGCGGGCATTGCTGCTGCTGGGCGCGGAGGACGTGGACCAGGCGGTGCTCGAGCAGACGATGTCGATCATCGTCAAGCACCGCACCGACCTCGATCTGGTCGCCGAGCGGGTCGGCGTGAAGCTGGGCGATGGCATCCTCGGAGCCGGCCGGCAGGCGGGCTAACTCGGGCCTCTACGGAGGCATGCCGGGCCGGCCCGGGCCGCCCGGCATGGCGGCGCGGCTGCTCGAGCTCGCCGACGAGATGCGCGGCGAGGGCGTGGCGGTCGGCACCTCGGAGCTGCTCGACGCCTTCGATGCGCTGAATGCCGTCTCCTGGGAGTCGCAGGAGGACTTCCGCGAGGCCCTCGGCGCCACACTGGCCAAGTCGCAGGAGGACAGGCACGTGCTCGACGTGCTGTTCGACCGCTTCTTCTTCCGCGCGGTCGAGCGCGAGGCGGTGGACCGCGGGCTCACCGACGAGCGCTTCACCGGCGGCGAGGGCATCGACCTCGAGGACCTGCGCGAGCGCATCCGCGACGCGATCCGCGCCGGCTCGGACGGCGAGATGCGCGACCTGGCGCGGCTGGCGATCGTGGCCTTCGGCCGGCAGGGGGAGGGCTCCGGCGTGATCGGCGTGGACGTCCAGCGGATCCGGCGCAGCCTCGGCCTCCGCGGCGAGCGCCAGCAGTCCGCGGGCACCGAGCTGCCCGATCCCGACGCGGTGCCCCGCGACAACCTCCAGCAGTTCGAGCAGCACGTGCGCCGCGAGCTCGAGCGGCTGCTGATCGAGCGGACGCGCGCGCTTCCGCCGGCGCGTCCGCTGCGCGAGCTCGACAGGGCGCTCCCCTCGAACCCCGCGCAGGACCTCAGCGAGGTGCACCGTGTGGTGGCGCAGATGAAGCGGCGGCTCGCGTCACACGGGCGCGAGCACCGCGGCCGCCGGCGCAGCTGGGCGGTCGACGTGCGCCGGACCATGCGGGCCTCGCTCCAGACCGGCGGCGTGCCGCTCGACCTCAAGTACCGGCCGCGCCGCCCGCGCAGGCCGGAGCTGTACGTGCTCTGCGACGTCTCGACGAGCGTGACGAGCGCCAGCGTCTTCTTCCTGTCCGTGCTGCACGCGCTCCACGACCAGTTCCGGAAGCTGCGCTCTTTCGTCTTCGTCGAGCGGATCTCCGAGGTGACGGACGTGTTCGAGCGCGAGCGCTCGTTCACCGCCGTGTCGCGCCGGATCGCCACCGACGCGGGCGTGGCCGACGTGTCCGGGTACACCGACTACGGCCGCGTCTGGCTCGAGTTCCTCGACAGCGTGGTGGACGACCTGGACCCGCGCTCGACCGTGATCGTGCTCGGCGACGCCCGCACGAACGGGCGCGAGCCGCACGCCGCGGCGTTCGGGCGCGTGGCCGAGGCGGCCGGACGCACGCTCTGGATCAACCCGGAGCCGAAGCTCTACTGGAACTACGGCGACTCGGTGATGGCCGCGTACGAGCCCTTCTGCAACGGCGTCTACGAGTGCTGGACGACGAAGCAGCTCGAGGCGTTCGTGAACGACCTGGCGGACCTGCGGGCGGGCTAGGCCGCCGGCCGGGGTGACCGGCCGACGGCCCCAGTGCCCGTACGGCTACCGCATCGCCGCCTGGAGGAGACCGGCTTCCCCGCCGTCTCCGCCGTAGGCGTCGCCGCTCTTCGCGAGCGTGTCGCCGCCCTCGGACCACGCGCCGCCGAACAGCGCGAGCGCGAGCGAGTTCCCGTTCAGGAACTGCCTGTTGCCGGTGGAGGCGTCACCGCCCTCACCGCCCCAGGCGAACGGCCACCCGAGGGTGCGCTCGCCGCCCTTCTCGCGGCGGTGATCGCACCTGCGACCCTCGCCGCGGTGCTTGCCGCTGCGAGCGTCGCCGCCGCGGCCGCCGTGGGCGTCGCCGCTCTTGGCGAAGGTGTCACCGCCCTCGGAGCGGGCCTTCGAGTGGCTCCGGCCATGCTTGCGGCCGTGGCCCTTCGAGCCCACGGAGACGGCGAGCGAGTTGCCGTTCCCGGCCTGGACGTTGCCGGTCTCGGCCCTGCCGCCGTCGCCGCCCTCGGCCCGGCCCGCGCCACCGCCGGAGCCGCGGGCGTCGCCGCCGTCTCCGCCGTAGGCGTCGCCGCTCCTCGCGGCGGTGTCGCCGCCCTCGGACCTCGAGTCACCGAGCACGGACACGGCCCCGGAGTTGCCGTTCAGCACCTGCACGTTGCCGGTGTCCGCGGCTCCGCCGGCACCGCCGGCGATGCCCGCGACGTCCGGCTGCTCGGGGATGGGTATCGGGAGCTGTGCCGACGCGGGTGCGGCGGCCATCGTCATTGCGACCGTTGCGGCAGCCGCCAGTGTCGAGATGCGCTTCATCTCTTGTTCCTTTCGTTGCTCTTGATGCCGGGTTGCGAACTGGGTCCCCGGTCGACCCTGGTCAGGACGCGGGGCGTCTAGCCAGGGCGCTCGAGCAGCGGTAGGAAGGGCGCCGGCCGCGGAAGGGCCGGGCGCAGGTGAAGTCGCCGGGATCCGGCGAGCAGGAGCAGCGCCACCGCGCCGAACAGCGCGGTGAAGCCCGCGAAGGCCGCCGCCCCGGCCGGGGCGGCGGAGGCCGCGCCCGCGGGCACTGACGGCGGCTCGGGAGCGGGCGCCTCCGGGAGGGCCGGCGAGCCCTGCCGCTGGGCCGCGGCGGCACCGTGCGGGACGACGGTCGACGCGGGTGGTGCGCCGCTCGCGGCATCCGGCGCGGCGCGGCGCTCGGGCGCCGCGGCGGGACCGTCGCGCCGAGGCGCGGCCTGCCGGTGGATCCGGGGCGCGGAGCGGGCGGGAGGGGCGGCGACCGCGGGGGGCTGGCGCCGCGGAGCCGGGGCGGTGACGGGCGGCGCGACCGTGCGCTCGATCTCGCGGACCGCCGGAACGGCCTTCTCGGCCTCGTTCTGGACGCGCCCGACCGTCTCCGTCACCGGCGTCGCAACCCGCTCGACCACCTCGGTCGCCTGAGGGGCGGCCGGCGGCGGCGGCACGGCCCGCGTCGCCGTATCGGCGGTGCTCGAGACCGTGTCGGTCGCGGCGGCGGCCGTCGCTCCCACGTCCGGCACCTGAGCGGGGGCGGAGCCCGGCAGAAGCAGGCAGGCGATCGCCAGCGCGAGCGCCACGAGCAGCGCATGCGTGCGACGGGCCTCCCCTGCCAGGACGACGGCCATGAATCCCAAAGTACCCGGTTCGATGGAGCTTTCAACCCCCAACCGGTGAGAAGCCCGTGCAGGTACACTCCGCCTGCACACACAGGGGGGCTCGCGGACAGGCGGGCTGAGATAGCGCCCCCGACGACGTCGTCCGGCGCTGACCCTTCGAACCTGTGGGGTAATGCCCGCGGAGGGAGCTATGCAGGTCCACCCCGAGGCTCCTGTCCAGGAGCCTCGTCCAGTTCAGAGGTCTGAGATCGCGCTCGACGGCGTGGAGCGCCGTTTCGGCCGCCGCTCCACGGTGGTCGCGCTGCGCGGCCTCGACCTGCGCGTGGAGGCGGGCGAGGTGCTGGCGGTCGTGGGCCCGTCGGGGTGCGGCAAGTCGACGCTGCTCGAGCTGGTCGCCGGCCTCCAGCAGCCGGACGCGGGGAGCGTGAGCGTGACCGGCGCGACCGCCTACATGCCCCAGCGCGACCTGCTCCTCCCCTGGCGCGACGCGCTCGGCAACGCGGCGCTCGCGCTCGAGTGCCAGGGACTGGGCAGGCGCGACGCGCGCGAGCGCGCCGGCGCGCTGTTCGCGCGCTTCGGGCTGGCCGAGTTCGAGCGCGCCCGTCCGTCGGAGCTCTCCGGCGGCATGCGCCAGCGCGTGGCATTCCTGCGCACGCTGCTCCCGGGACGCCCCGTGCTGCTCCTCGACGAGCCGTTCGGCGCACTCGACTCGATCACGCGCACCTCGATGCAGGGGTGGCTCGCGGGCGCGCTGGCCGCCGAGCCGCGCACCGTGCTGCTCGTGACCCACGACGTGGAGGAGGCGGTCCTGCTCGCCGACCGCGTGGCGGTGCTCTCACCGCGCCCCGGGCGGGTGGTCGCCGAGCTCGACGTGCGGCTGGCCCGCCCGCGCCGCCGGCGCGACGCGCTGGGCGATCCCGCGTTCGTGGAGCTCGTGAGGCGCGCGCTCGACGTGCTGGCGGTGGGTGCATGAGGACGTTCCCCCGAGTCGCTCTGGCCACGCTGCTGCTCGCCCTGGTTCTGGCGGCGTGGCAGGGCGTGGCCTCGCTCGACTCCGTCGACGACCTGACGCTCGCCTCACCCGCCGAGACCGCCACGGCGCTCAGCGACGACTGGTCGCTGCTCATGGACAACGCCTGGGTCACGCTCGAGGAGGTCCTGCTCGGCCTCGCGATCGCCGTCGTCGCGGGGGCCGTCCTGGCGGTGGCCATGCACCTCTGGCAGCCGCTCCGCGACGCCGCCTATCCGCTGCTCATCGCCTCGCAGGCGATCCCGATCGTCGTGCTGGCGCCGATCTTCGTGCTTGCCTTCGACTACGGAATGGGGCCCAAGCTCGCCATCGTGGCGCTGATCTGCTTCTTCCCGATCACCGTGAACGTGCTGGACGGGCTGCGCTCGACGCCGGCCGAGCTGCTGAAGCTCATGCGCAGCCTGGGCGCGTCGCGGCTCCAGACGCTGCGGAAGGTCGAGCTGCCGGCCGCGCTGCCCTCGTTCTTCACCGGGCTCCGGGTGGCGGCCAGCGTCTCGGTGATCGGAGCGGTGTTCGGTGAGTGGGCCGGCGCCGACGAGGGCCTGGGCCGGCTCGTGCTGCTCGCCAACAACCAGCTTCAGACCCCGCGCGCCTATGCCGGGATCGTCCTGCTCACACTGATGGCGGTCGCGCTGTTCGCGCTCGCGACGATCGCCGACCGCCTGCTCTGCCCCTGGAACCGAGAGGAAGCCAAAGCGTGACGCGACCGACCCTGCTCCTGCTCCTGGCGCTCGCAGCGCTGCCGGCGGCCGGCTGCGGCGAGAAGGAGGACGTGCTCACCCCCGAGGGGTCGAAGCGCGTGGAGCTGATGCTCGACTACTTCCCGAACGCCGACCACGCGCCGATCTACGCCGCGCAGGCGGAAGGCGACTTCGCGGAGGCGGGCATCGACGTCGAGATCCGCCAGCCGCCCGACCCGGCGGCGCCGCTGAAGCAGCTCGCGGCCGGGCGCGTGGATCTCGCGATCTCGTACGAGCCCGAGGTCATGCGCGCTCGCGACCAGGGACTGAACGTGGTGTCGCTCGGCGCGCTGGTGCAGCGCCCCCTGACGTCGATCATCTCGCTCCCGAAGGCGGGGATCCGCACACCCGCGGACCTCGAGGGCAAGACGGTCGGCACGGCGGGCATCGACTACCAGTCCGCCTACCTCAGGACGATCCTGCTGGAGGCCGGCGTCACGCCGTCGACGGTCAAGGAGCGCAACGTCGGCTTCGGGCTGACCCCCGCGCTGCTCACCGGCAAGGTCGACGCGACCCTGGGGGCCTTCTGGAACTACGAGGGGGTCGACCTGAAGCGGCGCGGCAAGAAGCCGCGGATCATCCCGGTCGACGAGGCGGGGGTGCCCTCGTACAACGAGCTGGTGATCGTGGCCAACGGCGACGCCCTGGAGCGCGACGGCGGCACGTTCCGCGCCTTCATCGGAGCGCTGTCGCGCGGCGTGCGCGCGCTGAACAAGGACCCGGACAAGGCGCTCGAGGGTCTTCTGAAGGCGAACCCCGACCTGGACCCGGGGCTTCAGCGCGCCTCGCTCGACGCGACGCTGCCGCTCTTCTCGCCGCCGGACGGCAGGCCCTTCGCATGGCAGGACCCCGCGCAGTGGGACGCCTTCGCCGCCTGGATGAAGGACAACCGGCTGCTCGAAGGGCCCGCCGACTCGCGGTCGGCGTTCACGAACGAGCTGCTGCCGGGCGCCGGGCTCTAGCTAGGACTCATCCAGCTCGAGTGCCAGCGAGTTGATGCAGTAGCGCTCGCCGGTGGGCCCGGGGCCGTCCGGGAAGACGTGACCCAGATGGCTCCCGCAGCGGGCGCAGGTGACCTCGGTGCGGACCATCCCGAGGCTGCGGTCCTCGTGAAGCTCCACGGCCTCGGCCACGGCGGGCTCGGTGAAGCTGGGCCAGCCCGTACCCGAGTCGAACTTGGTGTCCGAGCTGAAGAGCTCGTTGCCGCAGGCCCCGCAGCGGTAGATCCCATCGGACTTCGAGTACGTGTACGCGCCGCTGAAGGGCGGCTCCGTGCCCGCCTCCCGCAGCACCTGGTAGCGCTCCGGGGCGAGCTCCTCACGCCACTGAGCGTCGCTCTTCTCGATCTTCTCGGTCATGGGTCCTAGGCTAGCCGCGCGCGGAGCGCGTAGATGCCCGCCAGGCCCGCGTGCTCCCCGTAGGGAGCGAAGAACTCGCGCACCTCGTGCACCTCCGCGCGGCGGCCCAGGCCGGCCAGGCGGCCCACCAGCTTCACGAAGGCGAGGTCGCCGGCCGGCAGCATGTCGTCGCGGCCCTGGCCGTGGAAGGCCATGCACTCGATCGTCCAGGCGCCGATGTTCGGGATCGCGAGGAGGCGCCGCCACGACGGCTCGTGCGCGGCCAGGTCCACGCGGCCGCGGGCCACCTCGCGCGCGGCCCGGATCATCGCGTGGGCGCGCTTGCCGGCCAGGCCGCAGGCCTCCAGCTCGGCCGGGGAGCGCCCGGCGAGGCGCTCCGGGGAGGGCGGTGCGCGCAGCGTCCCGCACGCGCTCCGGCGCCCGTGGCGCCACACCAGCCGGCGCTGGATGCCGGCCGCGCGCCCCGACTCGATCAGCTGCTCGCAGATCGCCCACACGAGCGCCTCGAACGGCTCGGGGCGGCGCCGGGGACGCAGCCAGGGCTGGCCTCGGATCACTCGGCCGATCAGCGGGTCGCGCCGGAAGCGGCGGTGGAACTCGGACAGGTCGTGGTCGGTGCCGAGCGCGAAGCGCATCCGCTCGATCGCCGCGGCGGCGTCGTCCTGCGTGTGCGCCTCGGCCCGGATCCGGACGCGGCCCGCGGCCGGCCAGGCGCGCGTGACGACCGGCTCGCCGCGCACGTGGACCAGGCGCTCGAGCACCGCGCCGCGGCGCAGCAGCACGCCGTCGCGCCCGGGATGGGGCATGCGGTAGAGGCCGACCGGCAGGACGTCGCGCTCGACGACGGCCGCTGCCGCCACCGGCCGGGCTACCGGTCCTTCAGCAGGTGCACGTCGACGAGGAACGAGCGCGTGGCGGCGACGTCGACCTTCTTGCCGCCGCGCGTCCGCGCGGACCTCTGAAGGCGCACGCCCGCTCGCGGGCGGCGCAGGATGCGCACCAGGACGAAGGTGGCCACGCCGAGGAGGAAGCCGCCGGTGGCCGCCGCGATGGCGGCCGGCACGGTGACGACCGCGGCCCGCTGCACCGGCCTGGGCTCCGCCAGGACCGGAAGGGGCCGAACCTCTGCTTCGTGCTCGGGCTCGGGAAGGGCTGCGGGTTCAGGCATCCGGCGAGTGTAACTGCGGATGCGGGCGGCCTAGGGCCCGCCCATACCGCCGTTTTCCGCTGAGAGCGGGCGCTCGTACATGCGGTAGCGCTTCACGATCCGGCCGCCCATTCCCTCCATCGCGCGGTTCATGGGCGTGTTCGTCTCGAGGATCCAGCCCATCTCCCCCCACTTGACGCGGGTGCGCTCGGAGGTGTGGAAGTGCTCGGCGTAGAGGGCGGCGGCCACGCCGGTGTGCTGGTACTCCCGCTTGACGCCGAGGAAGCCAACCCGGCAGCGGTCGATGATGCGCCTCCGCCGCAGGTAGTAGAGCCAGCCGAGTGGCAGCAGCCGCCCCTTCATGAGCTTCTGGACCTGGTTGATGTCCGGGATCGTGATCGCGGCGCCGACCCCCCGGCCGTCGGCGGTCTCGGCGATCATGAACCAGTCCGGGTCGAAGACGATGTGGAGCTCCTGGGCGTACGCGTCCAGGTCCTGCTTCGAGAACGGCACGAATCCCCAGTTCCGCGACCACGCCTCGTTGTAGATCTCGGCGAACACGTCGAGGTCCTTCCGCAGCGAGCGGCGGCTCATCCGGCGCAGCCTGATCCCGTGCTCCGACTCGACCTTCTCGGCGAGCTCCCAGATCACGGGCAGCACGTTCTCCTTGCCGGAGATGTGCAGCTCCCACATGTAGAGGTCGACCACCTTCGCGAGCCCCGCCCGCTCGCAGAGCTCGCGGTAGTAGGGCGGGTGCCAGGGCTGGCGCACCATGGGCGGGCGCTCGTAGCCGTCCACGAGAACGCCGCACTCGTCGAGCATCGTGAAGTCCATCGGGCCGACGGCGCGGTCCCGGCCCCGCTCGCGCAGCCAGCCGCAGGCGGCCTCGAGCAACGCGTCCATCGCCTCCTGGTCGTCCTCCAGCTCGAGGAAGCCGAACATCCCCCAGTCGTTCTGCTGGTAGGCGTTGAACGCGCGGTCCACCTGGGCGCTGATCCGCCCGACCACGCGATCGCCGCGGCGCGCCAGGAACAGCTGCGCCTCGCCGTGCTTGAAGAAGGCGTTGAAGCGCCTGCTCAGGAACAGCCGGCGCTCCAGCCGGAGCTGGGGAATCCACGGCGTCCCGTTAGCATGCAGCCTGTAGGGAAGCTCGATGAACGCGCTCAGATCGGCGCGCGAGCGCACTGATCCGACCTGCACCGACACGGCGCGGGACTGTACATGCCCACCGCAATCGATCTCTTCGAGAAGGCGCGCCGCCACGAGCGGCTGGAGCAGCTTCAGGCGGCTCGCGACCACGACCTGCTCCCGTATTTCCGCGTCGTGGAAGCCGAGCCGGGCCCGGTGGCGCGGATGGAGGGC
>JAFGJG010000029.1 GCA_016929195.1 Thermoleophilaceae bacterium
CGCGCGTCCTCCATCACCTGCGCGCGCCGGCGGCCCGACTTGATGACGACCTCCGCGCCGGCCCGGTGGCACGCCTCGAGGGCGCGCGCGGGGAGCAGCGTGAAGTCGCCGTCGGCGGTGTGGAACAGCGACGCCCCGCGGCCGAGGAGCGTGCCGTCGAGGTCGGTGTAGACGCAGCGGACCGCCACCGCTCAGGCGGCCACGCGCATGCCGGCGAACGGCGGCCGCGCGACCACGCGGCCGTCGGCGTCGAGCAGCCGCCCGTCCCGCTGGAGCCGCTCGATCACGACGCTCAGCACCTCGCCGGCCATCGGGCCGAGCTCCGCGAGCGGCTTGTGGCGGTTGCGCCGCACGTCCAGGTCCACCTCGGCCATTCCGCCGGTGCCCCCGAGCAGCTCGTGGGCGTCGAGCAGCATCGCGGTCTCCACGGCATAGCCGGTGGCGAACGGGAGGCTGTGGAAGAGCTCGCGGCGCGCCGCTACCTCGCCCGCCAGGGGCTGGGCGAACCCGGCCAGCTCGGGATAGAACGCGGACAGGAGCGGCCGGGCCGTGAGCTCGGTGACGCGCCCGCCGTCGGCGGGCAGCTCATGGCCGCCGGCCGTGGCGAACGGGCGCCTGAACGCCCCCTTCACGAACCGCGCGCCGGTGTCGGCCAGGAGCGGCCCGAGCATTCCCGTGGCGAAGTGGGGCGAGAAGCGGCGCGTGTCCGAGTCGAGGTAGGCGATCAGCTCGCCGCGGGCGACCGAGAGGGCCCGGTACATCGCGTCGCCCTTCCCGAGCGGCGGCCCCAGCTCGGGCATCAGGTCGGCCTCCTGGTGGACCTCGGCGCCCAGCCGCCGCGCCACGTCGGCGGTGCCGTCCTCGGATGCGGAGTCCACGACCAGCACCTGGTCGACGAGCCCGTCGAGCCCATGGAGGGCCGCGACGATCGCCCCGATCGTGTCGGCCACCTCGCGCGTGGGAAGCACGACGGTGACAGCCTCGCGCTTGCGCTCCAGCAGCAGCTCCAGGGGGAACTCGGAATGGTGGTGGAGGCGGATCAAGCCGCGCGTACTATGGCAGTCCGTGCCCTCCGCTCCCACGACCCATCCCTGGGAGCCGGTGCTGGAGAAGGGGCGTGACGAGGAGCTCGTTCGCACCGCCCGCGAGGGCGCTCTGGCCGGTTCCTCCACCCCCGTCCCGGACGACCTGCACCCGGCCCTGCTCGAGTCGCTCGCCGGCATCGACGCGCTCTGGTCGCACCAGGCCGACACGCTCGAGGCCGCGCGGGGCGGCCACACGATCGTCACCACCGGCACGGCGAGCGGCAAGTCGCTCGCGTTCAACCTGCCGGTGCTCGACACGCTCGCGAGCGACCCCGGCGCGCGGGCGCTCTACCTCTACCCGACGAAGGCGCTGGCCCAGGACCAGGCCCGCGGCCTGGCCCGCCTCGGCAGGTCCTTCCTCCGCCACGCCATCTACGACGGGGACACCCCGAAGGAGGAGCGCGCCGCGATCCGGCGGCGCTCCAACCTGATCCTCACCAACCCGGACATGCTCCACGTGGGCGTGCTGCCGAACCACCGCTCCTGGGGCGACGTGCTCGCAAACCTCGCCTGGGTCGTCGTGGACGAGGCGCACGTCTACCGCGGCGTGTTCGGCTCGCACGTGGCGAACGTGCTGCGGCGGCTGCGCCGGCTCGCGCGTGCATACGGCACCGAGCCGCGCTTCATCCTGACGAGCGCGACGATCGCCAACCCGCTCGAGCTGGCAGAGCGCCTCACCGGCCTCGACTTCACGCTCGTGGACCGCGACGGCTCGCCGCGCGCCGAGCGGCGGATCGCGATGTGGAACCCGCCGCTCGTGGACGAGGCCCTCGGCCGCCGCGCCTCGCCGCTGTCCGAGTCGGCCAACCTGCTCGCTGACCTCGTCCAGGAGGGCGTGCGCACGATCTGCTTCATGAAGTCGCGCCGCGGCGTGGAGCTGATCCAGCGCTTCGCGCGCCAGCGGCTCGAGGATGCCGGGCGCAGCGACCTCGCCGAGCGGATCGCCCCCTACCGGGCCGGCTACACGCCCCAGCAGCGGCGCGAGCTCGAACGCAGGCTCGCGGAGGGGGACCTGCTGGCGGTGGTGGCCACCGACGCGCTCGAGCTCGGCATCGACATCGGCGACCTCGACGCGGCGATCTGCGTGACCTTCCCCGGGACCGTGGCCAGCCTGCGCCAGATGTGGGGCCGCGCCGGCCGCCGCGCGCCCGGCCTGGCGCTGTACGTGGCCGGCGAGGACGCCCTCGACCAGTTCTTCTGCAGGCACCCGGATGAGTTCCTCGACCGGCCCGTCGAGCGCGCGATCCTCGACCACGAGTCCGAGGAGATCCACCTCGCGCACCTGGCGGCCGCCGCGTACGAGCTGCCGCTGACGCCCGAGGACGCGTCCGTCTTCGGCGACGGCTGGGAGAAGCAGGCGCGCCGGCTCGTGAGCGCCGGGCGCCTGCGCGAGCGCGGCGGGCGCTACCTCCCGCGCGGGTCGGGCTACCCGGCGGGGGCGATCGCGCTGCGCTCGGCGTCGCCCAACTCCGTGGCGATCGTCGAGTCGGACGGCGGCGAGCTGATCGGCAGCGTCGAGGCGGCCCGCGCGCATTCGGCAGTCCACCCCGGCGCCGTCTACCTCCACATGGGCTCCGCGTACGAGGTCCAGGAGCTCGACCTCGAGCACGGCCACGCGGTGGTGAGCCGCTTCCAGGGCGACTGGTACACGCAGCCGAAGAAGGAGTCGGAGACCTACATCGAGGAGACGCGCGAGCGGCGCCTGTGCTGCGGCGTGGACCTGTCGTTCGGGATCGTGTCCGTGACCGAGCATGTGGTCGCCTACCAGCGCAAGCACGTGACCGACCACCGGGTGCTCGACCTCGAGCTGCTCGAGCTGCCGGAGCAGGACTTCGTCACGCAGGCGCTCTGGTACGAGCTTCCGGAGACGCTGATCCGCGACGAGTTCCCGCTCGACGCGCTCCAGGGCTCGCTGCACGCCGCGGAGCACGCGCAGATCGCCGTGCTGCCGCTGATCGCGATGTGCGACCGCTGGGACATCGGCGGGCTGTCCACGGCCTTCCACATGCAGACGGGCCGGCCGACGATCTTCATCTACGACGGCCACCCCGGCGGGGTGGGCCTCACGCGCGCGGGCTACGAGCGCTTCGAGGCCCTGGTCGACGACGCGCTCCGGCTGATCTCCGAATGCCGGTGCAGGTCCGGCTGCCCATCATGCGTGCAGTCACCGAAGTGCGGAAACCTCAACGAGCCGCTGAACAAGCGCGGGGCGGCGGAGCTGCTCAGCCGAATGGCGTCCGTGTAGAGCCCTTCAGTGCGTCCCCGGCCGGAAGTGTCCTGCCCTGTGGTTGCCCTGCAACCAGAAGTCAGGACGGTTGGACGATTGGGGCGTGCGCGGCTAAAGGACGCGGCCGGGCGGCCGATGGCAGAGGGGACGGCCTTCATTGGCCGGGTCAACCCCTCAAGCTGCGGCCCTAGCCGCCGCGCCTCGTCCCCCGCCGGCTCCCCCGGCGCGGGGGCGGGGCATTTTTACTTGTCGAAGGTCAGCTTGAGCTGGCCGGTGATGCCGCTCGTGTCAGCCTCAAGCGAGCCCGTGAGGTCGCCCAGCGGGGCGACCAGCACGGGCCGCAGCTCCGGCGGGATGGGCAATGAGCCGCCGAACTCCTCGAGCAGGGTGGTGGCGAGACGCTCCGCGTCGACCTTCGCCACGACCGCGCCCTGCTGCCCCGTCGCCGCGGTCGGCTCGTCGAGCGCGAGGTCGTCGGCGCGGCCCGGGTCGTTCGTGATCACGAAGACCCCGTTCTTCACGCCGAAGACGATGCTCGTGCCATCCGCGGCCGCGAGCGCGTAGAGGTCCTCTCCGCCCTTCGGGCGCTCCAGCGCCACGTCGTCGAGGCCGAGCGCCTCGGCCAGCGTCGGCAGTGCGGGCGCGATCTTCTCGAGCGTCTTCTCGAAGGCGTCCGGGTCCTTCGGCTCGACGCGCACACCGAAGTCGCCGTCGAGCGAGATGCTCGCCGAGATGTCACCGGAGAGCTGGTCGAGGAGATCCTTCTCCACGTCCACGTCGAGCCGCGCCTCGAGCTGGCGCTTGGCGGCCGAGTAGTCGCCGTAGTCGGACGGCGCGACCGCCTGGGCCACCGTCTCGATGAAGGCGACGGTCTGGTCGAGCCCGCGCAGCCCGATGCCGATCTCGCCCGGCCGGTCGACGATCGGCGGCGCGTCGGCGCCCGGCGCGATCGGGAGGTCGGCGTCGGTCAGGCCGTCCGGGTCGGTCTTGATGCGGACGTCGATCGTGATCGTGTCCTCCGCGACCTTGGCGTTCAGCCCGATCGCCTCGACGGCGTCGATCCACTTGACCTTCAGCGCCTGCCGCGCGCTCTCGCTGTTCGACAGGAGCGACTCGAGGTTCAGGTAGCCCTGGGCGATCCCGTCGTCGCCGATCTCGTCGAGGCCGCTCTTGAACGTGTCCTCGTCGAGCCCGTCGCCGCCGTCGTGGCGCTCGAGCGCCTGATTCAGCTGCTCGCGGTCGCCCGCGAACACGACCGTGGCGCCGTCGACCGCGAACTGCGTGCCGGAGTCGTCGTAGATCGTGGCGCCGGCCTGCTCGCCCTTCTCGGTCACGCCCGACTTCTCGAGCACGTCCTGCAGCTTGTCCTCGTCAGAGACCTCGATGGCGGCGACGAACCCGGCGTCCCCACCGCTCAGGAACGACTGCGGATCGGAGGCGCCGACAACGAACGGGTTGCCGAGCAGCGGCACCACGTCCTTCTCGAAGTCCACGCCGGTCGTCTCCTTCGCGAGCGCCTTGAGGACGAACTCCTTGATGACGTCGCCGAACGGGAACTTCTTGAAGACGGCGTTGAGCGCCTGGTACTGCTCGCCGTCCACGTCGGTGTCCACCGAGAGCGCGAACGGCGTGTCCTTGGGGAGGTACCCGAGCGTGCTGTCGAGCGTGCCGCCGCTCTCGTCGCCGCCGCAGCCGGCGAAGGCGGCCACGGACCCGCCCACCGCGAGCAGACAGGCGAGCAGGGCTACGAGGCGCACGGGCGGCCGCATGCAGCGGCGGAGTGTAAAGGAAGGCTCGTCCCCGGCCGCTACCATCGACGCGCCTCGGCGAGGTAGCTCAGTTGGTAGAGCACAC
Organism: Thermoleophilaceae bacterium; assembly: GCA_016929195.1. Taxonomy (GTDB): domain Bacteria; phylum Actinomycetota; class Thermoleophilia; order Solirubrobacterales; family Thermoleophilaceae; genus JACVRW01. The sequence continues at coordinate 5,167 of JAFGJG010000029.1, forward strand.
GACTGAAAATCGTGGTGTCGCCGGTTCGATTCCGGCCCTCGCCATAACATCCTCCGGCCGTGTCGGAGTCCCGCCCGTCCACAGAGCATCCCGCCTCCCGTGGGCGTCGCGACGTGGTCGTCGTCGGAGCGAGCCAGGCCGGCCTGGCGATCGGGTACTTCCTCGCCGAGCAGGGGCGCGACTTCACGATCCTCGACTCGGCCGGCGAGGTCGGGGCGACCTGGCGGGAGCGCTGGGAGACGTTGCGGCTGTTCACCTCTGCGCGCTACGACGCGCTCCCCGGGCTCGCCTTCCCGGGCGACGCCGACCGCTACCCGACCAAGGACGAGGTCGCGGACTACCTGGCCGACTACGCCCGCACCTTCGACCTGCCCGTCGAGCTCGGAAGCCGGGTGACCTCGGTGACTCGCACCGATGGGACCTACCTGGTCGGGCTCGAGGACCGCACGATCGAGACGGACCAGGTCGTCATCGCCACGGGGCCCTTTCAGGATCCGTTCGTGCCGCCGATCGCCGCGGGCCTCGACGACGGAGTGCTCCAGATGCACAGCACCGCCTACCGCTCGCCGGAGGGCATCCCCGAGGGACGCGTGCTCGTGGTCGGCGGCGGCAATACCGGCTACCAGATCGCTGCGGAGCTCTCCGGCTCGCGCGAGGTCCACATCGCGATCGGCTCGCCGCAGAAGCCGCTTCCGCAGCGCATCCTCGGCCGCGACCTGTTCTGGTATCTCGACAAGACCGGGTTGATCCGCAAGACGCTCGACACCCGAATCGGCCGGCGGATGCGAGCCAATGAGGACACGCTGATCGGATCCAGCCCGCGCGGGCTGCGTCGCCAGGGCGTCGAGTTTCACGGGCGCGCTCTCGATGCCTCCGGCTCGACGGTCCGGTTCAGCGACGAGACCGAGGTCGATGTCCAAGCCGTGATCTGGGCCACAGGCTTCCGGCTCGACCACTCGTGGATCGACGCGCCGGTGTTCGACGCGCAGGCCGCGGTGGCGCACAGGCGCGGCGTGAGCGCATCGCCCGGCCTCTATTTCATCGGCCTGCCGTGGCAGCACACCAGAGGCTCGGCGCTGCTCGGCTTCGTCAAGGAGGACGCCGAGTACCTGGCTCAGCAGATCGCCGCGGCGGCGCGCGAGCCGTCCCGCCCGGCGGCTTCGACCGAAACGAGGACCGCATGAGTGCGACCGACCACTTTCCCTCAGACGCAGCCGGGCTGCCCGAGGCGAGCTCGCCCGACGTCGTCGAGCTGGCCGACGGTGCCGAGTTCGAGCTTCGGATCGCGCCCGTCGCCAAACGGCTCGGCGACGCGACCGTGCGGATGCTGGGCTACAACGGCTCGATCCCGGGTCCGACCCTGAAGGTCAGGGAAGGATCGACGATCGTGGTCCACGCCGAGAACCGGGGCGACTCGGAGGCCACGGTCCACTGGCACGGGTTGCGGCTCGAGAACCAGTACGACGGAACGCACCAGACGCAGCGGCCGATGGCCGTCGGCGAGAGGTTCACCGCTCACGTCAGCTTCCCCGACCCCGGGGTCTACTGGTACCACCCGCACATCCGTGAGGACTACGGCCAGGAGATGGGGCTGTACGGGAACTGCCTCGTCGAGCCGGCCGATCCGGACTACTGGCCGCCGGCGCATCGCGAGCTGACCGTGACGCTCGACGACATCCTCCTGGAGGACGGCCGAGTCGCGCCCTTCAGCCGCACCGAGACGAACTATGCGGCGATGGGCCGCTTCGGGGACGTTCTCCTGATCAACGGCCAGACCCAGCTGTCGCTGACGGCGAAGCTGGGCGAGGTGGTGCGGTTCTACCTGACCAACACGGCCAACACCCGCGTCTTCAACGTCGCGCTGCCGGGGGCGCGCATGAAGCTGGTCGGAGGCGACAGCGGGCATGTCGAACACGAGCGGTTCGTCGACAACGCGGTACTCGCTCCCTCGGAGCGAGTGGTCATCGACGCGCTGTTCGACCGAAGCGGTGCGCTGACGCTGGAGCACCACACCCCTGATCGCGTCTATCCGCTCGCCGCGATCGAGGTCGGCGCGGACCGGGCCGAGCCGTCGCTTGACGAGCCGTTCGAGGTCCTGCGGACCAACGCGGACATGACCGCGGTGCGGGAGTCGATCTCCTCGTACCTGGAGGCCGAGCCCGACAAGACCCTGGCATTCCTTGCCGAGATGGACATGGCTGCGCCGGAGGGCGACGGCCCGGTCGTCTACACCTGTCCGATGCATCTCGAGGTCGTCAGTGACGAGCCCGGCCACTGCCCGCACTGCGGGATGAAGCTATTGCCCTCCCAGCTGGTGGCCGAGGCCGGCGGCGAGCAGAGTCACGATCACGGTCACGGCCACGACCACGCCGCGGCCGGGGGGATCGAATGGGAAGACGACATGGTCGACGTCAACCGCCTGACGACCCCGGCCAACATGCACTGGAAGCTGATCGACCGGGAGACCGGGGCCGAGAACACGGCAATCGACTGGCGGTTCCGCGTCGGCGACAGGGTCAAGATCCGGCTGCTCAACGAGATGGCCGGCGATCACCCGATGCACCACCCGTTCCACGTCCATGGCGCCGGGCGCTTCCTGATCCTGAGTCGCGACGGCGCCGTGGAGGAGAACCTGGTCTGGAAGGACACGGTCCTCGTACGGACCGGCGAGACGGTCGACATCCTGCTCGACGTCACGAACGCCGGCCTCTGGATGGCGCACTGCCACATCGCCGAGCACCACGAGAGCGGCATGATGTTCAGCTTCAGGGTCGACGAGTAGGCCGCAGGAGCCGGATTCCCGCTAGCCCGCCACCCACGCCTTCGCCTCGTCGAGGCCGTCGAGGCCGAACACCCTCGCCTCGCCCGGCACCATCCAGGCGAACATGTGGAACGCCTTGGAGACCCACTCGACCTCGGTGACCAGGGCCGTGCGCCTCCATGCGCGCGGATGCGCGAGGCCAAGCGTCAGGCCGGCCCTGGCGTCCTGCGCCAGCGCGCCCAGCTCGAACTCCTCGAACCCCGGGCCGATCTCGAAGACCATCCGCACGTCACCGGACTCGACCGCTGAACGCAGCGCCGGCAGCAGGACCTCGCGGTAGTCGTCACCGCTGACGCGCCCGGTGGTCCGGAACCCGAGCGTCCCCCGCGGCATGTCGGCGAGCGGCTCGATCATGGGCGGCCTACGGCCGGATCGGCGCGGCTTCCTGGATCTTCAGCGGCGCGACCGGCACGCCGTCGCTCCACCTGCCGTTGGACCGGTGGCGGCGCGTGTCCCCGAGCCCGTAGGAGCACCATCTCCCGGCGAAGGCGCAGCTGCGCAGGGCGTCCCATGACTTCCAGCAGAAGTTCCAGTCGTACGCGTCGGCGGTCCCCTCGCGGGCGGCGCACACCCCGTGCGGAGCGGTCAGGGCCGGCGTGCCGTGCGCGTCCGGACGGGTGAGGACGAGGTCCTTGTTGCGCCGCGGGACGTGCGCGAGCTTGGGGAAGATCGCGTTGCAGCTCCCGTTCGCCGTGTTCGGCTCGGAGATGACGCCCTGCGCGCTCGAGTGGCACTGGAGCTTCACGTCCCTCGGGATGCCCCGCAGGGAATCGTCCACCGCCGGCTCGTCGAACCCGGTGAGCCCGCCGTCGTGCGGATCCTCGAGCCAGATCGCCCGCGGTCTCGGCAGGTGGAGCCTCCGGTAGCGGTTCGCGAGATTCGCGGTGAGGACTCCGCCGAAGGAGAAGCCGAAGTAGCTGGCCCGCCCGAGGTCCGGCTGCACGCGCCGCTTCGGCCGCGCCCGCAGGTGGGCGAGCGCGCCGCGGATCGCGCGCACCGACGACTTCACGCACGGCTCGATGTCGATCGGCCCGGGACAGGGGGTCGCGACACCGGTCTGCCAGCGCGGGTAGATCACGATCGTCCCCCTGCGGACCGTGTGCCGGATGAGCTCGTACATCTGGCCGTAGCCGGCGAACTCGTAGTAGCCGTGCATGACGATCGCGACCGGCGCCTTCGCCGGCCGCGGCCCCACCGGCTCGAACGCGTACCAGAGGTTCGCACCCGTGCCGCCCGAGCTCTCCCGCCAGGCGCGATGTGAGTAGTCGCTGCCGCCCGGGCCGGACTTCGGCTGCGGCGGCTGCGTGACGGCGGCGGAGGCCGAGGGGGCCGCCGCGAGGGCGACAACGAGCAGCGCTCCCAGGGAGGCAAGTCGGGCCATCCCCGCGAATATAGGTCCAGACGACTTGACCATGCCGGCGAAAGGGAGTGCGCAGTGGGCGACGACCATCCGGTCCGCTTCGGGGTGGAGTACCCCGAACGCGACCTCAACAGGCTCTCTACCGCCTTCCGGATCTTCACGGTGATCCCGATCGGGATCGTGCTGGCGAGCATCGGCGGCTACTCCGGGGGCAGCGGCTACGAGGGCGGGACCGGCACGACCGTGGCGATCGGCGGCACGGGCCTGCTCTTCATTCCTCCCCTGCTCATGCTGCTCTTCCGCGAGAAGTACCCGCGCTGGTGGTTCGACTGGAACCTCGAGCTGCTCCGCTTCGTGAACCGCGTGGGCGTCTACGTGGCGCTCATGGACGACCGCTACCCGTCGACCGACGAGCGTCAGTCGGTCCGGCTCGACTTCCCCTACCCGGACGCGAAGCGCGATCTGAACCGCTGGCTGCCGCTCGTCAAGTGGTTCCTGGCCATCCCCCACTACGTCGTGCTCTTCTTCCTCTGGTTCGCCGGGGTGATCCTGGTCATCGGGGCGTGGTTCGCGATCCTCTTCACGGGCCGCTACCCGCGCGGGATCTTCGACTTCGTGGAGGGCGTCATCCGCTGGCACAACCGCGTCGTCGCCTATGCGTGGATCCTCGTGACGGACAGCTATCCCCCGTTCTCGCTCGGGCAGACCCCGCAGACCCCGGAGCCGCCGCGGCCCGAGGCCGTCTGATCCTTGGCCCTACCGGGCGTCTTCGAGCGCGTCATCACCGGCCACCGGGCCGGGCCGAGGGACGATGACGCGCTGGCGCTCGCCGGGCTGCTGGCGGCCGATCCGAGCGGGGTGCTCACGGTGACCGTGGAGTCCGGCGCGGCCGCCACGGGCCTCGAGCGCGCGGCGCGGGAGGAGGGCGCCGACCTGATCGTGCTCGGGACGAGCAGGCGCGGGCGCGTCGGGCAGATCATGGCCGGCGGCGTGGCCCTCCGGCTGCTCCACGGAGCGCCGTGCGCCGTCGCCATCGCGCCGGCGGGCGTGGCGGAGCACGGCGGCGACCTCGCCGCGATCGGCGTGGGATACGACGGCGGGGCCGAGTCGGACGCCGCCCTGTCGCTTGCCGCGCGGCTCGCGCTGGCGAAGCGGGCCCGCCTCGAGGTGCTGGCGGTGGCGTCGCACGGCTACACGGACGCCCGCCTCGAGGTCGTCCCCGGCCAGACCCGCCCCGCACCGGCCACCGACGACCTCGAGCCGCTCGTGGCCGGCGCCGTGGAGGGCCTTCCGGACGGGCTCGAGGTCACCGCGACGGTCGTCGGCGGCGATCCCGTGGAGGTGCTGGCGGAGCGCTCAGGCGAGCTCGACCTGCTCGTCCTCGGGTCGCGCCGGCACGCGCCGGTCACGGGCGTGCTGCTCGGCTCGGTCGCCTCCGAGCTCGCGCTCGAGGCGGGCTGCGCCCTGCTGGTCGTTCCGCCGCCCGGCTAGCTCGCGACGTCGCGGCGCTCGAAGAGCAGCGCGGCGAGCGCGGTGAGCGCGACGCCGGCACCAGCCAGGACGGCCAGATGGCCGGCGTCGAAGCCGTTCGACACGGGATCCGAGGAGAGGTACCAGTAGAAGGCGGAGAGCTTCTGCCAGGTCTCGAGGCTCGAGACGACCGGCGCCAGCGAGTAGAGGATGTAGGCGGCGACCGCCAGCGAGCCGGCCCACGCGGCGGGGTGGGCGCGATGCCCGAGCGCGCCGCTGATCGCGAGGGCGAGGGCGCCGAAGGTGATGCCCAGCAGGACGGACGCCAGCGAGGAGGCGAGCAGGTTGCCCGCGGAGACCTCCAGGTCCACGAGCGCACACCCGATCACGAGCGATCCGAACAGCGCCGCGCCGACCACGGCCAGGAGGAGCGCCGCCGCCACCGCCTTCTCCGCGACGACGCGGCTCCGCGTGACGGGGGCGGTCAGCAGCAGCTCGGCCGTCCCGCGCTCCTCCTCGCGCCCGATCGCCGCGGCGCCGAGCAGGACGCCGTAGATGATGAAGATGATCGGCACCGTGATCGCGAACAGCTCGCCGGTCAGGTAGCCGCTGGCGGACGCGAAGTCCAGCCCGACCCCGCCCGACAGGGCCTGCACCGCAGGCGGCAGGCTCTCGTAGAACGAGTTGAGCTCCGGGTTGTCGCGGACCGACGGGTAGTAGACGACGGTCACGAGCACCATCGCGGCCGTGCCCAGCGACCATGCCAGGACGGCGCGACGCTGCTCGAAGAGGGCCCTGCCCGCGACGCTACGCAGCACGCTCGCCGCCCTCTCCGCGGAAGAGCCCGAGGAAGACCTCCTCGAGCTCGGGCTCGGGCGCCGACAGCGAGTCCACGCGGTGGCGCGCGAGCGCCTTGAGCACAGGGTCGATCGGACCGGTGAGGACGAGATGCAGATGCCGTCCCGACACGCTCACGTCACGCACGCCGGGAATCGCCCTGAACTCCTGGGCGTCGACGGGGCCGGCGAGGAGCGCCTCGAGTCGCCGCGCGGCGCGCGCCTTCAGGCCGGCGACCGTGTCGACGGCGACCATCCGGCCCTCGCGGATCGCCCCGACCCGCTCGGCGATGCGCTCGACCTCGTCGAGGTGATGCGAGCTGAAGAAGACCGTGCTGCCGCGCTCCCTGACCTCGTCCACGATCTGAAAGACCTCCTGCTGGACGAGCGGGTCGAGGCCGCTCGTGGGCTCGTCGAGCACCACGAGCTCGGGCTCGTGCATGAAGCCCTGAATCAACCCGATCTTCTCCTTGTTCCCCTTCGACAGGTCGGAGATCCGGCGGTCGAGCTCCACGTCGAGCCGTTCGGCGAGCGCGTCGATCCGGCTCGCGCCGGCCCCGCCGCGGAGTCCCGCCAGATGCTCCAGAGCCTGCCTCCCCGTGAGGCGGTCCCACAGCACCAGCTCGCCGGGCACGTAGCCCGCGCGCGAGTGGATCGCCTTCGCGTCCCGGTGCGAGTCGAGCCCGAGCACGCGCACCGAGCCGGCGGTCGGCCTGATGAGGTCGAGCATGGTCCGGATCAGCGTCGTCTTCCCGGCGCCGTTGGGGCCGATGAACCCGAACACCTCACCGCGCTCGACCGTCAGGTCGATGCCGTGGAGCGCCTGGAAGGCGCCGTAGCGCTTGACGAGGCCCGAGACCTCGATGACGGCATCCGGCCCCATGCCCTATAGCTTCGTCAGGACTCCGGCGGCACGACGAGCACGGGCAGCCGAGCGTGGTTCACCACGCCGTGGGACACGCTGCCGAGCGCCTGCGAGATTCCCGTGAGGCCGCGCGTCCCCATGACGATCGCGGCGGCGTCGTGCTCCTCGGCGGCGTCCAGCACCGCCCTCCACACCGGCCCCGCGTCGACCTTGACCATCAACGCCTCTGCGTCGAGGCCGCATTCCTTCGCGAGCGTCACACCAGCGCCGGCAGCCTTCTCGCACTGCTCCTCGGCGATCTCGTCGAGCTCGCGCTCCATGCCGTACACGGGCGGCACCACCGCGGACAGCGCCGTCGCCCTGGCGAACCACGACTCCCAGGCGTGGAGCACGATCGCCCTCCGTCCCGGGAACCGCTCCCCTGCGATCTCGATGGACCGCCGTGCGTTGTCGGAGCCGTCGTAGCAGAGCAGCAGCGGGCCCCCGTGCCCGGGATGCGGGCCCTCGGGCACGACGAGCACGGGTACGCGTGCGTGGGTGAGGACCGCGCTCGAAACGCTTCCCGTCAGGAGCCGCTCGAGGCCGGAGCGACCGTGGGCGCCGACCACGATCAGGCCGGCGTGGCGCTCGGATGCGACAGCGAGGAGCGTCCGCCACGCCTTGGCCTCCTGCTTCACCGCGGCGGGGGCCGCATCGAAGCCGGCCTCGCGGGCCGCCCGCGCGCCCTCGCCGGCCAGCCGCTCGGCCGCCTCGCGGTCGAGCTCGTCCAGGTCGTCGATCGCCTTCTCGAGCGGGGGCGGCACGGCGCCCAGGTTCCCGTGGAACATCGCGTGCGACATCCCGGACCACGAGTGGCAGACCACGGCCTGGCCTCCGATGCCGAGTGCCGCGGCCGCGGCGATCGCGTGGCGCGAGCCGTCCGAGCCGTCGAAGCAGAGGAGCACGGGGCCGTCTCCCCGTGCGGCGCTCACCCGTCCGCTCCCGCGCGCTCGCTCACCGCGTTGCCGGGGATGACGAGCACGGGCCGGTCGGCGCGGTGCAGCAGGTCGTGGGACACGGAGCCGAGGGTCGCGCGGAGCTTGCCGAATCCCCGGGATCCGATGGCTATCTCGTCCGCGTCGTGCTCGCGGGCCGACAGGTCCAGGGCCTCGGCGGGATCGCCCGTGACCAGCTCGAGGTGGTAGTCGACGTCGATCAGCGCGTTGCCGCCCTCGAGCACGAGCGCGTCGAGCACGGCCTTGCCCTCACCGCCGTCGTGTGCCGGATGGACGGGGTCGAGGCTGTGCACGACCCAGACCTTGCCGGTCCTCCCGGCGCGCGCGGCGGCCCAGGCGACGGCGGCACGAGCGGCGTCCGAGCCGTCGTAGCCCACCACGACCCGGGGCCCGCGGGACCGGCCGCCGCTCACCGAGCGCTCTCGCGCTGGCCGGACAGCGCCCCCGCGGGGGGCTCCACGGCCGCCGAGCGCGGATGCACGATCAGCGTGCAGGGCGCGGAGCGCACCAGCTCACGCGAGACCGAGCCCAGCAGGACGCTCCGCAGCGGCCCATATGCGCGCGACCCGACGAACAGCACTCCGCCGTCCGCCTTCGCCGTCTCGACGAGCACCTGGGCGGGGTCGCCGGAGGCGAGCACGCGCTTGACCCTGAGGCCGTCGGGCAGCTCGCCGACGAGCTCGTCGAGCCGCGCGTGGATGATCTCCTCGATGTCGTGGGCGAGCTCGCGGCGTCCCTGGTTCGCGCCCTTGCCGTAGCTGATCGGAGGCACCTCGGCCACGCCGACGATCGTCAGCGCCGCCCCGGTGCGACGAGCGAACTCGATCGCGTCCCCGATGGCCGCGTGCGACTCGGGCGAGCCGTCGTAGCCGACGGTCACCTCCTTCACCTCCCTGGCGGAGGACTCGGCGTAGCCCTTCGGGGCGAGGGCGACCGCGCACGGGGAACCGTGCAGGAGGCTGAGTGCGACGTTGCCGGCGAGCAGCTGGCCGACCCGCCCCGCGCTCGCCGAGCCCACGACCAGCAGGTCGGCGTCAAGCTCCTCCGCGAGCTCGTGGAGCCCGCGAGCCGTTGACGTGCTGGGCCGAATCACCAACTCTGCGCCGGCCCTCTCGGCCGCTCCGGCCAGCTCCTCGCGGAGGTCGGACTCGAGGCCCCGCAGGTGGGGGTCGGGCCCGCCCCAGAAGGGGTCGGCGAGCATGATCGCCGCCGCCGTGAGCTCGGCGCCGGTCGCGCCGGCGATCACCTTCGCCAGCGCAAGCGCGTCCTCGGACGACGGCCGGCCGTCGTACCCGGCGATGATCTTGCCGTACATCAGCGCCCCGCCGCCATGGCGAGGTCGAAGTCGGTGATGACGCCCTCGGGCATCTCGCTTGGGCGCCGGCGCACCAGCAGCCTCGTGGTCCCCGACGTGGAGAGCGCGTAGAGCGCCACGCGCACGCACTCGTCCGGGTGGATCGCCGTCACCTGCTCGGTGATCGCGTCGCGCGCGCTCGCCAGGTGGCGGTCGCGGCCGATCCAGCCGAGCAGCCCGCGGGCCGTGACCCAGCCGAGCGGGGTGCCGTTCTTGGCTCCGAGCACGAGCACGGCGTGGACGCGGTGCCGGCTCAGCGCCTGCGCGGCCTGCTCGACGCTGGCGTCGTCCGAGATGCAGACGCAGCCGGGCGTCATGAAGTCTCCGACCTCCCGCTCGAGGATCTCGTCGCCGAGCGAGGTGGCCGTCGAGTAGTGCTCGCGCGCGGAGTCCGGGTGGTGAGGGAGGAGTGCCGAGGTCATGCCGCGATGATGGCCTCGGGTCGATGAAGGGCCATCGGCGCTCGCCCCGCTGGCGGCTAAGTAGTTGCCCGCAGACCGGCGGCGCCGCGAAGTCGCAAGGATGTGCGCATGAGCCCTCACGACTCAGCCGAGCTCGAGCTGCTCGACGCCTACTGGCGCGCCGCGAACTACCTCTCCGTCGGGCAGATCTACCTGCTCGACAACCCGCTTCTGCGGCGCCCGATCGAGCCCGAGGACGTGAAGCCGCGCCTGCTCGGCCACTGGGGCACCACACCCGGCCTGAACTTCGTCTACGCGCACATGAACCGGGCGATCCGCCGCCACGACCTGAACGCGATCTACGTGACCGGACCCGGCCACGGCGGCCCGGGCCTCGTCGCGAACACGTATCTGGAGGGCACCTACAGCGAGGTCTACCCGACGATCGGCCGGGACGAGGAGGGCCTTCGCCGGCTGTTCAGGCAGTTCTCGTTCCCGGGCGGCGTGCCCAGCCACGTCGCGCCCGAGACGCCGGGCTCGATCCACGAGGGCGGCGAGCTCGGCTACGCCCTC
>JAFGJG010000185.1 GCA_016929195.1 Thermoleophilaceae bacterium
GCAGGCTCTCGCGCGGCGACCCGGCCTGGCTCGTGGTGGCGGCCGTGCTCGAGCTCGGCTCGTACGCGGGGTACGTGCTGCTCTTCCGCGGCGTCTTCGTGTCCCCGGGCTCGCCGGTCGGGTGGCGCGAGAGCTACCTCATCACCCTGGCCGGGGTGGCGGCCACGAGGATCTTCGCCACGGCCGGCGCCGGCGGGATCGCGCTCACGGGCTGGGCGCTCTCGAAGACGGGCATGCCGCGCCGCGAGCTCGCGCGCGGGCTGACCACGTTCTACGTCGCCCTCTACTCGGTGTTCATGCTCGCCCTCGTGCTGGTCGGGACCGGCCTCCGGTCGGGACTGCTGCCGGGGCCCGCCCCGTTCGGGCTCACCGTCGTGCCGGCCGCGTTCGGCGCATTCGTCATCGCCGGTGCGCTCGTGACCGCGCTGCTGCCGGCCGACCTCGAGACGCGCATCCGCGCGCGGCTCGCGGGCCACGAGCGGCTGGCGGCCGTGGGCGGCGCGCTGTCGGCGGCCGCCGCGGCGGTGGCGAGCGGGGTGCGCGGCGCGCTGGCGATGCTGCGGCGGCTCGACCCCTCGCTGCTCGGCGCGCTCGCCTGGTGGGGCTTCGACATCGCCGTGCTGTGGGCGTGCCTGGAGGCGTTCGGAGCCGCGCCGCCGGTCCCCGTGATCGTGATGGCCTACTTCGTCGGCATGCTCGGGAACCTGCTGCCGCTGCCCGGTGGCGTGGGCGGCGTCGAGGGCGGCATGATCGCCGCCCTGATCGGCTTCGACGTGACCGGCGGCCTCGCCGTCGTGTCGGTGCTCTCCTACCGTGCGATCGCCTTCTGGCTGCCGACGGTGCCCGGCCTGCTCGCCTATCTCCAGCTGCGCCGCAGGGTCAGGGACTGGGAGAGCGCTCCTCCTGGCGCAGGCCCATGAGCTCGAGCCCCGCGACGGCGATGGCGGCGCCGGCCACGGCGGTGGCCACGATCTCGAGGCTCGGCGCGGCCAGCTCGAAGAAGTCGCGCGTGGGCGGGAGCGCGAGCGCCAGCACGTAGGCGCCCAGCAGCAGGACGCACATCCCGGCGACGAGGCGCCCGCGGCGGCCGCCGGCCCCCTCGAGCGCGAGCACGAGGTAGAGCCCGACCAGCACGAGGACGCTCGCCGCCACCGTGCGCGCCTCGAGCAGCGGCAGCTCGAGTGCGTTCAGCGCGAACTGGTAGCTGGACACGACCCCGATCCCGGCGGCCGCGCCGGCCGGGACAGCGAAGCGCGCCAGCCGGCGCAGGAACCCGCTCGTGTCCCACGGTCCCGTGCTCGGCGCCAGCGCGAGCAGGAAGGAGGGGATCCCGATCGTGAGGCTGGCCGCCAGGCTGAAGTGGCGCGGGAGCAGCGGATAGGCCGTCGCCGTCGTGCCGACGGTCAGCACGAGGAACGCGGCGAAGGCGCTCTTGCTCACGTACAGCTTCGCCACCCGCTGGAGGTTCCTCAGGATCTGGCGTCCCTCGGCCACCATCCCCGGCACCGCGCCGAAGTCGCCGCGGACCAGCACCAGGTCGGCCACGCTCTTGGCCATCTGGGTGCCGCTCCCCTGGGCGATCGCCAGGCGCGCCTCCTTCAGGGCGGGCACGTCGTTCACGCCGTCGCCCACCATCGCCACGTAGCGTCCCTCCTCGCGCAGCGCGGCCACGACCGCGCGCTTGCCCTCGGGGGAGATCCTCCCGACCACCGGTGAGCGGACCGCCTGGCGCAGGACCCCCGGATCGTCCGCCGCCCTGCTGCCGTCCACCGCCCCCGCGGTGACGGGGATGCCCGCGTCGGCGGCGATCGCCGCCACGGTCTCCGGGGCGTCGCCCGACAGCACCTTGAGCTCCACGCCCTGTGCGCGGAAGTACTCGACCGTCGCGCGCGCGTCGGGACGCAGGCGCTCGGCGAGGACCACGGCCCCGCCGGGCCTGAGGCCGTCCGGCAGCCGCGGCCTGTCCCCGTCCGCGAGCGGCAGGTCCGTCTGCGCGAACGCCAGCACGCGCCGGCCGCTGCGCTGCTCCGCGGCCACCCGCTCCCGCAGGCTTCCCAGCGGCAGCAGCTCGGGAGCGCCCAGCACGTAGGTGGTGCCGTCGAGCGTCAGCGCGCTCCAGCGCCGGCCGGAGGAGAACGGCACCTCGGCCGCCACCGCCACGGCCGGGCCCTCGAGCTCGCTCGCCAGCGCCTCGAGCGTGGAGTTGCGCGCCGGCGAGCTGGCGGCGTAGACGCCCAGGGCATGCCGGAGCGACTCCTCGTCGCCGCTCGCCGGGACCACGTCCACGACCCTCAGCGAGGCCTCGGTCAGCGTGCCGGTCTTGTCCGTGCACACGATGTCCGCCGCGGCCAGCGACTCGATCGCGTTCAGCTGCTGGGCGAGCGCTCCGCGGCGGCTCATGCGCAGTGCCGCGACGGCGTAGGTGAGGCTCGCCAGCACCATCAGGCCCTCAGGGACAAGGCTGACCACGGCGGCCACCGAGGTCGAGACCGTCTCGTCGAGGCTCGTCTCCCGCTGCCAGAGGGACACGCCGAGCACCGCGCCGAGCGGCACCATCACGGCGACCAGGCCGAGCAGCAGCCGGTTGAAGGCGAGCTCGAGCGGTGAGCGCGGGTGCCTGAACGCGCGCGCCTCGCCGGCCACGCGCTCCGCGTAGCTCTCGGCGCCCACCGCCTCGGCGGAGTAGCTGCCCCGCCCCTCCAGCGCGAAGGAGCCGGAGCGCACCTCCTCGCCCGGACCGCGCCGCACCGGCGCGGACTCGCCGGTAAGGATCGACTCGTCGAGCGTGAGCCCCTCGGCCGACTCGATCCGGCCGTCGGCGATCACCTGATCTCCGGGCGCCAGGCGGATCAGGTCGCCGGGCACGACCTCGTCCACGTGCAGCCGCCGCGCCGCGCCCTCGCGCACCACCGTCGCCGTGGGCTCAACCAGCGCCGACAGCCGGTCGAGCGCGCGCTTCGCGCGGACCTCCTGCACGATCCCGATCCCGGTGTTGGCGACGAGGATGCCGAGGAAGAGGGCGTCCCGCCAGTCGCCGTAGAGCAGCGTCACGGTGCCGAAGGAGGCGAGGATCAGGTTGAAGACGGTGAGGACGTTGGCGCGGACGATGCTCCGGTAGGAGCGGCTCCCGCCGGTGCGCCGCGAGGGCGGGCGCTCCGCGAGGCGCCGGCGGGCCTCCGCCTCGGTCAGGCCGTTCGGGTCCACGTCTGGGCGCACAGCCTAGGACGCCACGCCGGTTAGCCTGCGCGCGTGCCGCTGGTCACCGTGTTCGGCCCCAACCCGCTTCTCGGCGTGACGATCGAGGCGCGGCGAGGCGAGGCGGACGACATCCACATACATGCCGGCGGCCAGGGGGTCTGGGTGGCGCGCACGGCGCGCCAGCTCGGCGCGGAGACCCGGCTGTGCGGTTTCGCGGGCGGGGAGACGGGGGGCCTTCTGCGGCCGCTGCTCGCCGAGCTGGCGGGCGAGTGCCGGCTCGTGGAGACAGCCGGCGCCAGCGGATGCTCGGTGGTGGACCGGCGCTCGGGCGCCCGCGAGCTCCTGGCCGCGTCGTGGAGCGACGCCCCGTCGCGGCACGAGCTGGACGACCTGTTCTCGGTCACGTGCGCGTCCGCGCTCACGAGCCAGGCGCTCGCGGTGTGCAACCCGTGGCCGGGCGACCTGCTCCCCCTTGAGGTCTACGGCAACCTCGTGTCGGACGCGCGGGCGAACGGCGTGCCGGTGCTCGTGGACCTCTCGTCGCCCCGGCTCGAGGCGGCGCTCGAGGCCGGCCCGGACGTGGTGAAGATCAACGACTGGGAGCTCGCCGGGTTCGTGAACGGCCCCGTGGACGGCCCGCGACTGCGGGCCGGCGCCGAGCTGCTGCTCGAGCGCGGGGCGGCGGCGGCCGTGATCACGCGCGGCGGCGAGCCCGGGCTCGCGGTCACCGCGGACGCCGCCTGGGAGCTCGTGCCGCCGCGGCTCGACCGCGGCTTTCGCGAGGGCTGCGGCGACTCCATGCTCGGCGCCATGGCGGCCGTCCGCGCGGGCGGGGGCGACCTCGAGCGCATGCTCGTCATGGGCGCGGCCGCGGGCGCCGCGTGCTTCCTGCGCCATGGGCTCGGCAGCGCCCGCCTTCCGGTGATCGAGGAGCTGGAGGCGCAGGTCGAGCTCCGCGAGCTCTAGAAGGGGGGCTCGAGGTCCTCGCCGCGCAGGATGGCGGCGGGCGCCTCGCTGACGATCCAGTCCAGATGCGGCCGCACGGAGGGCGACTCCCGCAGGGCCTCGACCGCTCCCGAGAGCCGCACCGGCCGGCCACCGCGCGAGCTGTGGGCGTCGCTCGCGACGAGATGGACGAGGCGCCGCTCGGCAAGATCGACGATCACCGGAGCGGCGTGCTCGTGCTCGAGCATGGCCGCCGTGACCTGGACGAGCGCGCCGGCGTCGACGAGCCGCCTCAGCCGCGGCGCCAGGTCGGCCGCCGCGTGGCGCTCCGGGTGCGCGATCACGCTCCGGAACCCGCGCGCCGCGAGCCGCTCGACGCAGCCGTCGAGCCGGTCCCCGAGCGCGCCGGGCGCCGGCTCGAGCAGGATCCAGCGGCCCCCGCCCCCCAGGGAGACCTGCCGCAGCTCGTGGTCCGACAGGGCGTCCGCCGCCGTCTCGGCGACCTCCCCCCCGGTGGCCACGCGGGCGCTCACGCCGTGCGCCGAAAAGGCGTCGTTCAACTCCGCGACACGCCCGCCCAGCTCGCCGATCACGACGTCGTGGTCGTGGCGGATGTGGGGAGTGGCGCAGACGGCCGTGATGCCGTCCGCGTCGGCCTGCGCGCCCATGGCGATCGCGTCCTCCAGGTCGAGCGCCCCGTCATCGAGCGCCGGAAGGACGTGGCAGTGGAGGTCGATCACGCGGGCCGGGCGACCAGCACCGAGCAGTGCGCCCTGTGCGCCACCCGCTCGCTCACGCTGCCGAGCGCCCGCAGGCCGGTGAGGCCCCGGCTGCCCACGGCCACGAGCGAGACGGACTCCGAGGCGGCCAGCTCGAGGATGCGCTCGTCGGCGTGGCCCGAGCCGCCCAGCATCACCGGGTCCGACCCCAGCGCCGCGGCCAGGTCCACCGAGTCCACGGCGATCCTGCTGCGGTCGCCGTGCGGGCTCGGGTCGACGCTCAGGAGGTAGACCCGCGAGTGGTGGCGCTTGCCGATCCGCGCCGTGATCTCCACGGCCCGCTCGGCGTCCGCCGAGCCGTCGGTGGCCACCAGGATCCGCTCGGGGAAGGCCACGCCCTCGGGTGCCCTGCGTGCCACGAGGACGGGGACCTTGGCGTGATGGACGGCTGCCGACGCTGTGCTGCCGAGGGCGATCCCCGAAGCACGCGAGCCGCCGTGGCTGGCCACGACGAGCAGGTCCGAGCGCGAGGCCTCGTCGAGCAGGACCTTGCGCGGGTCGTTTCCCTCGAGGATCTCGCCGGCGGCGTCGATCCCCGCCTCCCTGGCGGCCTTGATCGCCGCCTCGACGACCTCGTCGGCCCGCTCCATCGAGATGGTGGCCTGGCGCGTCGCGCCCTCGCCGCTCCCCTCGCGCACGCAGATGAAGGCCAGCGCGGTGCGCGGCCCCGCGAGCGCGACGGCCTGCTCCACGGCAAGCTCCCCGCTGCGGCTTCCGTCGAGTCCGCAGATGATGCGGCCGAACGGCGGGGGCACGTCCGCGCGGGCGCGGGCGCCTGACGGCGCGCTAGCCACGGCCCCAGGCGACGATGCCCGCCACGTCGAGGCTCGAGAGGACGCCGATCGGGGGCCCGGCCTTCGGGTCGCCGACCAGGAGATGAGTTACGCCGTGCTCCTGCATGAGCTCCACGGCACGCTCCAGGCGCTCGCCCGGCAGCACGGTCACGACCTCCGTGCTCGCGCACCAGCTCGCAGGCCGGTCGTGCGCATCGTGTGCGGAGGCGAGCAGGTCGCGGTCCGAGATCACCCCCCAGGGGCGGTCGCCCTCGAGGCCCGTGACCACGACCGAGTGGACGTGCTCCCCGGCCATGATCCTGGCGACCGTCTCGAGGGTGGCGTCGGGCGGGCAGGTGATCACGCCGGCACGCATGGCGTCCTCGACGCGCGCGTGCTCGTAGGAGGGTGTGAGGTAGCTGCCCTGAAGGGAGATCGCGGTGCCGTCGCTCATGGAACTGAACGTACGCGCTCCCGCCGGCCGGGAGAACCGCACAGAGCGCTGATCGCCCTTCGGGAAAACACCTAGATCGCTCTACGCCGCCCGCTGCCGGCGGGCGCGCGGCAGGTACCGCATGAACCAGCCGGTCGCGAGCTCGGCGACCCGGTCGAGCGCGCCCGGCTCCTCGAAGAGGTGCCCGGCGTGCGGGACGATCGCCAGCTCGTGGGGGCAGCGGAGCGACTCGCCCGCCTCCTCGTTCAGCGCGAGCACGTTCCAGTCGTCGCCTCCGACGATGAGGAGCGTCGGTGCGTGGACGGCCGCCAGGTGCTCGGCGGCGAGGTCGGGGCGCCCGCCCCTCGACACCACGGCGCTGATCTCGTCGCCGAGCGCCGCCGCGGCCGTGAGCGCGGCGGCCGCGCCGGTGGAGGCGCCGAAGTACCCGATCGGCAGCCCCGGCAGCTCGGCCCGCCCCGCGCGCGTGGCCGCGACCAGGCGCCCGCCGAGCAGCGGGATGTCGAAGACGTTCGAGCGCTCGGCGGCCTCGCGCTCGTCGAGCAGGTCGAGCAACAGCGTCGCGAGGCCGGCCGCGCCGAGGGCGGCGGCGACCTGCACGTTGCGGGGGGACAGCCGGCTCGACCCGCTGCCGTGGGCGAACAGCACCAGCCCCGCCGGCCGCGGGGGGACCCTGAGATCCGCGCGGAGCAGCGTCCCCGCGGCGTGGATCGCCAGCTCGCGCCTGTCGATGCGGCGCGTGTCGAGCCCGCCGTTCTGCCGCGGCGGCGCGCCCGGCGTGTCCGCCGCCCCGCCTCCGTCCGCGCCGGCACGGAGCAGGCGCTCGACCTCGGCGTCGCTGGTCTGGTCGAAGTGCTCGTAATACGCGCCCACGGCGAAGAAGTCCTCGGGGCTCTCGGCGCAGATCACCTCGTCGAAGCTCGGCGAGAGGCGAGCGCCCACGCCGGGTGGGCCCACGGGCACGCCCAGCACGACCCGCGCGGCGCCCCGCCGCCGAAGCGCCTCCGCCGCGGCGACCGCCGTGTTCCCGGTCGCGACGCCGTCGTCCACGACGATCACCGTTCGGCCCTGCACGGGAACGGGGACGCGGTCGGCGCGGTACTCACGCACGCGGCGGCTCAGCTCGTGGCGCTCCTCCTCCAGCACGGGCGCCAGCTCCGCCGGCGTCATGCCGAGCTGCGCGAGCGACTGCCGGTCGACGAGCACCACGTCCTGCTCGGCGATGGCCCCCACCCCGAACTCCCTGTGCACGGGGGCCCCGAGCTTGCGAACGACGAGAACGTCGATCGGCGCGCCGAGCGCGGCCGCCACCTCATAGGCGACCGGCACGCCGCCCCGCGGCAGGCCGATCACCACGGGCTGCTCCGGCCGGAGGTGCTCGAGCGCGGCCGCCAGCCGGCGGCCGGCGTCGCGGCGGTCGAGGAAGCGCGCGGGGTCGGCTCTGTGGATGTACGCGGCCATCAGGCCGCCAGCCGCCTCAGCTCGATCAGCCTTGAGACGTCCGTCGTCGAGAGCAGCCCGGCGAGCCGGCCCTCGTCGAGCACCAGCGTGCGTCCCGTGCGCGTCTGGGCCAGGTGCATGAGGGCA
>JAFGJG010000030.1 GCA_016929195.1 Thermoleophilaceae bacterium
GTCGGCTGGTAGCCGACGGCGCTCGGCATGCGGCCGAGGAGCGCGGACACCTCGGAGCCGGCCTGCACGAACCGGAAGATGTTGTCCACGAAGAGCAGCACGTCCTGGCCGCCCTCGTCGCGGAAGTACTCGGCCATGGTGAGGCCGGACAGGGCGACGCGGAGGCGGGCGCCGGGCGGCTCGTTCATCTGGCCGTACACGAGCGCGGTCTTGTCGATGACCCCGCTCTCCTTCATCTCCAGCCAGAGGTCGTTGCCCTCGCGGGTGCGCTCGCCCACGCCGGCGAACACCGAGAGGCCGCCGTGCTCCTGGGCGATGTTGTGGATCAGCTCCTGGATGAGCACGGTCTTGCCCACGCCGGCGCCGCCGAACAGGCCGACCTTGCCGCCCTTCGCGTAGGGCGCGAGCAGGTCCACGACCTTGATGCCGGTCTCGAGGATCTCGCGCGTGGGCGTCAGGTCCTCGACGCTCGGCGCCGGGCGATGGATCGGCCAGCGCTCCTCGCTCTCCACCGGGCCCGCCTCGTCGATCGGGTCGCCGAGGAGGTTGAAGATCCGCCCCAGCGTCACGTCGCCGACGGGGACGGTGATCGGGCCGCCGGTGTCGCGCACCCTGGTGCCGCGCGCGAGCCCGTCGGTGGCGTCCATGGCGACCGCGCGGATGCGCTCGTCGCCGAGGTGCTGCTGCACCTCGAGCACGAGGCGGTCGTGGTCCTCGTCGTCGAACTCGACCTCGAGGGCGTTGTAGATCTCGGGCAGGTCGCCGGTGAAGGCGACCTCCACGACCACGCCCTGGATCTCCTCGACGGTCCCGACGTTCTGCTCCGTTGCGGTTGCGGCTTCCATTCGTCTCCTTGATTCCTTAAGTCAGGCCCTCGGCCCCGGCGACGACCTCCATGATCTCCTGCGTGATCTCCGCCTGGCGCTGGCGGTTGGCCGCGAGTGTGAGGTCGTCGATCAGCTCGGCGGCGTTGTCGGATGCGTTGCGCATTGCGCTCATGCGGGCGCCGTGCTCGGACGCCGTGGACTCGAGCAGCGCCCTGAAGATGGATATCTCGACGTAGTCGGGCACCAGCCGCGCGAGGATCTCCTCGGGGTCCGGCTCGTAGTCCCAGAGCGCGCGGCCCTGGCCCTCGTCGTCCCCGCGCTCGTCCGGCTCGTCCTCCTGCTGCTCGCCGCCCAGGATGTCCGCCTGCTGGAGCGGCAGCAGCGTCTCGAGGCGCACCTCCTGGTTCACGGCAGAGATGTAGCCGTTGTAGATGATCTCGACCCGGTCGACCTTGCCGTCCACGTAGGCGGCGGCGAGGCCGTCGGCGATGGTCCGCGCGTCCGAGAAGGCGGGGCGGTCGGTGAACCCGGTCCAGGTGGCGCCCGTCTCGAGGCCGCGGAAGCGCAGCGACGACTCGCCACGGCGGCCGGAGGCGTACCAGAGCACGGTCTTGCCCTCCGAGCGCAGCTCGGCGGCGCGCCGGTTGCCCGCCCGCATGATCTGCGAGTTGAACGGGCCGGCGAGGCCGCGGTCACCCGTCACGAGCAGGATCCCGACCGTCTGCGCATCCTCGCGTTCCTGGAGGATCGGCATGTTCGGGATGTTCCCCGCCGCCTCCGAGGCGCGCCGCGTCATCCGCCGGAGCGCGTCGGCGTAGGGACGGAGCGCCTCGATGCGCTGCTCCGCACGGCGCAGCCGCGCGGCGGCGACCATCTCCATGGCCCGCGTGATCTTGCGGATGTTCTTGACCGACGCGATGCGGCCCCGGATGTCCTTCAGCGACGCCATGCGCTACGAGACGGCGGCCGTCTCCTCCTCGCGCTCGGGCTCGTCGCCCTCGTCGCCGTCGTCGCCGCTGGCGCGGCCCTCGTCGGTCCGGGCCTCGCGCTGGCGCTCCTCCTCGGAGACGATGCGGTCGGACTCGCCCTCCTCGATCGGGTTGCCCTCCTCGTCGAAGTCGGGCCCGAAGTCGTCGATCGACTCGGCGATGGCCTCGCCCAGCTCGGACTCGATGCCGTCCTCCCACTCGCCGTTCGCGATCTGCTCCATCAGCTGCTGCTTCTCCGAGTGGAGCCGAGCGAGCAGCATGTCGAGGAACTCCGTGACGCGCTCGGTCTTGATCCGGTCGAGGTAGCCGCCGGTGCCGGCGTAGATCGCCGCCACCTGGTCCTCGATCGGCCAGGGGTTGCGCTCGTCCTGGTTCAGCACCGCCACGAGCCGCTCGCCGCGGGCGAGCGTGGCCTGCGTGTCGGCGTCGAGCTCCGAGCCGAACTGGGCGAACGCCTCCAGCTCGCGGTACTGGGAGAGCTCGAGCCGGAGGCGGCCCGCCACCTTCTTCATCGGCTTCGTCTGCGCCGAGCCGCCCACTCGCGACACCGAGATGCCGACGTTGATGGCCGGGCGGACGCCCGAGCGGAACAGGTCGGCCTCCAGGAAGATCTGGCCGTCCGTGATCGAGATGACGTTCGTCGGGATGTACGCCGACACGTCGCCCGCCTGCGTCTCGATGATCGGCAGCGCGGTGTGCGAGCCGCCGCCCTCCTTGTCGCTGAGCTTCACCGAGCGCTCCAGCAGCCGCGAGTGCAGGTAGAAGACGTCGCCCGGATAGGCCTCGCGGCCCGGCGGGCGGCGGAGCAGCAGGGACATCTGGCGGTACGCGTAGGCGTGCTTCGTCAGGTCGTCGTAGACCAGGAGCGCGTGGCCGCCCTCGTATAGGAAGTGCTCGCCCATCGCGCAGCCCGCGTAGGGCGCGAGGAACTTGATCGGCGCCGCCTCGTCGGCGGGCGCGGCCACGATGATCGTGTGGTCGAGCGCACCCGCGTCGTCGAGCTGGCGCGCCACGTCCACGACCGTGGACATGCGCTGGCCGATCGCGACGTAGACGCACTTCACGTCGGTGTTCTTCTGGTTGATGATCGCGTCGAGGCAGATCGACGTCTTGCCGGTCTGACGGTCGCCGATCACGAGCTCGCGCTGGCCGCGTCCGACGTTCGTCATCGCGTCGATCGGCTTGATTCCGGTGAGCAGCGGCTCGTTCACGCTCTGGCGCTGGACCACGCCGGGCGCCTTGAACTCAGCAGGACGGGTGACGCTCGTGCTGATGTCCCCCTTGCCGTCGAGCGGGTTGCCGAGCGGGTCGACGATGCGGCCGAGCAGCGCGTCGCCCACGGGCACCTCGAGCAGGCGCCCGGTGCGCTTGACCTGGTCCCCCTCCTCGATCTTGTCCCACTCGCCGAAGAGCACGGTGCCGACGTTGTCGGACTCGAGGTTCAGCGCCAGGCCGGTGACGTCGTGCGGCAGCTCGAGCAGCTCGAGCGACATGCAGTTGTCGAGGCCGTGCAGGCGCGCGATGCCGTCGGCCACCGAGAGGACCGTCCCGACCTCGGACAGGTCGGCGCCGCCATCCTCCAGCCCCTCGATGCGGGCCTTGAGAATGCTCGTGATCTCGTCTGGCTTGATCTGCACGTCGAAGTCTCCTTATGCGGCCTAAGTGGCCTTCGTGACCTGTTTGCGAAGTCGTTCGAGTCTGTTGCGCAGGCTCGCGTCGAGGACCATGTTCCCCACGCGGACCACGAGCCCCCCGAGGAGATCCGGATCCACGGTCGAGCTCAGCTCAACCCGGCGCCCGGCCTGCTCCTCGATGCGCTTCCCGATGTCGCTCACGAGCTGGTCGTCCAGCTCGACGGCGCTCGTGACGCTCACCGGCAGCAGCTTGTTCTCGTCGGCCCAGAGCGAGTCGAAGACGCGGCGGATGCGGAAGATCGCCGGCATGCGGTGCCGCTCGGCGAGCAGCTCCAGGAAGTTCACGGTGCGCTCGTCGGCTTCGGTCACCACCCGCCGGATCCCCTCCTTCTTCTCCTCCGACGAGAAGTAGGGCGAGAAGAAGTACGTCTGGAGGTTGCGGTCGTCGCCGAGCACATCGGCGAACTGCGCCAGCTCGTCGTGCACGCGGTCGAGGGCGCCGGCCTGATTGGCCGCCTCGAACAGCGCGCGTGCGTAGACCTCTGCGATCTCCTCCATCAGTCCACCTAGCTCCGCCCGGTGCCTTCCTTCGCGAGCGTCGAGAAGTCGACCTCGCCGAGCGCCTCCTCCACCAGGCGGCGCTGGTCCTCCTCGGTGAGCGCCTTGCGCGTGACCTTCTCCGTCGCGACGATGGTCAGGTTGGCCACCTCGCGGCGGATCTCCTCGAGCGAGCGCCGGGTCTCGGCCTCGATGTCGCGGCGCGCCGCGGCCATCAGCTCCTCCCGCTGCCGGGTGGCCTGGACCTTGGACTCGTCCTCGAGGGACTCGGCCGCCTTGCGTGCGCGGGAGACGATGTCCTCGGCCTGCTCGCGCGCCTCCTTCAGGCGGGCGCGGTACTCGTCGAGCAGCTCGTCGGCCTCGACCTTCGTGCGCTGTGCCGACTCGATCGAGTCCTCGATCGCCTGGCGGCGCCGGTCGAGGGCGTCCGCGATCCGCGGGAAGGCGACCTTGCTGAGGACGTAGAGGGTCGTCCCGAACGCGATGAGCGTCCAGATCATGACCCCGAGCTCGATCGAGATGAGCGGGTTGTCCCCGCCGCCCTCCTCGGCGGCTATGGACGGTATGGCGCTGAGTAGCTCCACGTGCGGCCTAGAGGAAGAAGGCGATGAGGCCGAAGATGAACGTGTAGAAGGCCACCGCCTCGGTGAGCGCGAAGCCGAGCCACTGGATGCTCGTGATCTCCTCGCGCATCTCCGGCTGGCGGGTGACCGACTCGATCACCTTTCCGAAGATGAAGCCGACGCCGATGCCGGCGCCGATCGAGCCGAGCCCGGCGCCGATGCCGAGCGCGATGGCCTTGAGGCCGTCGTCGGTGACGCCCGTGGTCTCCTGGGCGATGGGGAGTGCGATGTCGAGCATGTGGTGGAGATCCTCCTCAGATCAGTGGTGGGCGGCGGTCGCCTCGCCGAAGTAGATGGACGCGAGCGTTGCGAAGATGAACGCCTGGAGGGTGGCCACCAGGCCCACCTCCAGCAGGAAGAAGATGATTGCCAGCGGCAGCGTCAGCCAGCCGAGCGCCGCGATGCCGAGGATCACGGCCAGGCCGCCTGCCATGAACAGGATCAGCATGTGGCCGGCGAGGATGTTCGCAAAGAGCCGCACCGACAGCGAGATGATGCGGACGAACTGCGAGATCACCTCGATGACGAAGACGAAGCCCTTGAGCGGTCCCGGCGTGCCGGCCGGGATGAGGCCGCGCACGTAGGGGAAGAAGCCCTTCGCCCGGATGCCCTCGTACTGGTAGGCGAACCACACGACCAGCGTGAGGATCACCGGCACCGAGATGTTCGCCGTCGCGGCGTAGAGCGCGAGCGTGGGCACCTCGAGCCCGAAGATGTGGGTCGAGTGCTCCGTGTTGGTCGGGAGCGGGATGTACCCGATCAGGTTCGAGGTCCAGATGAAGAAGAAGAGCGTGGCCACGAACGGGAACCAGCGCAGCGACATCTCGCGCGACATGTTCCCGCGGGCGATCTGGTTGTAGGTGAGGTCGTAGAGCGCCTCGACCGCGGTCTGGACCCGGTTCGGGGTGTCCGAGGTCATCTTGCGCGCGATGTAGGTCATCGCCCAGGCCGTGAGGCCGCAGGCAAGCACCAGGTAGAGCACCGCCTTGTTGATGCTCATGTCGACGGGCCCGATCTTGAGGTCCACCCAGGGGTCGAGCTTGAACTCGTCGGTCGGCGTGAACTCCTCGTTCTTGCCCTCGCTGCCGAGCAGCACCACGAGCAGGACGGCGCCGAGCAGCCAGACGCCGAAGCCGATGAGCACCTTGCCCTTGGTGCTCACGCGCTCCCCTCCATGCCGCGCGACACCATGAAGCCGGTGAACCAGGCCTGGAAGGTCACGGCGGTGAGGACGGCGGCCGGGAGGCCGGAGTCGCGGTCGATCAGGCCGATGGCCAGGACCGCGAACATCATGAACCAGATCCGGCCCATGAGGCTGATGCTCATCAGGCCGACCGAGGTGCGCGGGTTGGTCGACCTGCGCGCGCGCCGCTCGATCAGCGTCTGGGCGACGCGCTGCGTGATCCAGACGGCGGTGACGCCGCCCCACGCGAACAGGGGCCACCCCGCGGCCAGGAAGACCGGCAGCGCGAGGGCCAGGACGGCGAGGTCCAATACGCGCACCGCGCGCAGTGCGAGCGGTGCGTCGGATGTCTTGATCGCGTGAGTTGCCAAGAGGTGCTCGACGGCGAACCTTCGCGAGGCGGACAGGGCGTACGCCTCGGCTCCTCCGTCGGGACGGGCAGCGTACAGCAGCCGTCGACTTTGTGACTACTTTGTGACAGTTGCCGCGGGCGGCTCGAGCTCATCATGGCGCTCCCGCTCGAGGCCCGCGAGGAAGGCGTCGACCACCTGGCGGTCGAACTGCGTTCCGGCCCCGGCCCTCAGCTCCGCCTGCGCCGCCTCGCGGCCGAGCGCCTCGCGGTACACGCGCCCGCGGGTCATCGCCTCATAGGCGTCGGCCACCGCCAGGATCCGCGCCTCCAGCGGAATCTCGTCCCCGGAGAGGCCGAACGGGTAGCCGGTGCCGTCCGGCCGCTCGTGGTGCGCGAGCACCCACGAGCGCAGGTCGGCCAGCTCCGGCCGCGAGAGCAGCTGGGCCCCGATCTCCGGGTGCGTCTTCAGCTCGCGCCAGTCGGCCTCGGCGAGCGGGCCCATCTTCACGAGCAGCGGGTCGGACACGCCGATCTTGCCCACGTCGTGGAGCACGCCGGCCACGCGGACGCGCTCGACGCGCTCCGGCGACAGCCCGAGCTCGACGGCCATCAGGCGGGCCAGGCGCCCGACCGTCCGCGAGTGGACGGCGTTGCCTGTGTCGCGCACGTCGAGGGCCTCGGCCAGCGACATCAGCGGCGCGAGCTGGAGGTCGCCGCCCTGCGAGCCGGAGGCTCGGGCGAGCACGCGCGCGACCTCGGGGCTGTAGATGGCGGTGCGGTCCTTGCCGAGGTCCTTCGCGGCGTACAGGGCGCGATCGGCCGCCCGCATCAGCCCGCGGAGGTCCTCGCCGTGCTCCGGGTAGCTCGACACGCCGAAGCTGATCGTCAGGCCCATCGGGTCCTCGGCGAAGCTGCGGTGCGTGGCCCGGCGCAGGCGCTCGGCCACGAGGAAGGCGCCGCGCTCGTCCGTGTCCGGGAGCAGCAGCGCGAGCTCCTCCCCTCCGATCCGCGCCGGCGTGTCGACGCGCCGCTTCCACTTGAGCATGTCGTCGGCCACGCGGCAGAGGGCCGCATCGCCCGCCTC
Source organism: Thermoleophilaceae bacterium (assembly GCA_016929195.1). GTDB lineage: Bacteria > Actinomycetota > Thermoleophilia > Solirubrobacterales > Thermoleophilaceae > JACVRW01. The sequence continues at coordinate 7,251 of JAFGJG010000030.1, forward strand.
GTGCCCGAAGCGGTCGTTCACGGCCTTGAAGCCGTCCAGGTCGCCGAGCACCACCGACAGGTGCCCGCCCGAGCGGTGCACCCGGTCGAGCTCGCTCTCGAAGAGCTCCTCGAAGGCGCGGCGGTTGAGCAGGCCGGTGAGCGGGTCGGTCCGCGCGGCGTCGTCGAGCGTGGCGACCAGGGCGTCGATCCTGCCGCGCTGGTAGGCCACTAGCACGCCGGCCACGATTCCCACGCCGACCACGAGCAGCCAGTGCTGGACCGGCCGGTCATCGGGCACGAGCGCGAGCACGCCGGCGTAGGCGGCGCCCATCAGCCCCACCTGCACGGCCGCGCCCCTGCGACCCAGGAGGTAGAACGACTCGACCGCGACCCAGAGATAGAAGAGCCCGTAGAAGCTGCCGCCGTCGTCCTCGGCGAGCACGAGGACGGACACGAGGACCGTGCCGAGTGTGAGGGCGGCGGGGATCGCCGCCGGGGGCAGCCGCTCGCTCCGGAAGTAGAGGACGGCGCCGGCGGCGAACGCCGCCGCGGCCACGCCCGCCTGCGCCGCCAGGTTGCCGACCCCGTACGGCAGCGCGAGCGAGGCCAGCACCAGCGCACCACCGGCGAGGTAGAAGTACGAGAGCGTGCGGGCCATCGCCTGCCGGCCCATGATCCCGGTGGGCAGGTTGCGTCCAGCGTGAGGGCGCGGCGTGCCCATGGGACGCTTATCGGAACCGCGAGCCCGCGGATTGAGTAAGAGCTCAGACGACTCGCAGGAGGGCCTCGACCACGTCCGGGTCGAACTGGCGCCCTGACCATCTGCGGAGCTCGTCGGCGGCCTCCTCCTGGGACCGGGCGCCGCGGTGGGGCCGCTCGCGGGTCATCGCCTCGTACGCGTCCGCGACCGCCAGGATGCTCGCCTCGAGCGGCACGTCCGAGGCGCCGGACGGGTAGCCGCGCCCGTCGGGGCGCTCGTGGTGCAGGAGGATCCAGGAGCGGATGTCGTCGAACTCGGTGGTGCCGACCATCCGCGCGCCCACCTCGGGGTGGGCCTGCACCCAGGACCACTCGCGGTCGCTGAGCGGGCCGCGCTTGCGCGCGAGCGTGTCCGGGATGCCGACCCGGCCGAGGTCGTGGAGGATGCCGGCCAGCCGGACGCGCTCGACGGTGTCCGGCGCGAGCCCTAGCTCGCGGGCGGTCAGCTCGGCGAAGCGCCCGACCCGCTGTGAGTGGCTGGTGCTGCCCGTGTCGCGCAGGTCGAGCGCCTCGGCGATCCGCAGCAGCGCCGCCAGGCCGACGCGCGGCTCGCTGCCCCCGCGCGGAGCCGGTCCGGCGGCTCCGGCCACCTCGGCGCTCGAGATCACGGTGCGGTCGCGCCCGGAGACCTTCGCCGCCCTGAGCGCGTGGTCGGCGGCGCGCAGCAGCCCCTCGGGGGAGCTGCCGTGGGCGGGGAAGGTCGCTATGCCGAGGCTGAGCGTGAGGTTCTGGCCCGCCGCGACCGAGGCGGCCGCCACGTCCACCCGGGCGCGCTCGGCGAGCATGTAGGCGCCGTGCTCGTCGCAGTCGGGCGCCAGCAGGGCGAACTCCTCGCCGCCGACCCTCGCCGCCGTGTCGAAGGTGCGCTTCACCTGGCGGAGGGCCCCGGCGACCATGCGCAGGGCGTCGTCACCGGCGGCGTGGCCGTGGGTCTCGTTCACGCGCGCGAGGCCGTCCACGTCGAGGACGATCAGGCTGAGCGGCACGCCGCTGCGGCGAGCGCGCTCGAGCTCGAGGTCGAAGGCGTCCTCGAACCCGCGCCGGTTCGGCAGCTCGGTCAGCGGGTCGCGCGTGGCCAGCTGGGCGAGCCGCTCGCTCGTGCCGACCAGCCGGTCGCGGAGAACGGCGATAACCAAGCCCGCGAGCAGCAGCGTGCCGATCGTCGCTATCCAGCCGTCCACCTGGGTCCGGCCGGTGTCCTCGAGCGCGAGCACGACCGCGTAGGCGATCCCGACGAGCGTCATGTGGGCGAGCGCCGCCCGCAGGCGGAAGAAGTAGAAGGCGAAGAGCACGACGAGCAGGTACGGCAGCGGCGGGAAGGCGGAGGCCGTGCCCCAGGCGTAGATGGCGGTGCTGGCCAGCGCGATCCCGAGCAGCGCGACGACGTGGAAGCCCGCGACCGGCAGCCGGTCGCCGGTCGAGAACAGCGCCAGCGCAAGCGCGACCGAGAGCACCGAGGCGATCACCAGCAGGTCCTCGTCCCTGACCGCCGCGTCCGGGGTCACGGCAGAGATCAGGCCGAATGCCGCCCCGAGCAGGGCGAACAGCGCGCCGGTGCGGGCGGTGCGGGCGCGCACGCCGGGAGCTTCACCCCCCCAAATGGACTCACGCAAGCGGAGTCGCTCGCGTAGAGGCGGATCCAATTGGTCCTCCTATCGACCGTGTCGGCTGGGCTCCCGTCACGGCGGCGGCGGGCATGCCTCTCCTGGCCACTATAAGTCTGGCCCTCCCACCCCGCGACAGTGCATGGACCAATTGTGGATACAGCGACAGATCGATCTTGAGGCGCGGCCCCGCGGCTTCCACCTCGTGACCTCCGAGGTGGTCTCCGCGGTGCCCGAATTGGCGTCCATCGCGGTCGGCGTGATGCTCGTGTTCATCCAGCACACGTCGGCCTCGCTGACGCTCAACGAGAACGCCAGCCCGGACGTCCGGCGCGACTTCGCGGCCTGGTTCGACCGCGCCGTCCCGGACGGCGCGCCGTACTTCAGCCACACGCTCGAGGGCCCCGACGACATGCCCGCGCACATCAAGTCCGCGCTCACCGGCAGCTCGCTCACGCTGCCCGTGCGCGACGGCCGCCCGGCGCTCGGGACCTGGCAGGGCATCTATCTCTGCGAGCACCGCGACGGCGGCGGGCGGCGGCGCCTGGTCGTCACGGCGTTCGGGGAACGGGCCTAGCCGGATGCTCACCGCCTTCGGCGCCGCGGCGGTCACATTCATGATGCTGATGTACGCGCTCGAGAAGCGCGGGCGCGGCTTCATCTTCGCCTTCGGCTGCGGCTGCCTGCTGTCGAGCGCCTACGGCTTCGCCGCCGGCACCTGGCCCTTCGGCGTGGTCGAGGCGATCTGGGCCGGCGTGGCGTTCAACCGCTGGCGGCAGACCCCGGAAGAGCAATCTCCGTCGGCGAGACCTGAATAAGGGGCGAAATAGGCCCCCTATATCGGTCTCGCACCGTTGACCCGTGTGCGAACATGTGTTCGTGCGCTGGAAGGACCTTACGGTCGAAGCCGAGGAGGGCCGCCGCCTCCCCGGCTACCGCGAGCCGGCCACGGTCCGCACCTTCGACGCACCCGAGGCGCTCGACACCCGCTTCTACGAGATCGAGGCCCGCTCGATCCTGAACAAGGTGCCGAAGGCGTCGCAGATGCCGTTCCGGTGGACCATCAATCCGTACCGGGGTTGCACACACGCCTGCGTTTACTGCTTCGCCCGCCCCACCCACACCTACCTCGACTTCGACGCCGGGCGCGACTTCGAGCGGGAGATCGTCGTCAAGGTCAACACACCCGAGCTCGCGCGGGCGGAGCTGTCCAAGAAGTCGTGGAAGCACGAGCACGTCGCGCTCGGCACCAACACGGATCCGTATCAGTGGGTCGAGAAGCGCTACGAGCTGCTGCCGGGAGTCTGGGAGGCCATGCGCGACTCGGGCACGCCGTGCTCGGTCCTCACGAAGTCACCGCTGCTGCTCCGGGACATCGAGCTGTTCAAGCAGATCCCCGACTTCGCAGCCAACCTCTCGATCCCGACCCTCGACGAGAAGGCGTGGCGCGCCAGCGAGCCGCACACGCCGCATCCGCGCAAGCGCGTCGAGGCCGTGGCGGAGCTCAACCGGGCCGGCATCCCGACAGGCGTCCTGGTGGCGCCGCTCATGCCCGGCATCAACGACTCGCCCGAGCAGGTCGAGCGCATCCTCGAGCTCTGCGCCGAGGCCGGCGCCGTCAGCGTCGGCGGCATCTGCCTGCACCTGCGCGGCGAGGTCCGCGACGTCTTCATGGACTGGCTGCGCTCCCACCGGCCCGACCTCGTTCCGCGCTACGAGAAGCTCTACGCACGCGGCGCCTACGCGCCGAAGGAGGAGCGCGAGCGCATCCAGCGACTCATCCGGGCGGGGCGGCGTCTCCTGCCCGAGCCGGCGCCCTTCCGCCCGAGGCGGAGGCGCGAGCGCGCTCCCGAGCCGGAGCCGCAGGGAACCCTCTTCTGACTACTGGCGCGGGACGGCCTGGAACTCGCCCGTCTCCACCTCGCGCTCGATCTCCTGCTCCATCTCCTTGCGGCTGAGCGCGGCCATCTCCCCCGTCTCCACCCGCCGCCGGATCTCGCGCTCCCGGAGGCGCTTGAACTTGAGGATCTCGAGCACGATCACGAGGTAGAGGCTCGCGGCGAGCGCCACCAGCCCGAACGCCAGGATCACCACGGTCCAGCCCGCGTTGAGCGTTCCGTCGTCCTCGGAGTAGGGAACGAAGCGCATCGCCAGCGCCAGCGCCGCCAGCGACAGCGTCCA
>JAFGJG010000186.1 GCA_016929195.1 Thermoleophilaceae bacterium
CCGGAGACGGACCCGGCCGCGATCCGGGTGAAGGCTCCGGTCGACGTGTTCCTCAGGAACACGTCGTGCGCCCCGTTGGTGTCGCCGGACACGAGATCCGATGCACCGGATGAGAACGCCACGACACCGCCGTCGGCGCCGATCGAGATGCCGCGGCGCGCCTGGCCCAGCCCGGCCGGGCCGCTCGCACGGGTCGTGGCGCCCGTCGCGATCCGGGTCAGGTAGACGTCGGTCGCGTCCACCATCACGGCGCCTCCGCTCCCGGTCGGCTGCCCGAGCAGGCTCGTGTAGGCCACGAAGCGGCCGTCCTGGCTCATTTCGGGCGTGGATAGCCCATGGAAGGTCAGATTGGGCGGGGCCGCACTCCCGACGCTCTCGGCAGGTATCCGGCTCGTCGTGCCGGCGACCGTGTCGCGGATGAAAATGTCGGGGAAGCCCTGGTTCGTGTCGTCGGGGACGAGGTTCCACGCCTGGGAGATGAAGGCCACGTAGCGGCCGTCGCCGCTGATCGACACGCTGGGGCCGGCGCCGATGTCGCCGCTCCCGAAGTTCGACTGCTCCTCCGCGGAGCTGACGCTCACCCTGGTCGTGATCCTGGTCTGGCGATCGAACCGGAAGACGTCCGTCGTCTGGTTCGTGTCGCCCTGGACCAGGCCGGCCCGGTCCGAGGTGAATGCCACATAGCGGCCATCGGCGCTGATCGCCGCGTCGTCGCTCCCGTAAGAGTTGAACCCGGGACCAACGGAGCGGCTCGCAGGCTGCGTCTGGCCGGTGACCCGGTCGCGGACGAACACGTCAGCGTCTCCCGTGTCCTCCGTGTCCAGGTTGTCGCCCGCGGTCGAGAACGCCACGAACCTGCCGTTGGCGCTGATCGCCGGCGCCCAGCTGTCGCCGTTGGGAGCCTGCTCGTCCGAGCCGACGCTGACGCGCTCGACGCAGCCCGCGAGTACGAGCATCAGGACGGCGAGGACGGCGACGATCGTGCGGCGGGCGGTGACCACACACGCATCCTCGCCCGCCGCGGCGCGGTTGTAAAGCGATCAGCGCGGATCGAGCGGCTTGAGTAGGGGCGACGGGATTCGAACCCGCGATCCCCGGCGTGAAAGGCCGGTGTCCTGAACCGCTAGACCACGCCCCCGCGGTGAGCCGATTGTAGGTGGCGACATAATGCGGGCAGGGTCGTTAGCTCAATCGGTAGAGCACCGGACTTCGAGAAATGGAGCGCCAGTCGAGAAACCGCTGGTAAGTCGGCGGCTGTTTGCTGGGACACCCTTAGAGCCCTGGGTACCGCTTGCGGTGACAATCCCAGGGATTGGGCAATCAGCAGGCAACCCGGTGGATTCCATCCGCCGGAGAGCCCTCAGAGGCCATACGCCGCCCGCCCTAACGTCGAGCCGAGGGCGAAGAGATGGTCCAGACCGCAACGCCCACGGGCGGCCGGTGAGAGCCGGTGCGGCAGGTTAATCCGCGAGATCTGGGTTCGAGTCCCAGGCGACCCATGCGGCTAGCGTTTCCGCGCGCTCCAGCTCACGACCTTCGTCCTGCAACCCTCGAACATGTTCGTCACGCGAAGCGTGCCGCGCGCGAAGCGGTCCCGGACCCGTCCGCTGATGCGCACATCGCCCTCGGTCTGGCGGCTGTGGGCGCTGGGGAAGTGAGCGGAGAAGCTGCCGTCCGGACGCACCCAGATCCGCGGCAGAGCGAAAGAGACGTAGCAGCCGTCGGGCTCGCCGCCCCACACCGAGAAGGACGTCCCGTCCAGGACCCTCGGGCCGGGATGCCTGAGACGGATGTAGCGACTCTGTGACGTGGAACCGGTCCACTCGCCGCGCCGCGCCTTCACCGCTAGGTGCTCGAACGGCGTGGCGGGGCTGTGCCGGAACGCGGCATCTCCGGAGATCGAGACGTGGTACTCGCCTGGGATCAGTGGATCCTCGACGCGCCAGGAGGTCTGCGGAGGCAGGGAACCCATGAAGCCTCCCTGGACCTGGTAGCGCCGGGCCGGCTCCCCGTCGGGACGCCTGACCGGTCTCGTCGTGACCGCGATGTTCACGAGCGGCCAGGCGGGTGCCCAGCTGACGAATACGTGCCGTTGGGCGTCTACCCGCGCCGACGTGATCTCGAGCGGCGCAAGCGGCTCGCCGGCCGCGGCCGGTCCCGCGCTCGCGCACGCGATCGCGAAGGTCGCGCAGACCGCGCTGGCCTTCTGCATGGATCCAGCATGGCGAGCGCCGCCGGGCGCTTCATCGGGACTATCCCGAAGGACGCGTGCGGCCGGCTACGGCGCCGGCCGGAGCTGCGCGACGGCCGCCCCCTGGGCGGCCACGCTGGCGCTCGCGGCGGCGAGCACGGGCGGGATCGTCTCGGAGCGCCCCGCGGAGAGCACCGCTTCGAGCAGGCCGGGGAAGCGCTTGTTCAGGTCGTCGGAGCGGAGCGACAGCAGCCGCTTGCGGCCATCGGGCCGCGTGCGCACCACGCCGGCCTCACGGAGTACCCGGAAGTGGTGCGAGAGCGTGGCCTTCGAGAGGCCGAGCTCGAAGCGGCCGCACGACCATTCCTCGCTGCCGGCGGCGAGCCGGCGAACGATCTCGAGCCGGGCAGGATCGCTGAGGGCGTGAAGCACGGATGAAAGCTCGAGCTCCTCGCGAGGTGGGTGATGAGGCTCTCTCATTGGGGAGAAGCAACCGCTCGGCTTCTACTCTAGCGACCGTTCGATGGATATCGAATTCAGTGTCTGAAGTGCCGCCTCGCGGTGAACACCATCGCCACCCCGGCGCGGTCGCAGGCCTCCACCACATCGGCGTCGCGCTTCGATCCGCCGGGCTGGATGATCGCCCGCACGCCCGCCTCGATGGCCGCCGCGGGGCCGTCCGCGAACGGGAAGAACGCGTCCGACGCCATCACCGCACCGGTCAGTTCGATCTCCGCCTGCCCGGCCTTCTCTATCGCGATCCGGACGGAGTCCACGCGGCTCATCTGACCCGCCCCGATGCCGGCCGTCGCGAGCCCCTTCGACATCACGATCGCATTCGAGCCCACGTGCTTGCAGACGCGCATGGCGAACACCAGCTCGCCCCACTCCTCCTCGGACGGCGTGCGCTGGGTGACGGCGCGCATCTCCTCGCGTGACTCGAGGCCCGAGTCGCGGTCCTGAACGAGCACGCCGCCGCGCACCCGCTTCATGTCGTGCTCGGTGATGGGCGAGCGCCGGCGCTCCTGGTTCTCGAGGAGCCGCAGGTCCGGCTTCGCCTGGAGCACCTCGAGCGCCTCCTCGGAGAAGCCGGGCGCCAGCACCGCCTCGAGGAACATCGAGTTGAGCCGCTGCGCGAGCGCGCGCTCGACCGGGCGGTTCAGGCAGACGATCCCGCCGAAGGCGCTCTGGCGGTCGGTGGCGAGCGCTAGCTCGAACGCATCGTCCGGGTGGGCGCCCACGGCCACGCCGCAGGGGTTGTTGTGCTTGATGATCGCCACGGCCGGGAGCTCGAACTCGTCGACCAGCCGGCGGCCCGAGTCGAGATCAAGCAGGTTGTTGAACGAGAGCTCCTTGCCGTGGAGCTTCGAGACCATCGACAGCAGGTGCGTGCGCGTGCCGACCTCGGCGTAGAACGCGGCTCGCTGGTGCGGGTTCTCGCCGTAGGGCAGGTCGAGCACCTTCTCGAGCGACATCGTGTACTGCGACGGGAAGTCGTCCTCGCGCTCAGCGAACCAGCGCGCGATCGCGGTGTCGTAGCGAGCCGTGTACGCGAACGCCTCGAGAGCGAGGCTCTCGCGGGTGCGGCCCGACAGCATCGCGTCGCTGTTCCGCAGCTCGTCGAGCACCGCGTCGTAGCTCTCCGGCGTGACGACGACGGCGGCGAAGTCGTGGTTCTTGGCCGCCGCGCGGATGAGCGTCGGCCCGCCGATGTCGATGTTCTCGATGATCTCGTGGTCCTCCGCCCCGCGGCGCGAGGACACGCGCTCGAACGGGTAGAGGTTCACGCACACCAGGTCGATCGGCTCGATCTCGTGCTCGCTCAGCGTCGCCACGTGCTCGTCGCTCGAGCGCACGGCGAGCAGCCCTGCGTAGATGCGCGGGTGGAGCGTCTTGACGCGGCCGTCCAGGATCTCCGGGAAGCCGGTGTAGTCCTCGACCGGCCGGATCGGGATGCCCTCCGCCTCGAGCTCCTTCGCCGTGCCGCCGGTCGAGACGATCTCGACACCGAGGTCGGCCAGCCCGCGCGCGAAGTCGACGAGGCCGCGCTTGTCCGAGACCGACAGCAGCGCCCTGCGAACCTTCACCTCACCCGGTGCGACCGGGTCGACGCCGTCCTTAGTCTCGCTCGCCATCCTCGATCCTCAACAGCCGGGGGTTGCCGGGATCGGTCTGGACACGACCCTCCGCGATCAGCTTCACCGCACGCGGCAGCAGCCGGTGCTCCACTTCGTGGACTCGCTCCTCGACCTCCGCGATGCCGCGAGGATAGGGAAAGAGGGAGAAGGACTCCTGCAAGACGACCGGTCCGGTGTCCACGCCGTCGTCCACGAAGTGCACGGTCACCCCCATCACCTTGACCCCGTAGGCGAGCGCCTGCTCGATCGCGCCGATGCCCGAGAAGGCCGGGAGCAGCGACGGATGGACGTTCAGGAGGCGCCGCTCGAAGCGGGCGATCAGCTCCGGGCCGAGCAGCTCCATGAAGCCGGCGAGCACGACGAGGTCCACACCCAGGGCCTCGAGCCAGTCGCCCAGCGCGCGGTCGCGCGCGGCCCGGTCCTCATGGTCCGCGATCGCGAAAACCGCCGCCTCGACGCCCGCCGCCCGGGCGCGGTCGAGGCCGCGCGCCTCGGCGCGGCTCGCCGCCACGCCGACGATCTCGACGCTGTCGCCGTGCACCGTGTCGAGCAGCGCCTGGAGGTTCGTCCCCTCCCCGGAGATGAGGACGGCCACCCGGAACGCCACGGTCAGGCGGGCGCCCGCGCCGGCAGCCTGAGGACCGGGTACGGCCCCCCGGTGGTCTCGAGCGCACCCGAGTCGATCAACTCGTCCACTCGCGCGAGGATGTCGGCCCGCCGCATGTTGGCCGAGCTGCCGTAGGCGGGCAGCCCGTCATAGGAGTTGCGCTCGATCTTCTTCGTGCGCGCACCGTGGATGATCTCGGCGCAGAGCGTGCGCCCGACGGCCGGGCGGGCCGCGGAGGCCACGGACACGATGGCGTCGTCGAGGCTCTCGAGCAGCGCGGGGTCGGGCGGGGGCGGAGCGGGCACGAGCCCGGCGTCGCAGACGTCGCAGCACGGCAGGCCACCCCGCGGGGCCGGCGCCGTGTCGCCGAAGTGGGCGAGCACCGCCTCGCGCCGGCAGGTGGTCCGCTCGACGTACTCCCAGATCTCCCGGTACTGGCGCCAGCGGGTGCGGGCGCCCTCCTCGACCGAGGCGCGGCAGAGCCCCGCGGCGCGGCGGTCGTACGGCCCGAGCACCTTCCCGGCCACGCGGTCCGGCGCGGAGGGCGTGGGCGACACGACCCCGGCACGCGTGAGGTGGCCGACCAGCGCCCGCAGCCGGTCGCCGTCGCCCCGCAGGCCCCGCGCCAGCCCCGCCGCGTCGAGCTCGTAGCGGCCGTTCCCGTCGGCCACGGCGGTGAGCCGGTCGGCGAGCCACCCCGGCAGGTCGGCGTCGATCTCGTCGCGCTTGATGAAGTGCACGTGCAGCGCCTTGTCGCGGTTCTCGGCGAGCAGCAGCGCGCGCGCCGGCAGCCCGTCGCGGCCCGCGCGGCCGG
>JAFGJG010000187.1 GCA_016929195.1 Thermoleophilaceae bacterium
AGCAGGCAGTCGGTGAAGCCGCCCGTGGAGGCGCCCACGTCGAGGCAGAGCCGCCCCTCGACCGGCACCTCGAGCTCATCGAGCGCGTTCGCGAGCTTCCGCCCTCCGCGCGAGACGAACTGCGGCGGGCGCGCCACGCTGACCGACGCGTCCTCGGCCACCAGCTCGCCCGGCTTGCCCGCCGGGCGGTCGCCGACGAGCACGTCGCCGGCCATCACCGCGGCCGCGGCGCGGGAACGGCTCTCGAAGAGCCCGCGGTCGGCGAGCAGGGAGTCGAGACGGACCTTCTGCACCGCCGCAAGATACCCCGCGCAACCAGTGTGAGCGACCTCACACATCCGCTTCCCGATGGGCCTAGCCTCGATTGCGTGACTCTGGCGAGACTAATTTCACCGTCGCTTCGGTCCGGCCTCCTCACGGCGGTCGGCACCTGGCTCATGATGGCTCCGGTCGGATTCGCCCTCGGGGCGGCTCCCGGCGTCTTCGGCGTGATCGTCGGCGCGCTCTGCGTGGCTCTGGCCCTGGCGGGCACGGAGTCGAGCGGCCGCGGGACCATCCCGCTGTCCGCGCAGGCCGTCTACGACCGCGGCCTGGCCCTCGGGCTGGTGCTGGCCGGCGTGGCCTTCGGCATGGCCGGTGCGCTCGGCGCGATGGCGCTGTTCGGCATCACCGGCGCCGTGGCGCTCCTGGTGAGCTCGCTGACCCGCTACAGCGCGACCGCGAACTAAAGGCTTCCTCTCCCAGATCACATATCGCATCACTCCTCCCTCAGGAAACGGCCCCGCCCCGGCGGGGCCGTTTCTCTTTCCGGGCCAGCCCGAGGAGGCCCCAGGCGGAGACGATCGACCAGACGACCTCGAGCAGGAGGAAGCCCCAGTCCTGCTCGGCCACCGCCACGTAGGTCAGGACGATCCCGCCGGCCAGGTTCAGCGCCAGGTAGGCGAACTGATGCGGGGCGAGCGCCCCGCGCTGGATCGCGGCGAAGGCGATCAGGATGAACACTGCTCCGACGACCTGCAGTAGCTCGGTCATGCCAGGATCTTGCCCGGTGGCCGGGTCGCAGCACCTCTACGAGGCCGAGCTCCGCTGGAGCGGCTCCACCGCGCTCGGCTGGGAGCACTACGACCGCTCACACAGCGGCACGGCGCCCCCCGCCGAGCAGGAGCTCGTCCTCACCACCGGCGAGTCGAAGGGCGACCCGCGCCGGCTGAACCCGGAGCAGCTGCTCGTGATGGCGGCCTCGTCCTGCCAGCTGCTGTGGTTCCTCCACCTGGCGTCCAAGGCACGCATCGACGTCGTGGAGTACGAGGACCGCGCCACGGGCGTCATGCCGACCGGCGTCGAGCCCACGAGCGTGACGGAGATCGTCCTGCGGCCGCGGATCGTGGTGGCGTCGGACGCAACCGACGAGCGCGTCCGGAAGCTCGTCCAGGTGGCGCACGAGCACTGCTACATCGCGAACAGCCTGAGAAGCGACGTGCGGATCGAGGCGGAGGTGGAGCGCCGCCGTTAGGCGAACCACGCGGCTAGCCGCGTGCGCACGACGTTCTCAGGCGAGCGCGCCGCTCGGCTCGAGCACGGCCTCGGCCACGCGCTCGGCCACGGCCTCCGGCGTGAGCCCGACCTCCTCGCGGAGCAGCTTCGGGCTGCCGTGGGTGACGAAGCGGTCGGGCAGCCCCAGCCGCAGCACGCGCACGCCGGCGAGCCGGTCGCGGTCGGCCAGCTCCTCGAGCACGGCGGCGCCGAAGCCGCCCGGCAGGACGTTCTCCTCGACGGTCACGAGCACGTCGTGGTCGGCGGCCAGGCGCTCGATCAGGCCGGTGTCGAGGGGCTTGGCGAAACGGGCGTCCGCCACCGTGGGCTCGAGGCCGTGGCTCTGGGCGAGCACGTCCGCGGCTCGCAGCGCCAGGGAGCAGCCGTAGCCGTAGCCGAGCAGCGCGACCCGCTCTCCTTCGCGGAGCACCTCGCCGCGCCCGATCTCGAGCTCGTGTGGGCTGTCGGGCAGCGGCACGCCCTCCGCCTCGCCGCGCGGGTAGCGCAGCGCCACCGGGCCGGCGTCGTGGAGCAGCGCCGTGTGGAGCATGTGGGTGAGCTCGGCCTCGTCGCGCGGCGCCATCAGCACGATGTTCGGGAGCGGGCGGAGGTAGGAGATGTCGAAGGCGCCGTGGTGGGTCGGCCCGTCGTCACCCACCAGCCCGGCCCTGTCCATGGCGAACACGACGTTGAGGCCCTGGAGGCAGACGTCGTGGACGATCTGGTCGTAGGCGCGCTGCAGGAAGGTCGAGTAGATCGCGGCGACCGGCTTCGCGCCCTCGAGCGCCAGGCCGGCGGCGAACAGGATCGCGTGCTGCTCGGCGATGCCGACGTCGTAGTAGCGCTCGGGCAGTTCCTTCTGGAGGATGTTCAGCCCGGTGCCGGAGTTCATCGCGGCGGTGATGCCGACCACGCGCTCGTCGCGGCGGCACTCGGCCACCAGCGCGTTGCCGAAAACGGAGGTGTACTGCGGCGGCGGCGACTTCTTGACCTCGGCGGGGGCGAAGCGCTTGCCCGGGGCCGCCGCGCCGTTCACGATCGAGCCCGGCTTGGCCGCGTGCCACT